>NZ_JBLWIT010000115.1:0-171541 GCF_048381435.1 Rhodococcus mengyinensis | reverse complement strand
TCGCCGGTGCGGTACATGCGTTGGCCGGGTGGGCCGTAGGGGTTGGCGACGAACCGTTCGGCGGTCAGTGCGGGCCGGTTGTGGTATCCGCGGGCGAGCTGGATTCCGGCGAGGTGCAGTTCTGCGGTCACGCCGGTGGGGACGGGGCGGAGTCGGTCGTCGAGGACGTAGGCGTGGGTGCCGCGGATCGGGCCGCCGATGGTGATCGGGCCGCCGGGTGGCAGTGGTCCGCTGCAGTTGCTCATCACGGTTGTTTCGGTGGGGCCGTAGCCGTTGAAGAAGCGGCGGGGTGTGTGGGTGGGGGAGGTGTCGGTGGGTGTGGCCCAGCGGGTGGGCAGGTCGGGGGTGCAGGCCTCGCCGGCGGAGAGGACGGTGTGCAGGGTGTGGAGGTGGGTGGGGTCGATGGTGGCCAGTGCGGCCGGTGTGATCACGGCGTGGGTGACGTGGGTGGTGTGGAGGAGGTGGGTGAGTTCGTCGCCGCCGAAGACGGTGGGTGGGGCGATGACCATGGTGGCGCCGGTTCCGGTGGCGAGGAGTAGTTCGAAGACCGAGGCGTCGAAGCTCGGGGATGCCACGGCCAGGGTGCGGGAGTCGGGGGTGATGGTGAATCGTTCGCGTTGTTCGGCGGCGAGGTTGGCCAGCCCTTGGTGGGTGACGACGACGCCTTTGGGGGTGCCGGTGGAGCCGGAGGTGTAGAGCAGGTAGGCGGTGTTGGTGGTGTGTAGGGGTCGGAGTCGGTCGGTGTCGGTGATTGGATCTGAATCCATGGTGTTGCAGCGGGTTTCGAGGTCGGGGGTGTCGATGAGGAGCCAGGGCAGTGGTTTGGGCAGGGTGGTGGCGTGCTCGGTGGTGGTTACTCCGAGTGCGGCTCGGGAGTCCGAGAGCATGTGGGTGATGCGGTCTTTCGGGTAGTTCGGGTCGATGGGGAGGAACGCGGCGCCGGTTTTGGTGGTCGCCCAGATTGCCAGGATCGCTTCGAGGGAGCGGGGGAGTGCGATGGCGACGGTGTCTTCGGTGCCGATGCCTTCGGCGATCAGGATCCGTGCCAGTTGGGAGGATGCGGTGTCGAGTTGTTCGTAGGACAGGTGGTGGTCTTCGTATGTCACCGCTGGTGCGGTGCGGTTGTGTGCTGCGGCGGTGGTGAGCAGTTGGGGCAGTGTCGTTGCGGGGTGTTCGGGGCCGCCGGTGCGGTCGAGCAGGTTCCGTTTTTCGTCGGCGTCGAGGATGTCGAGGTCACCGACCCGGCTCCCCGCATCGGCAGAAAGGAAGCGGTCGAGAAAGGACAACAAGCGGTCGTGATGACATTTGAGAATGTCGTCGTCGTACAGGCTCGGGTTGGCTTGGAAGTCGATGTGCGTCGTGGTGCCGCCCACGCTCGGGTAGATGTTCACGAAAAGATCGTCGACGAGCCCGGAGGTCAACACGTGCAGCCGGCCGAGGTGCGGGCCCAGCCGGATCTCTCGGTCGGCCGGCATGATGTTGAGAGTCGGACCAAACGAGCGATTGCGGCTGATGTCCCTGCCGAGATCACGGCAGATGTCCTCACGGCGGTACCGCTGCCGCCGCAGCGCCCCGGTCAACTCGAGCTGGGCGGAGTGGATCAGCGCCCCGATCGTCACGTCCGCGCCCACCTCGAGTTGCAGCGGCACGACATTGGCCAACATCCCACCTGAGCGTCGCAGCGGTGCGGTCGTTCGGGCCGAAACCGGCAGACTGAGAACGATGTCCGATCTGCCTGTCATCCGGCACAGGAAGCCGGCAAGAGTAGCGACCAAGACCGTTGCCGCACTCGAGTTGTGCTTCGTTGCGACCGAATCGAGCATTGAGGCTACGTCGTGTGACAAGGCCGCGCTGGCCACTCGCGGATGCGCCTCGACGGGCGCCGACCGCCCCGCCAGGCTCGCAGGTTCCGGCAGTCCCGAGGTCCGTTCCGCCCAGTACCGCCGATCCGCCTCGAAGCGATCCGAGTTCCGGTAGGCAGCATCGATTTCAACGATCTGTGCGAGGTCCAGCACGCGGAGCGGCGGGTCCTCGACACCGGCAACTGCGGCCGTATACAACTCGGCAATACGCTGCATCAGCGTCATGGCGCCGTAGCCGTCGAGGGCGATGTGGTGAACGCGTGAGTACCAGTAGTAGTGCCGGTCGCCGACTCGGAGGATCGCCGAGACTGCGAGCGCATCGTGGAGGAGGTCTATCGGGGTGCTGAACTCGCTGCGCATCCACTGCTGCGCGGCGACGCTCGGGTCGTCCTCCGCGCGAAAGTCGATTCGCCGGATTCCGCTGTCGGAAGAATCGTCGACCAGTTGATACAGCTCGCCGTCGTGATCGACCAGGCGTAAGAACCCGGAACCGAACTCCCTGGCCGCCACGCGACTGGTCGCCTCGAGCAAATCGATATCCAACTCGCCGAAGACCTCGACATACTGCGCGATCGTGATCGGGAGCTCGCCGGCCAGTTGCTGGGCGAACCAGATTCCCTTTTGTGCGGCAGATAAACGGCATGCCTCCGACGGAAGGGCTCCCGAGCGCATTTCAATTCCTGGAATCGGTGGCGGGACGGCGTCCACGACTCTTCTCCGATCTGCTCTTCGCACCAGGAGGCGTGCAAGGGTTGGGCTCGGGCCCGACCTCGGCGTGCTGGAGTTGCATGGATGTCCGCGCACACGTGGTGTAAACCGCGTCTCCCGTCTGATCGAAATGTGTTGCCACGTTGGCGAAGAACTTGTTCTCGCCGAGTAGTGCGAGCACTGTCGTGTAGCGGTCGGGACGGTGCTCGACGACGAGGCTGCCGCCCGCGTGCAGGAGCCGTGCCGCCGCAACAATCGTTTGCCGGGCGTGCTTCAGCCCATCTGTGCCGCTGACCAAGGCGCGTCGGCGGTACTCGCCGCACTGTGAGGGAAGGTCTTCGTCGTCGGCAATGCACGGTGGACGGGCGAGGACCAGATCGGCCGTTCCGGCAAGGCCGGACAGTAGATTGGGCGTGCTGACGGCGCTTTCGTGAAGCACGATCGGGCTCTCGCCGAGGCGGATCTGACGTTCGATGTTGCGTCGTGCCACGTTCAGGGCTGTCGGATCCGCATCCACGGCATGTACACCGGCATCGGCTCGGGCATGCGCGATTGCCAGGGCGATTGCTCCCGAACCGGTGCACAGATCCACGACCACTGGAGTCGTGACATGTGAAATATCGGCGAGGGCCTCGGCAAGTACAAGTTCGGTGTTGGCCCTGGGTGCCGGCACACCGGGGCAGACCCACACTTCTACACCGCCCAGTTCGGCCCGCGAGAGTCGTCGCCTGGCTCGATCGATGGCGTCACTCGAGGTCTGCGGACCAACGCTGTGGGCGAGGGCGAGGGATCTGCCGGCGCTGATCGTGAGGGCCCTGCGCATGGCGGCCGCCTTGACCAGGGTCTCGGTGAACTCTTCGTCGGGGTCGGATAATGCGACGATGGCGCCCCCGATCCCGAAGCTCACTGTCCCGTGCCGGGACACCATGGTTCGGATGACGATGCTGAGGTCGGCGGTGCCGTTGATGGACAGCCAGCCGAGGGCGCCCGAGTACACGCCTCGCGGCCCCTCCTCCAGCCGATCGATGATTTCCATGGTGCGAATCTTCGGTGCTCCGGTCATCGAGCCACCCGGGAAGCAGGCGCGCACACACCCGACTGCAGTCGCGTCGCTGCGCAGCATCCCCCGCACCGTCGACACGAGTTGGTGGACCGGTGCGTAGGTTTCGACGTCGAACAATCGCGGTACGTGCACAGAACCGGGAGTGCAGACTCGTGAGAGATCGTTGCGCACGAGGTCGACGATCATGAGGTTCTCGGCCCGGTCCTTCTCGCTCGTCAGCAGGTCCTGGCGGAGCGCGTCGTCCGTCGCAGCGGTTGTTCCCCGCGGCCGGGTGCCCTTGATCGGCTTGGACTCCACTACCCGGTCGGCGTCCACGCGCAGAAACCTCTCGGGGGAGGCGCTGAGTATGTCCGCTGCCTCGAACCTCAGGAGTGCTGCGTAGGGCACTGGAGTGATCGATCGGAGGTAGGCGAAGGTTTCGACGGGGTCTATCTCGACATCGATCTGGGCGTGGTTCGTCAAGCACACTTCGTACGTTTCGCCGACGCGAATGTTCTCCAAACAGGTACGGATCTTGTCGAGGTAGGTTTCACGGTTGTGGCGCAGCGTCATGCGCGGGTCTGCCGCCGACCTGATGAGCGGCCGCGCGGGAAGCGCATCGTCGGTCGTGACGGGCAATCGGTTGATTACCTGGGCCGTACGGCGCATCCAGTCGCGGGTTTCGGGTTCGTGGGCCTGCTCGCTGAGCGCCAGCAGGTAGCAGCTGCCGTCGACGTGGTCGATCACGACTGCGCGGTCGGCGAAGACCAGGGCAGCGTCCGGTGTGTCCGCGGAGTGTTGCGCATTGCCGTCGGCTTCGGCCTTCAACTCGTAGCCCAGGTAGCCCACGTAACCCAGATTGAACGAGAACGGCAGGTCCGGCGATGGCGGCACAGCGCGGGCCCGCAACTGTTCGTCGAGATAGTCGAAGAATCGCACGCGTCGTTTGCCGGCCGGAACACCGGAACGGTGCACCAGGACGGTGCCGTCCGCGACGTCGTACGTGATGTACTCGGCGCGTGGGCCAGAGGCGTCGCCCATGATGGTGAAGCGGGCGTCCGACTCCACTGTGGAGCTGCCGTCGAGCCAAAAACTGTTGGGGCCGTCTGCGAACAGGCGCTCATACACCGTCTGTGGGTCGACTCGCCGATCTATCCGTCGTGTTTCCACCACGTATGGCGACAAGGTCCGCGGCCGACGTCGAGGCTTCGGGGCGGATCCCTTCCGGCGGGTCGGAGTGAGGTCACGGAAGTTGGCGAGGAGTTCATGTCCATGGTCGGTGCAGACCGACTCCGGATGAAATTGCACCCCCCACAGCGGGCGCTGGCGGTGCCTTACCCCCATGAGAATTCCGTCGGATGTCCACGCAGTTGGCTCCAGCTCATCAGGGAGATCGTCGACGGCGAGAGAGTGGTACCGGACGACCGACAGGGGCGAGGGGAGGCCCGCGAACAATTCTCTTCCGTCGTGGAATACCGCTGAGTTGCGACCGTGCCGCGGCTCTGGTGCCAAGACGACATGCGCACCGAACAGTTGGCATAAACCCTGATGGCCGAGGCACACTCCTAGCGTCGGAAGCCCACCCTGCAGAATGGCCCGCGAGCTGATGCCGAAGTCGCGTTCGCGTGCTGGACGACCGGGCCCCGGAGAGATCACGATATTGTCGAACTCGGTCAGTTCGATCGCACGCCAGTCGACGTCGTTGCGCACCACCGTCGGCGGGCACCCGTTGACCTCGCTGAGAAAGCTGTAGAGGTTGTAGGTGAAGGAGTCGTAGTTGTCGATCAACAACGTCTTGGTAAACATCGTTTGCCCGGTTCTCGGCGTGTGAGGGATGCGACACTTCGGTGTCACTCGCCGGTGCATCGACGTGAAGAGGTCCCTCGAACTTATTGCAGGAGCTTTCGTCTGAGCGCGCACCACCCGTGGCGTCCTCCTCCAGCACGGGGAAAGCTGGTGTGGTTCATTGACTGGGGCGGCGAATCGGCCGACGTTGTGGGATGAGGCGCCGAGCCATGAAGTCCGCCCATGCCGGCGATGGTGCGGATGGTTGCCACCAAGACCTCTCGACGTGTCGCCCCCGTTTGGGAGGCTCCGCCGACCTGAGGAAAACTGACCAGCTGCGCCTGAGTGCCGGCGATGCCCGCTCGTGCATTCTTGGTGACGAGCCGGCCGGGGGACAACTGGGTCCTTGTACCGTCGATACGGTGGGCCTGGTGGACATGATCAATCCTTAGGAGGGCTATTTAGCCTGTCTATCAACGCAACCCGCCCAGGCCCCGACACGCCGCGCGATGCGCGCACTCCACCTTAAGTCACGAAAGTCTGTGGATACAAGGGCACCCATCCGGTAGTAATCCACAGAGCAAATGGTCGGTTCTATTCACGGAGTGTGACAGTGTGGCCTAGAGCCTCTAGCCCACGAAAGTGATTGCGTCTCTTGACCTCAGGGTTGATGTGTCGGGTGTAATGATCACGAGGATGGAACGGCCGACCGCGACGATGGCGCGCGCGTTTCCCCGTTTCGCCGGTTGGGGACGGCGCGCCGGGGATTGCATCGGCATGAAGTTTTCTGTACCTCGTGCGCGGTGGTATCGCCTGGCGGCAACTGCCGATCGAGTTCCCTCAGGTCCGGACGGTGTACGCGGTCTTCGCCCGCTCCAGTCGAGCGGCGTGGACCTGGTGGGGGAGTGGGTGAGGAAGCGCCCCTCGAGGGTGACGAGCCTGCAGAGGGCGAACAGGAGTGGGAAGACGCATAGCTACCCGAGGACGAGGGAGGGGAGCAGAACGAGGAGAGAGGCCAGACCCGACGAGAGTGAAGAGGCCGCGCAGCCCGAGCAGGAAGAACCGCCAAGTCGCGGTCCGCGCACCCGCGGACATCGAGCAAGCTTTCCGCGACGCTCACTGATAACCGGGGGGTGTTGCCTGTCCAGGCGTGTGAGACCAGAGCGCGGTCGAGTTGTGGTGCCCGCCCGGTGCAACTCTCGAGACCGTTGAGAGGCGAGATGTAGTATCTCCCATAATTTGCCGATAACGATTGGTACGTCAAACTACCTATCTGAACGTGAACTGTCCCAACAGCTTCCGTTCTCGGCGTTGCGCGAGCGTATCGATAGCGGTCGGCCCATTTCTTGGCTGTTGCCGGTGAGCCCTGGAACCGTTCGGAGGCACGGCGCAGCGGCCGATGTTCGTCGACGACGAGTTGGGCAGGGCGGTGACCACACCGATACCCGAGGCCCTCGCCTACCTGCCACGCCGTTCACAACCTCCCTGGGAACTACATCTAGCGCAGCCGTTCGATCCCGATGAGTGCCATGCAGTCACGCTAGTGGTGCCCACATTCGTCTGCGCACGCAAGAAGCCGCCGGCACCTGACGGTGTCAGCGGCTTCGCTTCCTTCCCAGGCACGCTACGCAATGTAGGTCTGACCAGATCGGGGGGTGACGGTGCCCGCCAGTGCGCCTCTCGGCAAGTGGTCGCTCGAAGCGACAATTTTTCAATGTGACACCCGGGGCATTGGGTCGAACACCGTCGAGTGTGTCAACGGTTCGCGGTGCAGCGGTATTCCCTTCCCTGACGGGCGGCTTCGAGAGGTGCGCTTCGGCCCGTCGGCGCGCAGACTGGAACCAGGAGGTCAGGAGGTTGTCATGCGATTATTGCGGGGCCTGCTCGACGTGGTGCTGGGCATTCTCACGGCTGTGCTCGGCACGGTGCTGGGCATTGTCGCGGCGGTCGTGTGGCTGGTCGGTGGGGTGCTCTGCGTGACGGTCATCCTGCTTCCTCTGGGCTTGCCCGTGGTGAGGCTCGCCCGCCGTCTCTTCACCCTCGCCAGGAAGCTGATGCACTTTCCCTGACGCGCAGCGTAAAGAAGATGAACGGTGCCTCACGGCTGAGCCGATCGAAGTGCTCGGGGGAGCGAGCGCGCACCGCCGCACAGGGTCGTGGCTCCGAAACGCGTTCGACGGTGAATCCTGCTGCGGTGAATGCGTCGAACATGGCGTGCAGCGGCCTGTGCCAGAACTTCAGGTGGAAGGTCTCGCCGGACTTCACCCATTCCTCGGTGAACTCGTACGTTCCGAGATAGTCGCCCTCCCCGGCAAGCCTGAAGTCGACGAACGGGTGATGGGTCGAGATGACGCCGCACCCGCATGGCACGAGTACCCGGCGAAACTCGGTCAACGGTCTCGACCAATCGTGGACGTAGTGCATGACCAACGAGGCGACGACGACATCGAAGGTCGATGACCGGATGGGCAACTGCTGGTTGAGGTCCGCCCGGATCAACGGCACGTCGTGGCCGTGGCGCGTCCGGGCGATCGCGAGCAGACCCGTGCTGAGATCGACGCCGGTGACGGCAGCACCGGCGGCGACGAGTGCGCGTGAGAGCGCACCGCTGCCGCACCCCGCATCCAGTACTTTCCGGCCTGCGACGTCGCCGACCAGCGCCAATGTCGCGGGTCGTTCGTGCAGGGCGTTGTACACGTTGTTCTCGATACCGGCGTCATACGCCGACGCGTACGTGTCGTAGTCGTTGAAGGTTGCCTCGATTTGATCATTGCGGATCGGAGTGGCCGCTGCGCCCCCACCGTCGCGGCAACTCTGGTTCCGCCCGGGCATCTCGCAATTCCAGCGGACTGAGACACTTCGCCAGTCCCATCTCGGCGAACGTGTCCGGACTCGGGCGGGACCTCCCGGAAATCGCTGGAACAGCATTGTATTGAAAACCCGCGCGTTCTAGGGTTGGGGTATGGCGACGGTCGACTACGACTCGGCGGAGCCGGGCGGATCCGGGACCCGCCGTTACCGCTCTCCGCTGCGTCGGATGCAGGCAGCTCAGACGCGGGCGGTCGTACTGCAGGCCGCCACCCGGCTGTTCGCCGAGCACGGCTGGGTCGGCACCGGCATGAGGGATGTCGCGCGGGCCTCGGCGGTCTCCGTCGAAACGGTCTACACGACGTTCGGATCCAAAGCCCACCTGTTGAAGGCGGCGCTCGAGGTCGCCATCGTCGGCGACGACGCACAGGTGCCGTTGGCCGACCGGCCCGTCTACACGGCGATCGGTACGGGGCGCACGACCGGCGACCGCATCGAGATGGGATCGCGCATGATCGCCAGGATCAACGAGCGCATCTACCGCCTGGCCGTGGCGATCCGTCAGGGGGCGACGGCGGATGCCACGCTCGCAGCGGTGGCAGCCGACCTGGAGGGGCAGCGCAGGCGTTCGGTCGCCGACGTCGCACACCTCATCACGGGCCATCACGCCGATGCTGGTCAGGTCGACGAACTGTGGGTCCAGACCGGCGACCAGGTCTACGCCCTGCTCGTGAACGAATGCGGTTGGAGTCGCGACCGTTACGAGTCATGGTTGATCGACCGCATCGAAGAAATCCTCGACCGCCCGGTGTGACACACGGGCGCTTTTGTTTGGAGTAGGTCATGACAACCGACACTCTGCCTCCCGCCGACACTCGTATCATGCGCATCGTTCACAGCGCACTGCGCCGCGATATCGCCCGCGCCTCTCGGGTGCTGCGCACAATACCTCCGCCCGCGCGGACCCAGCGGGTCGCACTCGCCGATCACCTCGTGTGGATGATGCATTTCCTGCACCTGCACCACACCGGCGAGGACCGTGGGCTGTGGCCGCTGGTCCGCGAGTTGAACCCGGCCGCCGGAGCACTGCTCGACGTGATGGACGCCGACCATGCGCGAATCGGCCCCGAGATGGAGCGGGTCACCGCCGCGGCAGCCGACTACCGTGCGCATCCGGCTGCCCGAGAAGACCTTTCGCGTTCCCTCACCGTTCTCGAACAGGTTCTGCTGCCGCATCTGCAGCGCGAAGAGGACGAGATGATGCCGATCGTCGCCCGCACCCTGACCCGTCGTCAGTGGGACGACGTGGAGCAGCAGGTGTTCATCGCCTCGAAGACCAAGCGGGAGCTGGGCATCGAAGCTCACTGGATCGTCGACGGTGTCGACCGGGAAGACTACGACGTGACCGTCCGCAAAGTCGATCCGGCCACCCGGTTCATGCTGATCCATGCGTTCAAACGACCATATCGGCGGGCGTGCGCCGCCCGGTGGGGCGCCGACCTCGACGTGAGCCCCCGGCTCCACCAGCCACCCCGCACCGACGGCTCGGCAGAATTGTGGATCGACGCCCCGGCTCGGCAGCTCTACGACGCGGTCGCCGACGTCACCCGAATCAGCGAACGCAGCCCCGAGTGCCGCAGCTGCGCGTGGCTACCGGGACGGCCGCCGGGGACCGTGGGCGCCCGATTCCGGGGGCACAACCGTGCACATCACATGCGCTGGTCCCGGGTCTGCGAGGTGACCGCCGCCGAGCCGGGCAGGACGTTCGCATTCCGCGCGGTGTCGGATCGGCGCAACCCGCTGTACCACGACTCGACCACCTGGTCATACACCTTCCGAGCGGACGGCGACGGGACCCGGGTGACGCATTCGTATCGGATCGACGTACTGCCGTACCGCCCGCTGCTCTCGCTCTACTCACGCCTGCAGCCACAGCACCGGGACATGCGGCCGCAGATGCGGCAGAATCTGGAGGCGCTGCGGCGGCAGGCGCGCGCCGGTGCGCTTACCGGGTCGTCCCTGCCCCGAACGGCGTGATCTCCTGTCACGTTGGAGTGCTCGCCATTAGAATCAGCGGCGATGTCAGGTGACCGCAGGAAGCGCTGCATTCGTGGGTAGGGCCCGCACACTCGCTCAGGTGTACCGACACTTCGGTGAGGTCGATGCCGCCGAAACGTCACCGCTGTACCGGCGCGTCGCCGTCGCACTGAGTGAGTCCGACGAGGCGCTGCGCGCCATCGAGGCAGCCCCGGCGCGCAAGCGACACCCCACGGTGATTCTCGCCGCGCTGCACGACCTCGCCCTCGCCGGTCGCGCTCCGGGGCTTGCCTCGGCCTATGCCGCTACGGACGGCGACGCTGCTGCCGACGCGGCGGTCGACACCCTGCTGCGGATGACCGACTCGGTCGTGGCTCTCGCCGTGCGCCGGAAGACGCGGCCCGACGAGACCGGACGCTACACCGTGCTGTATCCGGCCATTGCCGAGGCGGCGCGCCGGGTCGGCGCGAATGCGGTGGGGCTGATCGACGTGGGCTGTTCGGCTGGGCTCAACCTCAATGTCGACCGTGTGGGCATCACGTACAGCAACGGACAGTCGTTGGGCGACCCGTCCTCTCCCGTGCAGCTGTCGGCTTCGATCGTGGGAGACCGGCCCGTCCCGGCGCGAGTGATGCCCGAGGTCGTCACCCGGATCGGCGTCGACCTCGATCCCGTCGACGTGACCGACGCGGACGAGGCCCGATGGTTGCGCGCCTGCCTGGGGCCGGATCAGCCCGAGCGGATCGCGAGGCTCGACGCGGAGATGGCGTTGGCGGCGACGGCCCCTCCGCTGCTGCTGCAAGGCGACGCCGTCGAGGTGATGCCCGACGCCGTCGCCCGGGTGCCCGCGGACGCCCTGCCTGTCGTCACCACGACGTGGGCGCTGTCGCGCTTCCGGGGCGAGAGTCGCCTGCGCTTCCTGGACCGCCTCGACGAAGCGGCAGGCGGCCGGCCGGTGGCGTGGGTGTCAGTGGAGGGAGTCGGAGTCGCACCGACGATACCCACGCTCGGCGATCGCCACGCCTCTGGGCACAGCCTCATCGGCCTGGCCGTGTTCGACCGGTCGGCTCGGCCCGCCGAGGCTATCGGCCGCTGCTGGTCGCGGGGCCGCGTGCTGGCGTGGCTGGCAGACTCCTGACGAACCGGACATCCCTTGAAACTGAATGATGTTGCCGCTGTGCGGACTGTCGGGTGTGGGTCCTTTCTCCCGAGGCCGGCGAATTCACTCGCTGTGATCTGCAGGTGGGGCGTCAGTTGCGTCAGTGTTGCGGTGAGTCAGGCTGTGGTCGGCCAGGGTCGGGCGGGTGTCGGAGGATGCGGATTTTGTGGTTTCGCCGCTGTCGCAGCTGCGCGCTTCGCCGGAGACTTGTTGCTCCCAGTACGCATCCGATCGTGCCCGTGATGCCCACGGAACTCCCATGCGGTGTCCTCTCTGTGCGGGTGGCTGGAGGAGATCGCTCTTCCTGCCACGTAGATCACGCGGATGGCGGCTTGTCTCACCATCGCCGAGCCTCACGGGTGTATTTCCTTTGTACGCCTCGGCAGTGAGGTCTGTCGTACCCGGCGGACCGGGTCGGTGACCTGTGCAGCTCGGGTATCGGGCGAGTGGGAAGCATCAGCCGGCGCGCCCTGGCCCACGTTCGTTGCCTTATCCGGACATGCGGGGTAGACCTGAGGTACGGAGCCACGGCAGACCAAGGTCGGACCGGAAGAGAAGATTCCACCTCTCGGTCGTGGCGCCCAGCACGAGTTGTAGGCACCCACGCACAAGCACAGCCCACTATCTGGGCTCAGCGCGGTGGGCTTGCGTCAGGCGGGGGGATGTCTGACGCCGAGGCCACATTTCACCCCGCGCAACCATGCAGCTTGGTAACCAGACGTTCGTGCTCGCGGGCGGCGCCCCCTGATCAGGGACGCCGCCCGACGTGTGTTTGTGGTACCACCTGTTCGGGCGGGCGATCGGGGTGCAGCGGAAGCCTGGACGAGGTGATTCGATGATGGTCGTCTATTCCCGGAGAAGGAGAGCACATGCTGGTGGCATTCAGCGTCAGCCCGATGGGCGGGGACTCCGACAGCGTCGGTGCCGCGGTCGCCGCGGCCGTGCGGGTGGTCCGCGAATCCGGACTGTCCAACGAGACCACGTCGATGTTCACCACCGTCGAGGGTGAGTGGGACGAGGTGATGGCCGTCGTGAAGCGTGCAACGGACGTTCTGCTGGAACAGTTTCCGCGGGTCAGTCTGGTTCTCAAAGCGGATATCCGGCCGGGTCGAAGCGATCAGCTGCGAGCGAAGGTCGAGACGGTGGAGCGCTACCTGACCGACTGAGGCTCGGTCATCCGCCCTCACCATGTTCGCCGGCATAGTGGTGGGCGAGTTCCGTGCCGATCCGGGCCAGCTCGGCCCGGACCGATCGAGGTTCGAGCACCTCGACCATCGAGCCCCAGCCGGCGAGGTTCCGGGCGATGTCCAACGGGGTCGGTGCGGCGAGACGGACCCGGGCGCGACCGTCGTCGTCCTCACCGTCGCGGTGGCAGTGCCGCCCGAAGTGATCGCGCAGGATCGGCACGAACCTGGCGTCGATGAGCACGGTCGCCCACGTCGTCGAACGCCGCTGTTCCACCTCGCCGACCACCTCTTCCCACGCCGCGGCGAGTGTGAAGTCGTCGGGGCGCTCGGCGGGCTGCTCCGTCGATTCGGCGTGGACGATCCGGTCGACCCGGAAGGTCCGCTGTCCCCGTTCGGTCCCGGCCAGGAGATACCAGATGTCGTCCTTGTCGACGAGACCCCACGGGTCGACGAGCCGCTCGGACCGTTGCCGGGCGCTGTTCGTGTACGTCAGGCGCACTTTCCGGCGCCGGATCACGGCGGCCTGCAGCAGGTCGACCATCTCGGGCCTGCGGCGATCGCGTTCGCCCCACCGGGTGGGATCGATCATGGAGGCAGTGGCGGCGGCCTCGGCATCGGCCCGGAAGGTCTGCGGCAGCGCCCGCACGAGTTTGCGCAGCGCGGCCTTGGCCTCGCCCGAGACGGCGGCCGCGGGGCCGACCAGAAGGAACAGCGCCTGCGCCTCCGTCGCGGACAACCCGCTGAGGTCGGTGCGAGCGCCACCCACGAGCGACCACCCGCCGCCACGCCCCGACTGCGGGTACACCGGGATCCCCGCAGCGGACAGCGCTTCCAGGTCGCGGCGAGCAGTCGCGACGGACACCTCCAGTTCGTCCGCCACCTCGGCGGCGGTCACTCGACCCCGGGACTGCATCAGCAGGAGGGTGGCGACGAGTCGGTCAGCGCGCATGTCCTCAGTTTCCCGCAGAAAGTGCTCAATTGGTGAGCACTTTGGGTTGGAGGATGAATGTTGTCACCGACCGAGGAAGGGAATCACCCATGTTGCGAGGACTCACCACCGTCAACTTCTACGCCGACGACCTCACGGCCGCCCAGGCCTGGTACACCGAACTGCTCGGAGTCGAGCCGTATTTCGTGCGCGCGGTGGCGGGGGCACCCGCCTACATCGAGTTCCGGCTCGGCGACTACCAGCACGAACTCGGCATCATCGACAGCCGATTCGCGATGCCCGACCGGTCACGCGGTGTCGAGAACACGATGACCTACTGGCACGTCGACGATCTGGACGCGAGCGTCGAGCGGCTGCTGTCGCTAGGTGCCACCCTGCACGGAAAGCCGGTCGAACACGGGCCCGGATTCGTCACCGCATCCGTGGCCGACCCGTTCGGAAACATCCTCGGCGTGATGTTCAACCAGCACTACCTGGACATTCTGGCTACGAAGGCAGGCGCGTGATGGACACCCACGACGTGAACACCGTCGTCGCTCGCACGACCGCGCAGTGGCGTGCCTGGCTTTCGGAGAACTGCCGGTCCGAGACGGAGGTCTGGCTGATCATCCACCACAAGGACAGCGGAACGCCGAGCGTGCGCTACCACGAGGCGGTCGAGCAGGCCCTGTGCTTCGGGTGGATCGACGGCCTGCACCGCAGACGTGACGCCGACAGTTCTGCACTGCGTTTCACGCCGCGGACCCCGCGCAGCACCTGGAGCCGGGTGAACCGGCAGCGCGCGGCGGAGATGATCGAGCAGGGACTGATGACCGAGCACGGTTACGCCGCCATCGATCTGGCCAAGGCCAAGGGGACCTGGGAGAACACGGCGAACGGGGACAGCGCGACCATCCCTGGCGATCTGCAGGAAGCGTTTGGGCGACACGACGCCGCGCGCGCGAACTTCGACAAGTTTCCGCCGTCTTCGACCCGGTTGATCCTGGAGTGGATAGCGTCAGCCAGGAAGCCGGACACGAGGCAGCGGCGGATCGAGCGGACGGTCACGCTGGCGGCGATGAACCTCCGGGCCAATCATCCGGGGGTCCGGGTCCCGGACGGTGTGCGGTAGCCGTCTCGAGACCGGTGTCCCGATCGGAGACAGGGAGAATCGGAGACAGGACGAGGGGAGACACGACATGGACTGGCCGCGCGAACTCGCCGACCAGCTCGGCTGGCACTGGGAGCAGCAGTTGCGTCCCCGGCTGGAGGGACTGTCCGACGAGGAGTATTTCTGGGAACCCGCGCCGGACGGCTGGAGTGTGCGCCCGCGCGGGCAGTCGCAGGCGCCGGTCCAGGCCGGAAGTGGCGCGTTCACCATCGACTTCGCCTTTCCCGAACCGGACCCGCCACCGGTCACCACCATCGCGTGGCGGCTCGGGCATCTCGTCGTCGGCGTCTTCGGGATGCGGATCGCCAGTCACTTCGGCGGGCCGCCCGTCGACTATCAGACGTTCGAGTACGCCGGCACCGCGGCGGAGGCGCTCGCGCAACTCGACGAGAACTATGCGGCCTGGTCTGCAGGTGTCAGGAGCCTCGGCGTCGAGGGGTTCGCCCGGCCGTGCGGCGCCAGCGAGGGAGCGTTCGCGGACTATCCGATGGGGGCGTTGGTATTGCACATCAACCGGGAGGTCATCCATCACGGCGCCGAGGTGGCGCTGTTGCGCGATCTCTATCTGCGCCGCCCGATTTCCTGACCGGAATCCCGGCCGGCTCCACGGGTTTCACTCCCGGGGCCGACCGGATCTGCCAAGCTCGGGTATGCCACCGACTCGGCGGGTTCTCCTGTTGACGTGCGTCCTCGCTCTCCTGGCCGCGTGCACTGCGAACACCTCGTCCCCCGATTCCTCCTCCGCGGACGCGAGCAACGGTTCTGCCGTCTCGTCGGCCGATCCGGCGCAGGCCGACGCCGTGATGAAGATCGTGCGCGACACCATGGCGGAGAGTCACCTGAAGGCGGTGATCGTGCGTGTCACCGTCGACGGCAAGGAGATCGTCACCCAGGCGCTCGGCGAGTCGATGACCGGAGTGCCCGCCACCACCGACATGCACTTCCGTAACGGCGCGGTCGCCATCTCCTACGTGTCCACGCTGCTGCTCCAGCTCGTCGACGAGAAGAAGGTGAGTCTCGACGACACGGTGTCGAAGTGGCTGCCCGACATTCCGCACGCCGACCGCGTGACCCTCCGCCAGCTCGCCCAGATGACCTCGGGCTACGTCGACTACGTCATCGGCAACACCGAATTCGACCGCGCCCTCTACGCGGCGCCATTCCGTAACTGGACGCCTGAGGAACTCCTGGCATTCGCCACGCCCAAGCCTCTGCTCTACGAACCCGGGACCAACTGGAACTACGCCCACACCAACTACGTCATCCTCGGGTTGGCTCTCGAGAAGATCACCGGTCAGCCGATGACAGACCTCATGCAGGACAAGGTGCTCGGTCCGCTCGGCCTCGACGACACCACGGATCCGGGGACGGCGGCGATCCCCGAACCCGTCCTGCACGCGTTCTCGTCCGAGCGGCGCGAGGCCCTGCAGATCCCGCCCGGTGCACCGTTCTACGAGGAATCCACGTATTGGAATCCGTCCTGGACCATCACCCACGGCGCCGTCCAGACCACGAACATCTACGACCTCCACGACACGGCCGTCGCCATCGGCACGGGTGAACTACTGTCGGCCGAATCCTACGAGGCCATGGTGTCGACGGACCTGCGCGGCAAGACGACCGCGCTTCCCGGCTGCACCACCTGCTTCCCGCAGTCGGAGGACTACACCTACGGGCTCGGACTGCCGATCGTGGGCAACTGGCTGATGCAGAACCCGCTGTTCAGCGGATCCGCGGCGGTCGAGGCCTATCTGCCTTCGCAGAAGATCGCCGTCGCCGTCGCCGTCACGTACGAGCCGGCCGCCTTCGACGACACGGGGGCCTACAAGAACGAGGCCGACAGGCTGTTCCGGAAGATCGGCGCACAACTCGCTCCGACCGACGCGCCGCCGATGGCGGTCGGCTAGCGTTCACCCGCGACGCGGGCGAGGCGACGGACGAGAGTACGCACCACCGGGCCGTAGGTGACCGCGAGTGCGGAGTCGAGAGGTCCGGGAGCGGACATCGTCATCGTGATCCGCGAGCCGGCACCGTGGGGCTCGACGGCGTGATCGAGCGTCATCGGTCCCACCCGCCAGGTCCAGGAACGTCCCGGTGTCTTGGCCGAGATCGATGCGGGAACAGGCACGATCCAGAGCAGTCGCGCCGCTCCGCGCCGGCCGGCCTGAACCTCGGGGGACCCGAGACCCCACGCGCCGCGGAGGTGTGGCGCCCACTCGGGCCAGCGCGAGGGCCGGGAGACGAGCGCCCACGCGACGTCCACCGAGGCGTCGGAATCAGCTGAGAAGGAATGCGGCACGGGGGAGGAATACCCGGTTTCGACCCCGGCAGACACCGCAGATGCGGCTCGGGAAGTGGTCGGAGGTGAACACCGGGTGAATTGGCCCGTGTCGAGTTGCATGTAACTCGGGGTACTGGCCACGCTGGGAGGGAACGGCGAGGGAGGGAGCCGATCATGCTCGTTCGTCTACCCGGGGTGTATCGGCCCCAGCGTGACACCTGGCTGCTCGCCGAGGTGCTGGCGGCCCGGGATCTCGGACCGGGCTCGCGGGTGCTCGATCTCTGCTGTGGCACGGGGGTGTTGAGCGTCGAGGCCTGCGCGGCGGGGGCGGGGTGGGTGACGGCGGTCGACGTGTCGCGCCGGGCCGCGATCAGTACCTGGCTCAACGCCAAACTGCACCGCCGGACGATCCGCGTCGTGCGGGGCGACCTGGTGGACTCCGTCCGGACTCTTCGCTTCGACGTGGTCGTGGCCAACCCGCCCTACGCGCCTGCGACGAACGACGGCAGACCGGGCCGGGTACTCGCGCGGGCCTGGGATGCGGGCGTCGACGGGCGCGCCGTGCTCGATCGGATCTGCAGCGAAACCCCCGACCTTCTCGCTCCCGGCGGCACCCTGCTCCTCGTCCAGTCGACGCTCAACGGGGTGGACAAGACACGGGCGATGCTGGAGGAGCGGGGACTGCGGGTGGACGTGGTCGCGTCGGAGGACGTGCCGTTCGGTCCCGCCCTCTCGTCCCGCACGAGGATGCTGGAGGCGCGGGAGATGATCCGGCCGGGCGAGCGCACCGAGCGCATCGCGGTGCTCACGGCGACCGACCTCCGGTCTTGCGACCCCCCACGCCGACCCGGACTCTGACCGGCATCGAACTGTTCTTGCCACGGCACTGGTGAGTGGTTCACGTGGTTCGTCGCAACCGGGACACAATTGCCGAGGATCGTGTTGTTCGCGCCGTGGCCGTCCTCAGGAACAGCGAGCTGATCGGGCTCACAACCACATCGCCGAGGCTGGTGAGGGACGGCCGGGTGCCGCGTGTAAAGTTTGCCGTTCGACGACGCCCAGCTTTCGAGGACTGCTGAACCACTACATGGCCAAGATCGATCGCAGCCGCACTGCCGCACTGACCCAAGCGCCGACCCTCCACGAGCCGGATGCCGGCGTCCGGCGCACCGTGCTCCCCGGCGGGCTCCGGGTGGTCACCGAATACGTTCCCGGTGTCCGATCCGCGTCCGTCGGCGTCTGGGTGGGTGTCGGATCACGCGACGAGCAGCCCACCGTCGCCGGGGCGGCGCACTTCCTCGAGCACCTCCTGTTCAAGGCCACGCCGTCGCGCAGCGCCCTCGACATCGCGCAGGTGATGGACGGCGTCGGCGGGGAGCTCAACGCGTTCACGTCCAAGGAACACACCTGCTTCTACGCGCACGTGCTCGACGACGACCTGCCCCTCGCGATCGACCTCGTCAGTGACGTCGTCCTGCGGGGCCGCTGCCGGTCCGCCGACGTCGACGTGGAACGCCAGGTGGTCCTCGAAGAGATCTCGATGCGCGACGACGACCCGGAAGACCTCCTCGGCGACGCGTTCCTGACCGCGCTCTACGGCGACCATCCCGTCGGCAGGCCCGTCATCGGCAGCGTCGAATCCATCGAATCGATGACCCGCACCCAACTCCACTCCTTCCACGTGCGGCGCTACACGCCACCGCGCATGGTGGTGGCCGTCGCCGGCAACGTGGAGCACGAACCGACGGTCGAGCTGGTCCGGCGCGCGTTCGCCGGGCACCTCGACTCGGCGTCCGAACCCGCCCCGCGACGCGCAGGCACCCTGCGCCTGCGGACGGGGCCGACCCTCAGCCTGACCAACAGGGACAGCGAACAGGTCCACCTCTCCCTCGGGGTGCGCGCGTTCGGGCGGCACGAGTCACACCGCTGGGCGCTGTCGGTGCTCAACGCCGCGGTCGGTGGCGGTCTCAGTTCCCGGCTCTTCCAGGAGGTGCGGGAGATCCGCGGCCTGGCGTATTCGGTGTACTCGGGCATCGACACGTTCTCCGATACCGGTGCGTTCTCGATCTACGCCGGGTGCCAGCCCGAGAACCTCGGCGAGGTCACCACGGTGATCCGGGAGGTGCTGTCGAACGTGGCCGCCGAGGGCATCACCGACGCCGAGTGCGCCCGCGCCAAGGGATCGCTGCGGGGCGGACTTGTTCTGGGACTGGAGGATTCGGGATCCCGGATGCACCGCATCGGCCGAAGTGAGCTCAACTACGGCAATCACCGCAGCATCACCGAAACCCTGAGCAAGATCGACGCAGTCACCACCGACGAGGTGCGCGACGTCGCGCGAGTGCTGCTGCAACGCCCGTTCGGCGCCGCCGTCGTCGGACCGTATCGTCGCAAGCGTGACCTGCCGGCCTCGGTGCGCGGCATCGTGCGGTAACGAGGATTCGCCGAAACCAGAGGAGAAGCCCGAGATGAAGATCCGTGGAGCGGTACTCGAGGAGATCGGGAGAACCCGCCCGTTCGCCGAGTCGGCGCCGATCTCGATCTCCGAACTCGACCTCGACGAGCCCGGTGAGGGCGAGATCCTCGTCCAGATCGAGGCGGCGGGCCTATGCCATTCCGACCTGTCCGTCGTCGACGGCAACCGGGTGCGCCCGGTCCCGATGCTGCTCGGGCACGAGGCTGCGGGGCGGATCACGCAACTCGGAGCCGGAGTCGACGACGTCACGGTCGGACAGCGCGTCGTGATGACGTTCCTCCCTCGCTGCGGGGAGTGCGAGGGCTGCGCCACCGACGGCCGGATGCCGTGCGTGCCCGGCACCGGTGCCAACAACGACGGAACCCTGCTCGACGGGGGAGCGCGACTGCACCGCGGCGGCGACACCGTGCACCACCACCTCGGGGTGTCCGGATTCGCAACGCACGCGGTCGTCAACCGCCGCTCGGTCGTTCCCGTCGGCGACGACGTCCCCGCCGATGTGGCGGCCGTGCTCGGATGCGCCGTCCTCACCGGCGGCGGTGCCGTCCTCAACGCGGGCGATCCGCAACCCGGCCAGGCCGTGATGGTCGTCGGGCTCGGTGGAGTGGGGATGGCCGCGATCCTGACGGCGGTCTCCCGGGGTGCCGGCGAGGTCATCGGCGTCGATGCCGTTCCCGAGAAGCTGCAGACCGCACGCGAACTCGGCGCGACGGCCGTCTACACCCCGGCGGAGCTCGAGGAAGCCGGTGTCCGGGCACCCATCGTCATCGAGGCGGCCGGCAACGCGCGCGCATTCGAGTCGGCTGTGCGCGCGACCGCTCCCGGTGGCAAGACGATCACCGTCGGTTTGCCGTCCCCCGACGCGCGGTCGTCGATCTCCCCGCTCACCCTGGTGGCCGAGGCCCGCACCATCATCGGCAGCTACCTCGGGTCGGCGGTGCCGTCGCGGGACATCCCGATCTACGAGGACCTCTGGCGCGCCGGGAAGCTTCCGGTGGAGAAGCTCATCTCCTCCCGCATCACGCTCGACGACATCAACCGCGGCATGGACGAACTCGCCGACGGCAAGGCGATCCGGCAGATCATCGTGTTCGACTGACCCGGCGGGCCGGTCGCGGGCAGAATTCTGCCCATGAGGTTTCGCACCACCATCGAGCTGGGCGGCAAGACCGCGACCGGTTTCCGGATCCCCGAGGACGTCGTCGCGGAACTGGGATCGGGTAGGCGTCCCGCGGTCCGGGTCACGATCGGCGGTCACACCTACCGCACCACGGTCGCGCCGATGGGTGGCGCGTTCATGATTCCGCTCAGTGCCGAGAACAGGGCAGGTGCGGGCGCCGCGGCAGGCGACGAGGTGGACGTCGACGTCGAACTCGACACCGAACCCAGGGTCGTGACGGTTCCGCCCGACTTCGCCGACGCGCTCGACCGGCAACCGGACGCGAGAACGGCGTTCGACGCACTGTCGTACAGCAACCAGCGGCGCCACGTGCTCTCGATAGAGGGTGCCAAGACGGACGAGACCCGGCAACGCCGGATCGGCAAGGCCGTGGACGCGCTGCGGCAGGGCTGAGGCCAACCGGCAGCAATTTCCGTCAGGCGGAGTCGGCCGGGCGCCCGGTGATGTCCTCGACCGGCAGAGTCGACAGCGCGATCAGCGCGGACACGAATCCCTTGCGGTCGCGCTCCGGCAACCTGGCCAGGAGCCGCTCCTCGCCTCGCCGGATCGCCGCCTGCGCCGAGTCGCGCACGTCGTGCCCGTCCGGGGTCAGCGACAGCAGGCGGGCCCGGCGGTCCGCGGGATCGCGCTGACGGTCGATCAGACCACGGACCTGCAGGTCGTCCAGCACGCCGATGATCCTGGTCTTGTCGGCGCCGATTGCTTCCGCGAGCGCGGCCTGGGTGCGCAGCGGGTGCTCGTCGAGTGCCAGGAGCACGACGTATCCCCACATGGTGAGTCCGTGCTCCGCGAGCACGGGGAGTTCTGCCGCCACCAGCGAACGGTTCAGAGCGGTCGTCATCGCCGCGAGGTCGGGGCGAGTGCGTTCGTGCTGTCCGCTGGTCGGGTCGAGGCTGGGCATATCGCAGAAAATACACCTTGACCAATCATAGGCTGAGGTAGATGATAAGCGGACGCGTATCAATTCGGGTCGAGGACGAGGTGTCGACGATGGATGTGGACGAGGTCCGGCGCTGGGATGTCCGCGCCGTGCAATCGAGTGTGGAGTTCGTGTCGCAGGTGACCCGCGACGATCTGCAGCGCGCGACCCCGTGTGCGCAGTGGACTCTCGGGGAACTGCTGGCCCATATGACCGTGCAGCACCTGGGATTCGCCGCAGCGGCCGCGGGCGGCGGTCCCGACCCGTCGAACTGGCAGCCGCACACGTCGGCGGATCCCGTTGGCGCGTACCGCTCGGCGGCCCACACCGTCATCGAGGCCTTCACAAGGGATGGCGTCGGGGAGCGACAGTTCTGGTTACCGGAGATCAGCACCGAGTTCCCGTTCCCCGCATCCACGGCCGTCGGGTTCCACTTCCTCGACTACGTCGTGCACTCGTGGGACGTCGCCCGGTCACTCGGGCTCGACTTCGCGCCCGAATCCGGCATGGTGGCTGCGGTTCTCCCGATCGCACGACTCGTCCCGGACGGGGCAGACCGGATGCGCGAGGGAGCCGCGTTCGCGCCCGGCCTGCCGACCGACCCCGACTCCGCCGATTTCGACACCGTGCTGTCGCTGCTCGGCCGATCACCGCACTGGCACCCCGAGTACGAGGCCGGCCGCGTCTGACGACGAGACGCAGGTCTCCCGCCCCGCCCCTGCACACCGGCCGGCACCCGGCGATTGCGTAGGCTTTCGGGCGAATCGTTGTGACTGGACGGAGCGTGGAGAAGTGAGCGCAGCAGCACCCATCAGGGTCGGGGTTCTCGGGGCCAAGGGCAAGGTCGGCCGAGCGATCTGCGAGGCGGTGGAGCAGGCACCGGACCTCGAACTCGTCGCGGAGGTCGATCACGGCGACCGGCTGGAGACGTTCGTCGAGGCCGGCACGCAGGTCGTCGTCGACTTCACCCACCCCGACGTGGTGATGGACAACCTGAAGTTCCTCGTGTCCAACGGTATTCATGCCGTCGTGGGCACGACGGGCTTCGACGACGCCCGGCTCGACACGGTGCGGTCGTGGGTGTCGGAGCGGCCCGAGGTCGGGGTCCTGATCGCCCCGAACTTCGCGATCGGTGCCGTTCTCTCCATGCGTTTCGCCGAGGCGGCGGCACGATTCTTCGATTCCGTCGAGGTCATCGAGTTGCATCACCCCAACAAGGCGGACGCGCCGTCCGGCACCGCCTACCGGACCGCCGCGCTCATCTCGGAGGCACGCCGCAAGGCGGGCGTGGGACCGAGCCCCGACGCCACGACCACCGAACTGGACGGTGCCCGCGGCGCCGACGTGGACGGCGTGCGGGTGCATTCCGTGCGGCTGGCAGGTCTCGTCGCCCATCAGGAGGTCATCCTCGGCACACAGGGCGAGACGCTGACCATCCGGCACGACTCGATCGATCGCAATTCCTTCGCCCCCGGCGTCCTGCTCGGGGTACGGGAGATCGGCTCCCGTCCCGGCCTGACCGTCGGTATCGACCCCCTTCTCGACCTGTGAAGGACGGCTCGACCAAGACCGTCGTCACGATCGGACTGCTGGTCGCGGCGCTGGCGTTCTACTTCGTCCTTCTCGGCCAACGCGGGATCGAGCTGATCCAGGACGGCGGAGCGGCCGCGATCGGCCTGGGTGTCGGCGTCCTGATCCTGCCGTTCCTGGGCGCCTGGATCGTCTACGCCACGCTGCGCGCCGGATTCCAGCATCAGCATCTGTCCCGCCGCATCGCCGACGAGGGGCTCGAACTGAATGTCACCGATCTGCCGAAGCGCCCCTCGGGCCGCATCGACCGGGATGCCGCCGACGCACTGTTCCAGCAGGTCAAATCCGAATGGGAAGCAGACCCGGACAATTGGCGGAACTCGTACCGCCTCGCCCGCGCCTACGACTACGCCGGCGACCGCGGCAGGGCCCGGGAGACGATGAAACGGGCCGTGGAACTCGAACGCGTCGAACGGGAAGGCGAGCCCGGCCGGTAGGAAACGGGCCCGGTCGTACGCTGACGACTGTGAAGTCACTACTCGTCGTCCACCACACGCCGTCGCCGGTGACCCGTGAGTGCCTCGAAGCCGTGCTGAAAGGCGCGCGGGACCCCGACATCGACGGCGTCGAGGTGAAGTCGATCCCCGCTCTCGGCGCGACCGTGCCCGACGTCCTGGCAGCAGACGGGTTCCTGTTCGGGACGTCCGCCAACTTCGGGTACATGTCCGGTGCGCTGAAGCATTTCTTCGACACCGTCTATTACCCGTGCCTCGACGCGGTCGCCGGCCGCCCCTACGGGCTCTGGGTCCACGGCAACAACGACACCGCCGGGGCCGTGACATCGGTGCAGAAGATCGTGACCGGGTTGGCACTCACGCAGGTGGCCGAGATCCTGGAACTGACCGGATCGCTCGACGCGAGCGCACGGGAGCGGTGCTACGAACTCGGCGCGACGGTCGCGGTGACGCTGGCCGAGGACGCCTGACGGTCGCGGCCGGCAACGTGTCGGTGGTTGATGGCAGGCTGCGGGCATGCGTGAGATGACCGCAGCCGCGGCCCGGAGATCGGCGCTCTGGGCGCAGGGGTTCGCCGACCGGAAACCGGCTGGGGCGCCGACACGCAGGCACGTCCGTTCGGTCCTCGACCGAGTGCGGCTGTTCCAGATCGACTCGGTGTCGGTGGCGGTGCGCGCCCACTACGTCCCGCTGTTCAGCCGTCTCGGTGTCTACGACCGCGGGCTGGTCGATTCGGCGGCGTGGTCGCATTCTGCCCGCGCACCCCGGATGCTGGCGGAGTACTGGGCCCACGAGGCAGCGTTCATCCCCGTCGAGGACTGGCCGCTGATGCGCTGGCGGATGCACCGGTACCGGCACGGTCGCTGGTCCGGCGAATCCCGCGTGCTCGATCGCAATCCCACGCTCGCCGCCGACGTGCTCGACGTGATCGGCGCCGTCGGTGCGTGCAGCGCGAGCGACGTGGAAAAACACCTCGAGGTCGACAAGCCGGACCGCAAGGGGCCGTGGTGGGATCGCAGCGACACCAAAGTGGTGTGCGAGCAACTGTTCGCGTCCGGCGCACTGGCGGTGGACAAGCGGGTCGCCTTCACCCGTCACTACGACCTGAGCGAACGTGTGCTGCCGAAAGCGATACTCGCCGAGGAAGTCTCGGAGGACGATGCCGTCCGTGGCCTCGTGCAGCGGTCCGCGCGGGCCCTCGGTGTGGCCACCGAACCCGACCTCCGTGACTATTACCGACTGTCGCCGGCGCAGACCGCCTCGGCCATCGAGGAACTCGTCGAGGACGGGATCCTGGAACGGGTGGGAGTCCGCGGCTGGGATGCGCCGGCACTCGTTCACCGCGACGTCCGGGTTCCCCGGAAGGTGGAGGGTGCGGCGCTGTTGTGCCCGTTCGATCCGCTGGTCTTCTGCCGTCCCCGGACCGAGCGGATATTCGACTTCCGGTACCGCCTCGAGATCTATACCCCCGCGCACAAACGTGTCCACGGGTACTACGTCTTTCCGTTCCTGCTGAACGGTGAACTGGTCGCGAGGGTCGATCTCAAGGCCGACCGTGCGTCGGGAACGCTCGAGGTGCGATCCGCGTTCGTGGAACCCGACCGGAATCCGGGGCATGTGGTGGAGGCGCTGCTCCCGGAACTGCGAAGAATGGCAACGTGGTTGGGTCTGGACGACGTCCGGGTGGACGATCGCGGCAACCTCGGTGCCCTCCTCGCGGCCGCGGCGGTGCGGCCGCGAGGAGAGTGAGGAACTACAGGCTCTCGACGAACTTCGTCAGACCCTTGCTCGCGGTCTCGAGTGCCGTCTTCTGCGCCTTCTTCACGAGGAACCCGGGCAGCGGGATCTTCGGGTCGACCGTCAACTCGAATGTGACCTTGGTGCCTGCGCCGGACTCGGTGAGGACGTACGAGCCGTCCTGGGCGTTCTGCTGGCCGCTCTCGACGAGGTGCCACGACACCGTGTCGTCGCCCTCGAACGTGTAGTCGACGACCTGCTCGTCGCTGATCCCGAGGATGGAGACGCTCATCCGGACTCGATGGGGGCGGCCGTCGTCGTGTGTGCTCTCGATGGTGACCGACTTGTGGGCCGAGGACCACTCGGGCAGGCGATCCACCGCAGCGATCGCGGCCATCACCGTGGCCGGATCGGCCTTGATCTCGAATTCCTTGACGCCGGAAACGGCCATGTTCTTCGCTCCTTCGAGCCCGTGGCGACTCTCACCGTGTGGCTGATGCGACGTAATTACATCACCGCCGCCGACGGGCGCGTGGAGTGAGTACGCCGGTGCTCAGAAATTGTCTCTCCCGCTGCGGCGCATCTGGTCCTTGAGCGCGCCCTGGACCGCCTGCGACACCCAGGAATTGAGCGACACCCCGTTCTGGGAGGCGGCCTCCTCGGCCTTCGACTTGATCTGATCCATCAGACGCAGAGTGACGCGGCTGATGTCACCGGTGACGTCATCGAAGGCGGCACCCAGGTCCTCGGCAGTCGTCGTCCCGTCCCCGTCCGGCCCCGGCGCGGTGGGGGTGCGATGCACGTCGACCGCCACCTCGCTGCCGTTCAGACGCACACCGACGGTGCGATTGCCCAGCTCGGACGACACTTCACTCGCGAAATCGGTGAGCGCCGAGAGCAGAAGGAGACGGGCGGAGGGTTCAATCGCGGCGGCGAGCGCCGACGCGGTCGCCCGCGTCTGCTCGTCGCCGAGTGCGGCTGCCGCGTTCAGGTCGTCTTGCAGCCGGGAGACGTAGTTGCCGAGGTCCATGACGCCATCATGGCGTCATAAATGACGTCAGTCAAGCAGTCGTGACTTCAGCTGGGCGATGTCGCCCTCGGACAACTTCAGCCCCTCCGACACGTAGGCGTCGAAGCTGCCATAGGTGGCGACGGCCGTGTCGAACGCGATGTCGAGCCACGCCTGGTCGACGCCGTCCAGTCCCGGATGCTCCGGATCGGCGCCGCGGTAGGTGTTGCTGAGCAGATAGTCCGCGGTCACCGCCTCGCGCGGGACCCCGAGGAGGGTGAGCAGCACGGCCGTCGTCCACCCGGTGCGGTCCTTGCCAGCGCTGCAGTGGTAGATCACGGCGCCGTCGGACGCCGCGATGTCGTGCAGAACCGCCGAGAACGCCTCGTTCGCACCCGGTCCCGTCACGAAGGCGCGGTAGGCGGCGGGCATGTCGACCAGAGTGGTGATCGGTGACTGCCCGAGCACGTCGTACCAGTTCCCGGCTGCCCCGGCCGGAAGTCGATCCGGTGCGAGCGTCCGCTCGTACGTCGTGCGGAGGTCGTCGGCGATCGTGACGTTCGAGGCTTCGAGTTGCGCGAGGTCGCGCGGGGTCAGCCTGTCCAGCGCGTCCGTGCGGAACACCAGACCGGAGCGGACGACGGAACCGTCTGCCGTCGGGTATCCACCGATGTCACGGGCGTTTCGGGCACCCTCGAGCCCGAGCGAGCGCTGCACGGCCGTGTGCTGTGCCGGACTCTCGGTAACCGACGGTCCCGTCGCGGGCGGTCCGGCGAACGCCGGGGGAGCGGCCCCGAGAACCGCTGTCCCGAGAACTGCGATCACGACGGCGCGGCGCGCGCGGACTGTCCGGTACTGCACAGGAAGTCTCCCTCGCGAATCTGCGGCGCCACCGAAAGTGTGGGCGAGACGAGACTGACACGCGCGGGTGAACACACGGGAACCGGGCCCTTGCCGGAACGGGGCACGCCGAGCCCCCGATCACCGCTACGACTAGGGTCGATGCATTCAGGAGGGACTCCCGACCAGGGAGTTCGGTAGGAGGAACAGCGCAGTGCCGCAGACCGTGCCGCTCAGGGTGCAACTCGTCGCGAAGACGGAGTTCTTTCCGCCGGCGGACATTCCGTGGGAGACCGACGCCGACGGCGGCGAAGCGCTGGCGGAGTTCGCGGGCCGGGCGTGCTACCAGAGCTGGTCCAAACCCAACCCCCGCACCGCGACGAACGCCGGATATCTGCGCCATCTGCTCGAGGTCGGGCACGAGTCGGTCCTCGAACACGGCACCGTCAGCTTCTACATCACCGGCATCTCCCGGTCCTGCAGCCACGAGTTGATCCGGCACCGCCACTTCTCCTACTCGCAGCTGTCGCAGCGCTTCGTGCGCGAGAACGACGGCAATGTCGTCCTCCCTCCCGCGATCGCGGGAGACCCGGAACTCGAGGAGCTGTTCGCGAAGGCCACCGACGCGAGCCGGGCGGCGTACGGCGAACTCCTCGAGACCCTCGAGGCGAAACTGGCGGACACCTCCAGCGTGCCGCTGCGCAACAAGCAGGCGAGGCAGGCCGCGAGGGCCGTCCTGCCCAACGCCACGGAGACCCGCGTGGTGGTCACCGGCAATTACCGGGCGTGGCGGCACTTCGTCTCGATGCGGGCCACCGAGCACGCCGACGTGGAGATTCGCCGCGTCGCGGTCGAGTGCCTGAGGCAGCTGCAGGCGGCCGCGCCGAATGTCTTCGGCGACTTCGAGGTACTGGTCTGGGGCGACGGCACGGAGGTGGCGCGGAGCACGTTTTCCGCCGACGCGTGACTGGTGTGCAAAAGTACCTGGGTCACCGGGTAGCCTTCTGACCATGACCTACGGTGATTCCGCTTCTCCCGTCGAGCGTCCGTTCGGCACCGTGTCCACAGCGATGGTGACGCCGTTCACCTCGGACGGAAAGCTGGACGTCGACGCCGGTGTCCGCCTCGCGGCGTACCTCGTCGACAACGGATGCGACTCCCTCGTCCTCGCCGGTACGACCGGTGAGTCGCCGACGACCACCGAGAACGAGAAGCTCGAGCTGCTCCGGGCAGTGATCGACGCGGTGGGCAACCGCGCGAAGATCATCGCCGGCGCGGGCAGCAACGACACCGCGCACAGCGTCGAACTCGCCCGTGACGCCGCCCGCGCGGGCGCGCAGGGCCTCCTCGTCGTCACCCCCTACTACTCGCGTCCGCCGCAAGCCGGACTGTTCGCCCATTTCACCGCCGTCGCCAACGCCACCGACCTTCCGGTCATGCTCTACGACATTCCACCCCGCTCCGTGGTCCCCATCGAGACCGAGACCATCCGGCGCCTCGCCGAGAACCCGCGCATCGTCGCGGTCAAGGACGCCAAGGGCGACCTCAACGCAGGCGCCGAGCTGATCGGCACGACGGACCTCCAGTTCTACTCGGGTGACGATCCACTCAACCTGCCGTGGCTGTCGGTGGGCGCGACGGGATTCGTCAGCGTCATCGGGCACCTCGTGCCCGGCCGGTTGCGCGAACTGCACACGGCGTTCGCGGCCGGTGACATCGCCCGCGCCCGCGCGATCAACCTCAGCCTGATCCCGGTCATCCGCTCGGTGGCGCGTCTCGGCGGCGTCAGCGCGTCGAAGGCGGGTCTGCGCCTGATCGGCCTGGACGTCGGCGAACCCCGGTTGCCGCAGGTGGCACCCACCCACGATCAGCTCGACCTGTTGGCCGCCGATCTGCACGCTGCGGGGGTGCTCGCGTGACCCGACCGCCTCGTCGTCGCAGTGCCAGCCGTCAGGCCGGTCCCCCTTCCCCCATCGCAAGCGAGCCGTCGAAGTCGGCGCCCCCGGCCACCGAGCCGCCGGTTGTCGCCGAGCCGCCGAAGTCGGCGCCCGTCGTCGCCGACCAGCCGTCGGCTCCGAAGTCGGAGCAGGCCAAGTCCGCGCCCGTGAAGACCTCCTCCACGAAGGGCGGCGCCGCCAACAAGTCGTCGTCCCGCTCCGGCAGGCGCGGCGGCGGCAACAAGCGTCAGGACACGCGGCCGGCGTCGGTCGATCCGACAGCCCGGCTCGGTGCCCCGCCGAAGGCTCCGTTCAAGGGTCTGCGAGTGGTGGCGCTGGGCGGTATCGGCGAGATCGGTCGCAACATGACCGTCTTCGAGCACCAGGGCAAGCTGCTCATCGTCGACTGCGGTGTGCTGTTCCCGGAAGACCAGCAGCCGGGTGTCGACCTGATCCTCCCGGACTTCCGGCACATCGAGGACCGGATGGCCGACGTCGAGGCCGTGGTCCTCACGCACGGCCACGAGGACCACATCGGCGCCATCCCGTTCCTGCTGCGCCTGCGGCCGGATCTGCCCGTGGTGGGTTCGCGGTTCACGCTCGCGCTCGTCGCGGCCAAGTGCCGTGAGCACCGCCAGCGCCCCAACCTCGTCGAGGTCGTCGAGGGGCAGCGCACCGATCACGGTCCGTTCGAGTGCGAGTATTTCGCCGTCAACCACTCGATCCCCGACGCCATCGCCGTCGCGATCCGGACCGACGCCGGCGTCGTGCTGCACACCGGTGACATCAAGCTCGACCAGCTTCCGCTCGACGGCAGGCTCACCGACCTCGCGGGCTTCTCCCGTCTCGGCGACGAGGGAGTCGACCTGTTCCTGGTCGACTCCACCAACGCCGAGGTGCCGGGATTCGTCACCCCCGAACGTGAGATCGGGGGAGTGCTCGACAACGTCATCGGCAAGGCCAAACAGCGCGTGATCGTGGCCTCCTTCGCCAGTCACGTACACCGCATCCAGCAGGTGGTCGACGTCGCCCACCGGTACAACCGGCGGGTGGCGTTCGTGGGCCGGTCGATGGTCCGCAACATGCAGATCGCGCAGGATCTCGGATACCTGACCGTGCCGGACGGCCTGGTGGTCGACATCGACACCGCGGCCAACCTGCCCGACGATCGGCTCGTTCTCATCTCCACCGGCTCGCAGGGTGAACCGCTGTCGGCGTTGTCGCGGATGGCCCGCGGTGAGCACCGGCAGATCAACATCCGGGCGAACGATCTCGTCGTGCTGGCGTCCTCGCTGATCCCGGGCAACGAGAACTCCGTGTTCGCCGTCGTCAACGGACTCGCCAAGCGCGGCGCCACCGTCGTCACCCAGCAGAGCGCGAAGGTGCACGTCTCCGGTCACGCGTCGGCGGGCGAGCTCCTGTACCTGTACAACGCGGTCCGGCCCACCAACGCCATGCCGGTTCACGGCGAATGGCGTCACCTGCGCGCCAACGCCGCCCTCGCGAAGGCCACCGGCGTGCCGGAGGACCGGATCGTGCTCGCCGAGGACGGCGTGGTGGTCGACATGGTCGACGGTCTCGCCGAGATCGTCGGGCAGGTTCCCGTCGGGCACGTCTACGTCGACGGACTGTCCGTCGGTGACGTCGGCGACTCCACGCTGTCGGACCGGCTGGTCCTCGGTGAGGGTGGATTCATCGCCATCAACGTCGTCATCGACGACCACACGGGTCGTGCGGTCAGCACCCCCGAGGTGTCCGGACGCGGATTCTCCGACGACCCCACGGCCCTCAAGGATGCGGCTCAGCTGGTCGAGGCGGAACTCCTGCGATTGGCCACCGAGGGCATCAACGACGCTCACCGCATCGCCCAGGCGATCCGGCGCGTCGTCGGCAAATGGGTGGCGGACAAGTACCGTCGCCGGCCGATGATCGTCCCGACTGTCATCGCGGTGCCGTCGGCCGAGGGCAAGTAGTTCTCCGGCAGGTAGATTCGGTCGGGTGACCTTCGCCCGAGATGAACGCCTCGCCCTCGTCGACTCGATGGCCGAATTCGGTCCCGACGCCCCGACCCTCTGCGGGACGTGGACCAACCGGGACCTGGCTGCCCACCTGATCGTGCGCGAACGACGCCTCGACGCTGCCCCCGGCATCGTCGTGGGTCGGCTCGCCGGCTACACGGAACACGTCCAGAACGAGACGGCGAAACGTCCGTGGAGCCGCCTGCTGGACGAGGTCCGGTCGGGTCCGCCGATGTGGTCGCCGATGTACTGGGTGGACGCGCAGGTGAACCTGGGGGAGATGTTCGTCCATCACGAGGACGTGCGCCGCGCCCACGACGGATGGGAACCGCGGGTCCTGCCGGACAAGCGCCAGGACGCGCTGTGGGGTCTCGCCCGCAAGGTCGGAAAGCTCGGCTACCGGCACTCCCCGGTGACGGTGGTGCTCGAGCGGCCGTCCGGAGAGCAGTCCACCGTGCGCAAGGCCGGCGCCGGCCGGGTGATCCTGCGCGGTGAGCCGTCGGAACTCGCCCTGCACGCGTTCGGCCGGGATCAGGTACGGATCGAGGCCGATGGTGAGACTGCCGACATCGAGGCCGTGACCTCCCTCGACCGAGGGTTCTGAGGGCATTTCGCCGCAGGTGTCCCTGTGTTACGGGTGTTGCGGATGGTCCGGAAGGTGCCGTAGCGACTAATCTGGGAGCCATGGCAGGTAAGGCGAGCGCCCGCGGTTCGAGCACGACGACGTCCACGGCGAGGACGGGCGTGCGAGGCGGCTCGACCACGTCCAAGCCGAAGTCCCGCACGACCCGGACGGTCAGCACTCCGCGCAAACCCACTTCGCCGCGGGGTGGCGGCTCCCGCGGCGGCGCCCGGAGGCCCGCCGCGAAGAAGCCGTCCACGTCCGGTCCCCTCAAGTCGGTGGGCAGGGGGATCGGTGCCGGCTGGTCGCTGATGGCCAAGGGCGTCGGGGCCACCACCCGCACGGTCGGCAAGGCTGCCGAGATCGAACAGGGCCACCGGCGCGACGGCATCGCGCTCGGATTGATCGCGATCAGCGTCGTGGTCGCCGGCGGAATCTGGTTCTCCGCGGGCGGTCCGGTGGGCGAGTGGATCGAGACCGGAGTCCGTGCCGTGTTTGGTGGGGCGTCCGGGGTCCTGCCCCTGATCGGCGTCGCCGTCGCGGTGATCCTGATGCGGACCGAGCCGAAACCCGAGATCCGGCCGAGACTGGTCCTGGGGTCGCTGCTGGTCGGTCTGCCCGCTCTCGGGCTCTGGCACATCGCGACCGGTTCGCCCACCGACGCCGAGGGCAGGGCACGTGGCGCCGGGTTCGTCGGATACGCGGCGGGAGGTCCACTGACGGACGGCCTGACCGTGTGGCTCGCCGCTCCGCTACTGCTGATGGCGGCACTGTTCGGTGTCCTGTTGCTGACCGGAACCACGGTCCGCGAGGTGCCCGGCAAGCTGCAGTCGTACTTCGGCACGTCGTTCGGCCGCGACCACTACGCCGACTACGACAGCGAGTACTACGAAGACGGCGAATACGACCCCACGCTCTTCGACGCCGACGGCTACCCGGTCGACGACTACAAGACCGGGGGCCGGGGTGCCCCGGCCGACAACTACCCCACCGACGAGTACGACGTCAGCGATACCGCGAAGACGGAGGTGCTCGGGCTGTGGGAGACCGAGCCCGCCACGGAACCCGTCCCGGCGCCTGCGCCGGTGCCCAAACCGGCGCGCGCCAGGGCCAAGCCGGTCGTCGCCCCCAAGCCGGAGCCCGAACCGGAGCCGCTGCCCGACGTCGACAAGTTCGTGACCGACCGGGTGGTCGAGGGCGATTACACGCTGCCCCCGACGTCGCTGCTCATCGAGGGCGATCCGCCGAAGAAGCGCAGTTCCGCCAACGACGCGATGATCGAGGCGATCACCGAGGTCCTCGAGCAGTTCAAGATCGATGCGGCCGTCACCGGATTCACCCGCGGCCCGACCGTCACCCGCTACGAGGTGGAGCTCGGACCGGGTGTGAAGGTCGAGAAGATCACCGCGCTCGCCCGCAACATCGCGTACGCCGTCGCCACCGACAACGTGCGCCTGCTCGCGCCGATCCCCGGCAAGTCCGCGGTCGGCATCGAGGTCCCCAACTCCGACCGCGAGATGGTGCGCCTCGCCGACGTGCTCACCGCCCCGAGCACACGCAAGGACCACCACCCGCTGGTGATCGGGCTCGGCAAGGACATCGAGGGCAACTTCGTCAGCGCCAACCTCGCGAAGATGCCGCACCTGCTCGTGGCCGGTTCCACGGGTTCCGGTAAGTCGAGCTTCGTGAACTCGATGCTGGTGTCGCTGCTGTCCCGTGCGACACCCGTCGAAGTGCGGATGATCCTCATCGACCCCAAGATGGTGGAGTTGACGCCCTACGAGGGCATACCGCACCTCATCACGCCCATCATCACCCAGCCGAAGAAGGCCGCGGCCGCGCTGGCCTGGCTGGTGGAGGAGATGGAACAGCGCTACCAGGACATGCAGGCCAACCGGGTCCGCCACATCGACGACTTCAACTCCAAGGTGAAGTCGGGTGAGATCACCGCGCCGCTCGGCAGCGAACGGGTCTACCGGCCGTATCCGTACATCCTCGCCATCGTCGACGAACTCGCGGACCTCATGATGACCGCGCCGCGTGACGTCGAGGACGCGATCGTGCGGATCACCCAGAAGGCGCGCGCCGCCGGTATCCACCTCGTGCTGGCCACACAGAGGCCGTCGGTGGACGTCGTGACGGGTCTGATCAAGACCAATGTGCCGTCACGACTCGCCTTCGCGACGTCGTCCCTGACCGACTCCCGGGTCATCCTGGACCAGCCCGGCGCCGAGAAGCTGATCGGTATGGGTGACGGGCTGTTCCTGCCGATGGGCGCGGGCAAGCCGACCCGCCTGCAGGGCGCGTTCATCACCGACGAAGAGATCTCCGCGGTCGTCGATTTCAGCAAGAACCAGGCGGAGCCGGAGTACACCGACGGCGTCACCGCCGCCAAGGTCGGGGAGAAGAAGGATGTCGATCCCGACATCGGCGACGACATGGACGTGCTGCTGCAGGCGGTGGAACTCGTCGTCTCCAGCCAGTTCGGGTCCACGTCGATGCTGCAGCGCAAGCTGCGTGTCGGTTTCGCCAAGGCCGGCCGCCTGATGGACCTGATGGAGACCAGGGGAGTGGTGGGCCCCAGTGAGGGCTCGAAAGCCCGTGACGTGCTCATCAAGCCCGAGGAACTCGACGGTCTGTTGTGGTCGATCCGCGGCGGCGACCCGAACGAGGCGCCGTCCGATCAGGAGTAGGGCGCGGTGCGCGTGTCCGAAATGGGCGATTCTCGCGCAGTGTGGTTGAATGGTCACCGAATTGGAGGGGAGTATCCCCACCTCTGTGACAGCATCGTCAACACGATCGGCACCGTTGCCGATCCGGGGCTGTCAGTCGCTCGGACACAAGGTTCCGGCGGCGGGAGAGACCTCCGGTACCCGCTAGGTCTACCGGAGGTCTGTGTTCATGCATGTGTCACCGCTGGTCTGGGTCATCACCTGTGTGGTGATTCTCGGACTGTTCGTCTTCGACTTCTTCGCGCACGTGCGCACACCGCACGCCCCCACGTTCCGTGAGTCGGCGTTCTGGTCGTCGGTCTACATCGGTATCGCGATCCTGTTCGGCCTGGTCGTGATGTGGTTGTGGGGAAGTCAGTACGGCGGCGAGTATTTCGCCGGTTACGTCACCGAGAAGGCGTTGTCGGTCGACAACCTCTTCGTGTTCGTCATCATCATGGGAACATTCGCGGTGCCGCGGGAGTACCAGCAGAAGGTACTGCTGATCGGCATCGTGATGGCGCTGGTGATGCGCGGCATCTTCATCGGCGTCGGTGCCGCGGCGATCAACGCCTACAGCTGGGTGTTCTACCTGTTCGGTGCGTTCCTCATCTACACCGCGTACACGCTGGTGCGTGATCACGGGCACGAGAAAGAGGTGGAGGAGGAGCGCGACAGCAAGATCGTCGCCGTCGCGAAGAAGATCCTCCCCACCACGGACACCTACGACGGCGACAAGCTCGTCACGCGGATCAACGGCAAGCGCGTCGTGACGCCGCTACTGCTCGCGCTGGTCGCCATCGGATTCACCGACGTGCTGTTCGCGCTCGACTCGATTCCCGCGATCTACGGGCTCACCCAGGAGCCGTACCTGGTCTTCACGGCCAACGCGTTCGCGTTGATGGGTCTGCGTCAGCTGTACTTCCTCATCGGCGGCCTGCTGGACCGCCTGGTGTACCTGTCGTACGGCCTGTCGATCATTCTCGCGTTCATCGGCGTCAAACTCGTGCTGCACGCCCTGCACGAGAACACGCTGGGCTTCATCAACGGCGGCGAGCACGTGGCCGTACCGGAGGTGTCCACGGTGTTCTCGCTCGCCGTGATCATCGGTGTGCTGGCAGTGACCACCGTCGCCAGCCTTCTCAAGACGCGGAACACGACGCCGGCGCAGTAGTTCCGCCGGGCGTCGTACTCGAGGTATCCGGTGCTCGGCGAGTCAGGAACTGAATTCGCCGAGTACCGGAACCCATTCCACGATCCGCGAGTCCGCCACGAGTCCGTTGCGGGCGAACGGGTCGTGGGTGAAGAGCAGTTCCACAGTCTCCGCGTCGGCGGCGTCGACGATGATGAATGCGCCGCTGCCGTCGGCGAACGGGCCGGACGACACGACGGTCTTCCGCTCGGCGAGCTCACCGAGCCACTCGCGGTGGGCGGGGCGATGCTCGTCGCGTCCTGCGACGGTGTCGGCCGAATATGTGTACTCCACTACGAACAGGGACATGTTCTCGCTCTCTCGGGACGGGTTCGTCGAACAAAAATGGGATCAGGGCACTTCTGTCTCACGCACTGGGATTTCAGAGGGTGAGAAGCATTCGGGTATTGCCGAGGGTGTTCGGCTTGACGTAGCTCAGATCGAGGAATTCGGCGACACCGGTGTCGTACGAGCGGCACATCTCGGCGTAGACCTCGGCGGTCACGGGTGTGCCGTCGATTTCGACGAATCCGTGCTTGCCGAAGAAGTCGACCTCGAACGTGAGAACGAAGAGACGCTCGAGTTCGAGTTCCCGCGCGACCTCGATCAACTTGGCCACCACGTGGTGTCCCGCACCCTGGCCCTTGGCCGACGGATCGACCGCGATCGTGCGTACCTCGCCGAGGTCGGCCCACAGCACGTGCATTGCGCCACAACCGATCACGTTGCCGTCGCGTTCGGCCACCCAGAACTCCTGGACGGATTCGTACAGGGTCACGAGGTTCTTCTCGAGCAGGATCTTGCCGGAGTAGATGTCGATCAGGCGCTTGATCTCGGGTACGTCGGAGGTTCGTGCTCGCCGCACGATCAGCTGATTGTCGGCGGTGTCCGGCGTCCGAGAAGTCATGTCGTGAACATTAGCCAACGGCCGTACCGATATTCTTAGGCACGTGCCGGTACGACCTACGAATCCTCCCCACTCCCCGCTGCGTCCCGGGGTGCAGTTCGACGCTGCGGTGCTGCGATGAGCACGCAGCGCGAGGGTTGGACGGCCGCCGACAAACCGGCGGCCCCGGATCCGTCGGTGGAACCCGCGAGTGAGACGACCGTACCGCTTCTGAACATCGCGAACATCCTGACGATTCTCCGGATCCTGCTGGTCCCGGTCTTCTTGGTCGTGCTGTTCGTCGGCGACGGACACTCGACGACGTGGCGCCTGATCGCCACCGGTGTGTTCGCGGTCGCGGCCATCACCGACCGGATCGACGGGCAACTCGCCCGCAAGTACGGCCTCGTCACCGATTTCGGCAAGCTCGCCGATCCCATCGCGGACAAGGCGCTGATCGGAGCGGCCCTCGTGGGCCTGTCGATTCTCGGAGACCTGCCCTGGTGGGTGACGGCGGTGATCGCCGTCCGGGAACTGGGCATCACGCTGCTCCGGTTCGCGGTCCTGCGCCATGCCGTCATTCCGGCAGGCAGGGGAGGCAAGCTCAAGACTCTCGTGCAGACGATCGCGATCGGCTATTACCTGCTGCCGCTGCCCGAAGGGTTCGAGGTCGCCGGCTGGATTCTCATGGGTGCTGCCGTGTTGCTGACGGTGGTGACCGGGCTGGACTACGTCGTGCAGGCCGTCCGTCTCCGGGCCGGGGTGCACAAGGTCGAGGCGAACGCGAGCACCGGGGCGTGACCGACCCGCTGGTGGACGGCACGCGGGCCGGTGACCTGGTCGCCGTGCTCACCGCCCGCGGCGAGACGGTGGCCACCGCGGAATCGCTCACCGCGGGACTGCTCACCGCGACGATCGCGGGAGTGCCCGGCGCCAGCAACGTCCTCCGCGGCGGGCTCGTCGTCTACGCCACCGACTTGAAGGCCACCCTCGCCGGGGTCGATCCCACCCGACTGGCGGCGGACGGGCCCGTGGCGGCGTCCACGGCACGCGCACTCGCGGAGGGGGCACGCGCCCGCTGCGGCGCCGACTGGGGCGTCGGCCTGACCGGTGTCGCCGGCCCCGACATGCAGGACGGACACCCGGTCGGCACCGTGTTCCTGAGCATTTCCGGGGCGTCCGGCTCGGCCGTCCGCGAGCTCGGATTGACCGGTGACCGGTGGCAGATTCGCAAATCTGCGGTTTCCGCCGCCGTGTCGGGACTCCTCGATCGTGTGCAGGAAACATCCGCAGGCTAAGGTCGGGAACCAATCGGTCCTGTTCGCGCGTTGAGATAGGCGAGACAGGTGACGGATGAAGGAGGAGCGAGATGGCGCTGCTATTGCGTGAGGCAATCGGTGACAGTCTTCGGCGTACGCGCGTTTCGCAGAGCCGGACCCTGCGTGAGGTCTCCAACAGTGCTCGTGTGAGCCTCGGGTACTTGTCCGAGGTCGAACGAGGGCGCAAGGAAGCCTCGAGTGAGCTCCTGGCCGCGATCTGCGACGCGCTGGAGGTTCCACTCTCCGATGTGCTCGTCGACGTCAGCGAATCGCTGTCCGACGGTTCTTCGGCCAAGCGTGCGGACACCGAGCGGCATGCGGTCGAATCCGCGCCCGCCGAGGCTCCCGCCGCGAGCGCACGACCGGGTTCGACGACCATCGCCCGCGACACCCGGGTGGTCATCCCCGCGCCCGCGCAGGCGCTGGCCGCCGCGTAGCAACACCCGTGCCGAACCGATAGATTTCAGTTGACCGCCGATCTCGTGGGCGGTTGGTCAGACAGGCAGTCGGGGCGCAGCCCTTGTTCCGGTGCGTGACGGTCGCGTATCGGGTCGCGCATCGCGCGGCGCAACAGATGGAGGCAGGATCAACCCATGGCTAATCCTTTCGTCAAGGGATGGAAGTACCTGATGGCGCTCTTCAATTCCAAGATCGATGAGAAGGCTGACCCCAAGGTTCAGATTCAGCAGGCGATCGAGGATGCGCAGCGTCAGCACCAGGCTCTGTCGCAGCAGGCCGCGTCTGTCATCGGCAACCAGCGCCAGCTCGAGATGAAGCTCAGCCGCCAGCTCGACGAGGTGGAGAAGCTCAACGCCAACGCCCGTCAGGCCGTCAACCTGGCCGACCAGGCCCAGACCGCGGGCGACACCGAGAAGGCCATCCAGTACACCAACGCCGCCGAGGCGTTCGCCGCCCAGCTCGTCACCGCCGAGCAGGGGGTCGAGGACCTGAAGGCGCTGCACGACCAGTCCCTGCAGGCCGCCGCACAGGCGAAGAAGGCCGTGGAGCAGAACGCGATGGCTTTGCAGGCCAAGGTCGCGGAGCGCACCAAGCTGCTCAGCCAGCTGGAGCAGGCCAAGATGCAGGAACGCGTCAGCGAGTCGCTGCGCTCGATGGACAGCACCCTCTCGGCTCCGGGCAACACGCCCAGCCTCGACGCCGTGCGCGACAAGATCGAGCGCCGCTACGCCGACGCCCTCGGTTCCGCGGAGCTGGCACAGAACTCGGTATCGGGCCGCATGATGGAAGTCCAGCAGGCGAGCATCCAGATGGCCGGACACAGCAGGCTCGAGCAGATCCGGGCCTCGATGAAGGGCGACGCCCTGCCGTCCGGCGGTGCCGCCAACGCTCCGGCGACCCCCGCCAGCCCGAACCTCGACAAGCAGCCGCCGGCAGCGGGCCAGACCGGCGCCGCACAGTAGCCGAACAGTATTCGCATGAGTTCCACCCGACGTGGCCGACCTGGACGCGCAGTCCGGTCGGCCACTGTCGTGTCCGGGCTCGCGGGGATCCAGGGCGCGCTGCGCGACGCCGGTGAGTCCGTCGCGGACGCGGCGCAGAGGTGGCGTGACCCCCGGGAACGGCTGCTGCGGAAGAAGCGGCGCGCCCGGCGCCGCGCGAAGCGCTACGGCATCGTGTCCGGATCCTCGGCCACCGGCGCCGCGGGTCTCGCCCTGATGGCGGCACCGGAGTGGTCGATGCTGATGGCTGGTGGCGGCGCAGTCGTGTTCGCGGTCCCCGCGGTGCTGGCAGTCAGCCGTTACCGCAAGCTCGACGCCGTGACGTTGCCACCGGGCCTGCCTGCCCGTCGGGTGCTTCCGGGGCCGTCCTCGGCCGCCCGGGAACCGATGGAGCGACTCGTGCACAGCGAACGGGCACTGCACGGCATCCTCGGCGTGCTGTCCCGGTCCGGGAGCATCAGCGGCGAGGACATCGAGGACACCCATTCCACGGCCCGCTCGGCGGCCGCAGCCCTCCAGGCGGTCGCCCTCGACATCACGTCCATGGAGGACGCCGCGCGGGGGAGCCGGGCCGCGGCCGCACCGCTTGACCGGGCGATCGCCTCCGCCGCCGCGCAACTCGACGACGGCGTCGACCAGTTCGAAGAACTGGTGGCCGCGGCCGCCGACGGCACTCGCCGTTCCCGGAACGACGAGTGCCGTCGGCGAACTGGCGTACGAGCGTGCTGAACTGGTGTCGGCGACGGAAAAGCTCGCCGGCCTCGCGGCGGCTCTCGGCGAGATCGACGACATCGTGCGCCGCTACCGCTGATGTCGTCGATCGACCCGACCGGTGACTTCTGACTTCCGGGACATCGTGTGGGGGAGAACCCTGATCTTTCCCTGATCTTTACGCTGACCTGGTGATTTACCCGCTCCGCCGTGCCACGCTGGTGTGCGTACCCGATAAGTGGGGTCGACCAGATGTCGGGCGCAGAAATCGATCGGGGAGACGTGAGTGGAGGAAATCATGTTCTGGAAGATTGTTCTGGCGGTCGCGGCGATCTGGATTGCATTGGCGGTCGTCGGTGCCCTCGTCAAGGGTCTGTTCTGGATTCTCGTGGTCAGCGCCGTGGTGTTCGGCGTGTACCTGTTGATCAAGGCGATGTCCGGATCCGGCGAGAAATCGGACATCACGCGGAGCTGACAGGCATGCTCTACCCATGGAACCGGTACCCGAGGACTGGCATCGTGGGCTCGTCGTCGTCGCGCACCCCGACGACATCGAATACGGCGCTGCGGCGGCTGTAGCGCGCTGGACCGAGCAGGGCAAGGACATTCGCTACGTGCTCGCCACCAGCGGGGAGGCGGGGATCGCGGGCCTGCACCCCACGGAGTCGGGCCCGCTGCGGGAGGCGGAGGAGCGACGTTCCGCGGCCGTGGTGGGGGTGACCGACGTCGAGTTCCTCGGGTACCCCGACGGCACTCTCGTGGAGAGTCTCGCGCTCCGCCGCGATCTCGCGACGGCGATCCGTCGTCATCGCCCGGATCTCGTGGTGACGGCCAACTTCGCGGACACCTGGGGGCCCGGGCAGCTGAACAGTGCGGACCACCGCGCACTCGGCCGTTCCGTTCTCGACGCCACCGCGGATGCCGCGAACGAGTGGATCTTTCCCGAGCTGGGGGAGTCGGGGCTGCCGCCGTGGCGCGGTGTCCGCTGGGTCGCCGTCAACACGATGACACCCACGCACGCGGTGGACGTCACTCACACGGTGGATCGGGCGGTGCTCTCGCTCGCCGAGCACGTCCGCTACCTCGAGGCGCTGAGCGACGTACCGGTGGGGCGGCAGGCGAGGGCACAGGTCGAGATGGTGACCGGGCCGCGACCGGGATTCGCCGCCGAGCGCGCCGTGGGATTCGAGCTCTATTACTTCGGCTGAATCCGCGAGCGAGCACGATCGTGCCGGTGCCCCTGGCACTGCCGGTCTGGAATCGGACTCGGACGGAACAATAAAATTTCCCGAATCAGTGAGTGGTTACCTCGGCCTTTGTCCGACGCGTCGGCCCTTCCTGCCGCCTCACCGCCCGGTCGCACCTGCGCCCCGCGAATCCCCGACGTCGGGGAGGTGGGGCAGCGAACGCCCTGCGTGTGTGTTTCGAGTGCTGGTTCGGTGCCGGCGGGGGATTCATGCGTTACGGTGTTACACACAATGTCTATTCGTAATTCTTCGCCGCGTGACGACACCTCCACGAGCGTCGAGGACTGCATTCTCGACGCCGCACGCTCGTGCATCCTCGATTTCGGACTGCGCCGCACCACGCTGGCGGAGGTCGCCCGGCGCGCCGGCGTCAGCAGGCCGACCGTCTATCGCCGCTGGTCGGACACCAGGGCCGTGGTCGCCGATCTCATGACCCGTGAGATCGCTGCCGTGATGCCCGAATTCTCCGCTGAGGAATCGGTCCACCGCCAGCTGGTCGACGCCGTGGTCCACGTGTCCACCGAGGTGCGCGACCATCCGCTGTTCGTGAAGATCCTGCGTTCGGATCAGGAACTGTTCACCACCTACATCCTCGAGCGGCTGGGTACGAGCCAGCGGGCGATCATCGACCAGGTCGCGTTCGCGGTGTCGACGGGTCAGGACCAGGGCTCGATCCGCGCGGGGGACAGCCGTCAGATCGCCACGATGGTGCTGCTCATCGCGCAGTCCGCCGTCCAGTCGGCCGTGATGGTGGCCGAGGAACTTCCCGGCGACGCCCTCACGGAGCAACTCCGGCACGCTGTCGGCGCCTATCTGGCACCGGACGCCGCCGACACCCACCCGACAGATCGAGGAGACCGGTGAACCACCCGAACACGCCGCCCGTGAGCCGCTCGTCGGCTCTGAACGCCACGCGAAGAACGCGCGAACTCGACCAGCTGTCGGACGGTGCCGTCGTCGACGTGCTGGTGATCGGCGGCGGAGTGACCGGCGTCGGTGTCGCGCTCGACGCGGCGTCACGCGGCCTCGACGTCGTGCTCGTGGAAAAGCGGGATCTCGCGTTCGGGACCAGCCGGTGGAGTTCGAAACTCGCCCACGGCGGGCTGCGGTACCTGGCATCGGGCAACGTCGGCATCGCCCGCGAGAGCGCGGTCGAACGCGGAATCCTCATGACCCGCACCGCCCCCCACCTCGTCCGGGCTCTCCCGCAGCTCGTGCCCGTCCTCGATTCGACGACGCTGTTCGGCAAGTCCCTCGTCCGCACGGGATTCCTGGCCGGCGACCTGCTGCGTGCAAGTGCTCGCACACCGTCGTCGGTCCTGCCGCGATCACGGACGGTCCGGGCCGACCGGGTGGTCGAACTCGCCCCCGCGGTGCGGCGGGAAGGCCTGCGCGGCGGCCTGATGGCATACGACGGCCAGCTCATCGACGACGCCAGACTCGTGGTGTCCCTCGCGCGCACCGCCGCGCTCCACGGTGCGAAGGTGCTCACCCGGACGGGCGCGTACGACGTCACCGGGACGTCCGCGACCCTGCGCGACGAGCTGACCGGCTCGGAACAATCGATCAGGGCGCGCGCTGTGGTCAACGCGGCGGGCGTGTGGTCGGGTGAGATCGATCCCGCGATCACGTTGCGGCCCAGTCGCGGCACGCATCTGGTGCTCCCGGCCGAGCGGCTCGGGAACCCGACCGCGGCGCTCACGGTTCCGATCCCCGGTGAGACCAATCGCTTCGTCTTCGCGCTGCCCGCACAGCTCGGCCGCGTGTACCTCGGCTTGACCGACGAGGCCGCGCCGGGACCTGTTCCGGACGTTCCGGTGGCGTCGGAGCAGGAGATCGACTTCCTTCTCGACACGGTCAACACCGCGCTCGAGGTTCCGTTGCAGCGCTCGGACGTCCTGGGGACCTTCGCCGGACTGCGACCGCTCCTCGACACCGGGGACGGATCCACCGCGGACCTCTCGCGCAACCACGCCATCCTGCGCTCGGACACGGGTCTCGTCAGTGTGGTCGGCGGCAAGCTGACCACCTACCGCAAGATGGCGGAGGATGCCGTCGACGCCGCGGTCGAGGTGGCAGGACTGGACGCGGGCCCGTGCCGGACACGGGCCCTGCCGCTCGTCGGTGCCGCGACACCCGAAGCGCTGCGGAAGGTCTCGGTCCCACCGGCGCTGCTCGCCCGCTACGGAACGGAGGCGACGCTGATCGCCGCCGCCGACCCCGAACTGCTGGCGCCGATCGCCGAGGGTGTCGACGTGAGCCGCGCCGAGTTCGAGTTCGCGGTGACCCACGAGGGGGCACTCGACGTCGACGACCTGCTCGACCGGCGCACCCGGATCGGACTCGTGCCCGCCGACCGTGCCCGGGCTCGCGGTGCCGCCGAAGCAGTGTTCGAGAAACGGTGACGCCGACCGTGTGACACCCTGTGGTTCGTGCGAGTCGCCGTGGTCGCCGGGCCTGATCCCGGACATGCCTTTCCCGCCCTTGCGTTGTGCCTCGCTTTCATCGAGGCCGGAGACGATCCCGTCCTGTTCACAGGCTCACGGTGGGTCGAGTCCGCACGGGCGGCCGGTGTGCCTGCCGAGTTGTTGAAAGGTCTCGCGCCCCGCCCGACGGACGACGACCTCGATGCGGGAGCGCGCATTCACGCCCGCGCCGCGCACATCTCCACCGAGTTGCTCCCCGACCTGCGCGCGATGGGACCCGACCTCGTCGTCTCGGACATCCTCACCGCCGGCGGGGGTATGGCCGCGGAGCGGCTGGGGATCCCGTGGGTCGAGCTGTCCCCGCATCCGCTGTACGCCGCGTCCAAGGGGTTGCCGCCCATCGGAAGTGGATTGGCTCCGGGCGTGGGAATTCGGGGCAGGCTCCGTGACGCGCTCATGCGCACCGCGACGGCGCGGTCGATCCGGCAGGGTGTGCGGCAACGCTCCGAGGCCAGGGTCGGTGTCGGACTGCCTGCGAAGGACCCGGGACCGGTGCGCCGGCTGATCGCGACGCTCCCCGCGCTCGAGGTGCCGAGGCCGGACTGGCCCGCCGAGGCGCACGTGGTCGGACCGCTGCTGTGGGAACCGACGAACAAGGTGATCGAGGCGCCGGACGGCACAGATCCCCTGATCATGGTGGCTCCGTCGACCGCGTTCACCGGCGCGGAGGGCATGCTCGAGACGACGCTGGCGGGGCTCGACGGGGCCGGTGTCCGTGTGATCGCGTCGATACTGGACGGATCGCCGGCCACGGTTCCGCCCTGGGCGAGGGCAGGTCTCGGCCGTCAGGACGCGATGTTGCGCGAGGCCTCGGCCGTCGTCTGCGGTGGCGGACACGGAATGCTGGCGAAGGCCCTGCTCGCAGGGGTTCCGGCGGTGGTGGTTCCCGGCGGCGGCGATCAGTGGGAGCTCGCGAACCGGGCCGCGCGGCAGGGGAGCGCCGTCGTGGTGCGTCCCCCGAGCGCCGAAGCACTCCGCGCGGCGGTCGAACAGGTGCTCTCGAACGGTGCCCACACGGACGCCGCGCGGCGGGCCGCGCGGAGCATCGCGGACGTCGCCGATCCGGTGGCGGTGTGCCGCGACGCGCTGCGGTAAGAGGGCGGCGCGAGGTTCGGCTAGCGTGGATGTGTGCGACTGACCGAATTTCACCAACTCGTCCGCGAAGAGTTCGGGCAGATGCGCGGCGACGCACTACTCGTCGACCACGTGCTGCTCAGTCTCGGGGGCAAGACCGCCGCCGAAGCCATCGAGGACGGCCGGGAACCCCGCGAGGTGTGGCGTGAACTCTGCGTGGAGTTCGACGTCCCGCCGCAGCGCCGGTAGAAATCCGGCGTGTCGAACGGACCGACCGCACATATCGAACACACGTTCCCCTATGCTGGAGATGTTCGGTGGTCACGGTTCTTGTCGGTACCCGGATCTAACCTGACCGCAGATCACTGATGAGACTCGAGGAATGGGGACGACGATGGCACCACAGGCACACGATCGAGACAAGGCGCTCGACCTCGCGCTGGCGCAGATCGACAAGAACTTCGGCAAGGGCTCGGTGATGCGCCTGGGCGAAGGTGTCCGTCAGCCCATCGCCGTCATCCCGACCGGCTCCATCGCGCTGGACGTCGCCCTCGGCATCGGCGGGCTGCCCCGTGGCCGTGTCGTCGAGATCTACGGCCCGGAGTCCTCGGGTAAGACCACCGTGGCTCTGCACGCTGTCGCCAACGCCCAGGCGGCGGGCGGCATCGCCGCGTTCATCGACGCCGAGCACGCGCTCGACCCCGACTACGCCCAGAAGCTCGGCGTCGACACCGATGCGCTGCTGGTGTCGCAGCCCGACACCGGTGAGCAGGCGCTCGAGATCGCAGACATGCTGATCCGCTCCGGCGCCCTCGACATCCTCGTGGTCGACTCCGTGGCCGCTCTGGTCCCGCGCGCCGAGATCGAGGGTGAGATGGGCGACAGCCACGTGGGTCTGCAGGCCCGTCTGATGAGCCAGGCGCTCCGTAAGATGACCGGTGCGCTCAGCAATTCCGGCACCACCGCGATCTTCATCAACCAGCTGCGCGAGAAGATCGGCGTCATGTTCGGTTCCCCCGAAACCACCACCGGTGGTAAGGCATTGAAGTTCTACTCGTCGGTGCGCCTCGACGTGCGGCGGATCGAGACCCTGAAGGACGGCACCGACGCGGTGGGTAACCGTACCCGCGTCAAGGTGGTCAAGAACAAGGTCGCGCCGCCGTTCAAGCAGGCCGAGTTCGACATCCTCTACGGACTGGGAATCAGCAAGGAAGGCTCGCTGATCGACATGGGTGTCGAACACGGGTTCATCCGCAAGTCGGGCTCCTGGTACACCTACGAAGGCGACCAGCTGGGACAGGGCAAGGAGAACGCCCGCAAGTTCCTGTTGGAGAACACCGACATCCGGGACGAGATCGAGAAGAAGATCAAGGAAAAGCTCGGAATCGGCGCCGACGTCACTGCTGCTACGGATGACGCCGCCCCGGTCGAATTCTAAGGCGCCGCCGTGCGTCCGACGGGCGAAGGTGGAACGGAGACGCAGGCCAAGGATTTGTGTCTGCGTCTCTTGACGGACCGTGCCCGGAGTCGAGCGGAGTTATCGGAGCGTCTGGCGAAGAAGGGCTACTCGGCCGAGATCGCTGAGCGTGTGCTGGATCGCCTCACCGAGGTCGGACTCGTCAACGACGCCGACTTCGCCCAGCAGTGGGTGCATTCGCGGCACACGTACTCCGGCAAGGGGAAACGTGCGCTCGCACTGGAACTGCGCCGCAAGGGCATCGGTCAGGAAGACGCCACCGAGGCGCTCGCTCAGATCGACAGCGAAGACGAACGAGCGCGAGCCACCGAACTGGTCGCGAAGAAACTGCGGACGGTGCCCGCGGACGATCGGGACCGGGCGGTCCGCCGGCTGGTGTCGATGCTCGCGCGCCGCGGTTTTCCCCAGGGCATGGCGTTCGAGGTGGTCAAGGAACAACTCGATCGTGCCGGTGCGGAAACCGACGGCCTGTTCGACGAGACCTGACCCGAGACGACAACAACACTGACGAGACGTCGACAACACTGACGAGACGACAACACTGCGGTCGGACGGGAACAGAGTTCGCGTCCGACCGCAGTGTCACGTCACACCCGCGTCAGATCACAACCGCTTGTCGGTGATGTCCATACCCGGAACCGACACCGCCGGAAGCTCGGGAACGGCCCCCCCGGGGCCTCCGCCCTTCTTGCTGGCCCGTAGTCGCTTCTCCACCTTGGTCGCCACCACGGTGAGCGTGTAGTTGAGGATGATCATGATGATCGCCACCACGATCAGGGCGGGCAGGTAGTTGCCGTAGAACGCACCGAGCTGCTGGCCGGACCGCACCACTTCGACGTAGCCGATGAGGTAACCGAGCGCGGAGTCCTTCAACGCCACCACCATCTGCGAGATGATCGCGGGCAGCATCGCCGTGACGGCCTGCGGAAGCAGGATGGTCCGCATGACCTGGCCCTTGCGCATACCCAGCGCCATGGCGGCCTCGCTCTGCCCCTTGGGGAGCGAGTTGATACCTGCCCTGACGATTTCGGCGATCACCGAGCCGTTGTACAGCGTGAGGCCCACGATGACCGCGGCGAGTGCAAGGTATTTCGACTTGAAGACCTCGTACTCGGCGAACAGCTGGTACGAGAAGATCATCAGGATCAGCACGGGGATGGCGCGGAACAATTCGACGATCCCGCCGGCCACCCATCGCACCGGCCGGTGGTCCGACAGGCGTCCGATGCCGAGGATCGCGCCGAGGATCAGTGCTAACAGGATCGATACGGCGGCCGCCACGAGGGTGCCGCGGATGCCGGGGATCAGATACGTCGTCCACGACGTCGATTCGAGGAACGGATCCCATTTCGCCGCTGTCAGCTGACCTTTGTCGTCGAGCGCAGCGTAGACGAGGTAGCCGATTCCCAGCAGTGCGACAGCGACCACGACCGAGATCAGGCGATAGATGTTCTTCGCCTTCGGGCCCGGTGCGTCGTAGAGGACGGTGGCGGAATTGCTCATCGTGCAACCTCGAATCGCTTGCTCAGGTATCCGAAGAGAAGCCCCATCGGCAGGGTCAGGATCACGAAGCCGAGCGCGAAGATGCCACCGACGACGAAGATGGCGGCCTCGTTCTCGATCATTTCCTTCATCAACAGCGACGCCTCCGCCACGCCGATCACCGAGGCGATCGTCGTGTTCTTGGTCAAGGCGATCAGCACACTGCCGAGTGGGGCGGTGACCGCGCGGAATGCCTGCGGCAACACGATCAACCGCAGATTCTGCGAGAACGTGAGGCCGAGTGACCGGCCCGCCTCCGCCTGGCCGACGTGCACCGTGTTGATACCGGACCGCAGCGACTCACAGACGAAGGCCGCGGTGTAGACGCTGAGGCCGAGCACGGCGAGCCGGAAGTTGTTCTCCTCGAAGAACGTCGGCGACTGCTCGGGGGCGAGCTTGACGCCCATCGTCTGGAAGAGCCCGAAGGAGCAGAAGATGATGATGAGCGTCAGGGGAGTGTTGCGGAAGATCGTCACGTACGCCGTGCCGACGCCACGCGCGACCGGGATCGGTGACACCCGCATCGCCGCGAGGATGGTGCCGAGTATCAGAGCACCGACAGCCGAGAACGCGGTGAGTTGCACCGTCGTCCAGAATGCGTCGATCAGCTGATCGCTGTATTTGCTCAGTAGGTCCACTTACCGTCTCCCCAGGTCACCGGTGGTTGGTGTCGAACCGGGCCGGACGACTCCACGAATGGGAAGTCGTCCGACCCGGATGAGTGAGTTGCTCAGTACCGATCGACGGTCGGCGGGGCGGGGATCGGGTAACCCGACGCACCGACGGTCTCGTTGAACGCGCGCGCCCACGAGCCGTCCGCGATCATCGCGTCGATGGCGTCGTTGATCTTGGCGCGGGTCTCGTCGTCACCCTTGGCCAGTCCGATGCCGTAGCGCTCTTCGGTGAACGGCTCGCCGACCACCTTCAGCTCGCCCGGGTACTGCGCCGCATAGCCGGCGAGGATGATGTCGTCGGTGGTGACGGCGTCGACCGCACCGTTACGCAGCGCCTCGACGCAGGCGGAGTACGTGTCGAACTCCTGCAGCTGCACGTCCTGCGCGTACGTGTCCTTGACCTTCTGCGCCGGGGTGGACCCGGTCACGGAGCACAGCTTCTTCCCGCCGTTGAGCGAATCGGGGCCGGTGATGTCGGTGTTGTCGGACTTCACCAGGAGCGACTGTCCGGCGATGAAGTACGGCCCGGCGAAGTCGACCTTCTCCTTGCGGGCGTCGGTGATCGAGTAGGTGGCGACGATGTAGTCGACCTCACCGTTCTCGATCAGCGTCTCGCGCTGAGCCGACGGGGACTCCTTGAACTCGATGTTCTCGGGCGCGACACCCAGCTTGCCGGCCACGTATTCGGCCACCTCGACGTCGAAGCCGCTGAAGGACCCGTCGGGGTTGCGCAATCCGAGGCCGGGCTGGTCGTACTTGATTCCGACCGTGAGCTTGCCCTCCGACGCGCTCTGGGAGGCGCTCTTCTCTTCACCTCCGCCACAGGCAGATGCGACGACGGCGAGCGCCATGACGCCGATTCCCACGCGAATCGAGCGATTGATCCTCATCGAGTTCCTCCAATTGAAATGACGGGTGTTGCGTGTCGAGCACGGTCGACCGAGAGAGCACCGCAGCGGCGCCCTTTCGAGTCAGTGGCTGAGAATCTTGCCGAGAAAGTCCTTCGCGCGCTCGGATTTGGGAGCGGTGAAGAACGTGGCGGGCTCGGCGTCCTCGACGATCTGGCCGTCGGCCATGAAGAGAACCCGGTGGCCGACCTTGCGGGCGAAGCCCATCTCGTGGGTCACCACGAGCATGGTCATGCCTTCTTTGGCCAGTGAGGTCATGACGTCCAGGACCTCGTTGACCATTTCCGGGTCGAGTGCGGACGTCGGCTCGTCGAACAGCATGACCTTGGGGTTCATGGCAAGTGCACGTGCGATCGCGACTCGCTGCTGCTGACCGCCGGACAACTGCGCCGGGTACTTGTCCGCCTGGTTGGCGATGCCGACCCGCTCGAGAAGTTCGTAGGCCTTCGCCTTCGCGTCGGCGCCGCTCTTCTTCCGCACCTTGACCGGTGCGAGCATCACGTTGTCGAGGATCGTCTTGTGGGCGAACAGGTTGAACGACTGGAACACCATGCCCACGTCGGCGCGCAGCGCCGCCAGAGCCTTGCCCTCGGCCGGAAGTACCTTGCCGTCCACCGCGATCTCACCGGAGTCGATGGGCTCGAGGCGGTTGATGGTGCGGCACAGCGTCGACTTACCCGAGCCGGACGGTCCGAGCACGATCACGACCTGTCCGCGAGGGACTTCGAGGTCGATCTCCTGGAGGACGTGGAGGGCGCCGAAGTGTTTGTTCACCGATTTCATCGAGATCATGGACGGGGCCGCGCCCGTGGAGGGTGTCGGCGTCGCGTCGTCGGCTTGCGTCATAGTCGATGACCCTATGTGTTGGGAGCGGGAGCACCTGCCATTTGCTCCGAGAATCCTCGGGATGTCACGGAAACTTTACTGTCCGGCTTCGGGCGTGTGTCCGGGCGCACACCGGCCGCGACGAGGCGATTTGGCGCGGGCCGTACCCTGGCATACGTGGACACGATCGACCAGACCCCTCACCGCAGCTACGAGGTGCGCACGTACGGCTGCCAGATGAACGTGCACGACTCCGAGCGGTTGTCGGGGCTCCTCGAGGACGCCGGCTACACGAAGGCGGCCGCGGGGCAGGCACCCGACCTCGTCGTCTTCAACACCTGCGCGGTGCGGGAGAACGCCGACAACAAGTTGTACGGCAACCTGAGCCACCTCGCGCCTGCGAAGGAACAGAACCCCGACATGCAGATCGCGGTCGGCGGGTGTCTGGCGCAGAAGGACCGCGACGTCGTCGTGAAGAAGGCGCCGTGGGTGGACGTCGTGTTCGGCACCCACAACATCGGTTCGCTCCCCGCGTTGCTGGACCGGGCCCGCCACAACCAGCGGGCCGAGGTCGAGATCCTCGACGCGCTGGAGGCATTCCCGTCGACGCTGCCCGCCAAGCGGGAGTCGGCGTACGCCGGCTGGGTGTCCATCTCGGTGGGATGCAACAACACCTGCACGTTCTGCATCGTGCCCGCGCTGCGCGGCAAGGAGGTCGACCGGCGCCCCGGCGACATCCTGGCCGAGGTGCAGGCTCTGGTGAACGAGGGCGTCGTCGAGGTCACCCTGCTCGGGCAGAACGTCAACGCGTACGGCGTGTCGTTCGCGGATCCGGACCAGCCCCGCGACCGCGGCGCGTTCGCCGCGCTGCTGCGCGCATGCGGAGAGATCGACGGTCTCGAGCGAGTGCGCTTCACGTCTCCGCACCCGGCCGAGTTCACCGACGACGTCATCGAGGCGATGGCCGAGACCCCCAACGTGTGTCCCCAGCTGCACATGCCGCTGCAGTCCGGCTCGGACCGCGTGCTGAAGGCGATGCGCCGCTCCTACCGGAAGTCGCGGTTCCTGGGAATCATCGACAAGGTGCGCACCGCGATGCCGCACGCGGCCATCACCACCGACATCATCGTGGGCTTCCCGGGTGAGACCGAGGAAGACTTCCAGGACACACTCGACGTCGTCCGGCAGGCGCGCTTCACCAGCGCCTACACGTTCCAGTACTCCAAGCGGCCGGGCACCCCGGCCGCGGAGATGGACGAGCAGCTGCCCAAGGTCGTCGTCCAGGAACGGTACGAACGTCTCATCGCGTTGCAGGAACAGATCACCCTCGAGGAGAACCAGAAGCTCGTCGGCGCCGAGGTGGAACTGCTCGTCGCCGCCGGGGAGGGTCGCAAGAATGCGGAGACCGCCCGGATGAGCGGGCGCGCCCGCGACGGCCGGCTCGTCCACTTCCGGCCCGAGGGCAACCTCGACGGGACCGTCCGGCCCGGCGACGTCGTCACCGTCGTCGTCAGTGCCGCCGCCCCGCACCACCTCGTCGCCGACACCCCGGTCCTGACCCACCGCCGCACCCGCGCGGGCGACTCCTTCGAGAAGGGCGTGACCCCGAAGACCCCGCCGATCGGCGTGGGACTCGGACTGCCGCAGATCGGTGCGCCCGCACCACTACCCGCCCAGATGGGATGCAACGCATGACCTCCCCGTTCGACGACAAACGGCACGACGGAAACCGGACCGGCGACAACGGTTCGGGCGCCGAGAACGAGCCGATCGAGAGTTACCTGAAGGATTTCGACGCCGCCGAGAAGAAGGTGGCCGGCGAGATCGATCCCGGCGCGCGTGCGCTCGTCGTCGCGGTTGCGGTGGTCGTGCTCCTCGGCTCGCTGACGTTGCCGCACTCCGGCATCGCCAACGGCTGGGAGGTACTGGTGTACGGGGACGACGCCCGCGCGGAGACGATCGCCCTGCCGTCGCGGCTGTTCGTGTGGTTCGAGGTGGTGTTCGGGGTCGTCGTGTCGATGCTGGCGCTCGTCACCCGCCGCTGGGCCCTCGCGTGGGTGGCCCTCGCCGGGACCGCCGTGTCCATCGTGTTCGGCATGCTCGCCATCTGGTCGCGGCAGACACCGGCGCCCGGGGTCGAGGCGGCCGGACCGGGGATCGGCCTGATCATCGGCTGGCTCACCGTCATCGTGCTCACGTTCCACTGGTTGAAGGTGGTCTGGAGCCGGACCGCCCTGCAACTGGCCGCGGAAGAGGAACGCCGCGCCGCTGCCGCCGAAGCGGAGCGACGCGGCGACTGGAACGTCGGCTGATCGGACCTACTGCCCGCTGACGGCGCCCTCCGCCGCCTCGGCCCATTCGCGCCACTGCTTGGCCTGCGCGAGGGCGCTCTCGGCGTCCTTCGTCTTGCCCGCCGCGGTCGCCTTGGCGGCCTGTTCCTCGAACTGCGTGACCCGCTCCCGGAACTGCGCGGCCCGGGCGAGGGCCTCCGGGTCGGTGCGGCGCCATTCCTCGTCGGCGGCGTCGCGGACACGCTTCTCGATGGCCCGCAGCTTGCCCTCGAGGTCGTGCATCCGCTCGCGGGGCACCTTCCCGATGGCGTCCCACTTCTCCTGCAGGTCGCGGAGCGCCGCCCTCGCCGCGTCGATGTCCTTGGCCGGATCGATGTGGCCGGCGTTCTTCAGCAACTCCTCCTTGGCGACCGCGTTCTCCTCGAACTCGGCGTCGCGTTCGGAGGACGCGGCGTTGCGGGCGGCGAAGAACACGTCCTGAGCGCCCTTGAAGCGCTTCCACAGGTTGTCGTCGGCTTCCCGCGGTGCGCGGCCGGCGGCCTTCCACTCGGCGAGCAGGTCACGGAAAGCTCCGGCCGTGGGGCCCCAGTCAGTGGAGTCGGACAGCGCCTCGGCCCGTATGACGAGCTCTTCCTTCTTGGTCTTGGCGGCGGCGCGCTCGCGATCGAGTTCGGCGAAATGGGCGCCGCGGCGACGGTTGAACGCCTCCCGCGCCTTCGAGTACCGCTTCCACAGGGCGTCGTCGACCTTCCGGTCGATCCCGCGGATCGTCTTCCACTCGTCCAGGATCTCGCGCAACCGGTCGCCGGCGGCCTTCCACTGCGTGGATTCGGCACCGATCTGTTCCGCCTCGGCGGCCAGTGCTTCCTTGCGTTCGGTGTGAGCCTGCCGCGACAGTTCCTTCTCGTGCTTGGCGTGGGCCGCAGCCTCGTCGGATCCGGCGATGATGACGTCGAGCCGCGCCGCGAGTGAATCGATGTCACCGATCACCGCGGCGGTCGGCAGGGATTCGGCGAGCGCGAGCGCGGCCGCCTTGGTCTTCTTCGCGTCGCCCGCACCGGAACTGAGCCGGGCCTCGAGGAGTGCCACTTCCGTTGCCAGATCGTCGAAGCGCCGACCGAAGTGCGCCAGACCCTCCGCCGCGTCTCCGGCCTGCCACGACCCGATCTGTCGTTCGCCGTCCGCGGTCTTCACCCAGGCGGTGCCGTCGTCGTCCACGCGGCCGAACTTGCTCGGGTCACTGTGGGCGGGGGCGGCGACGGCGGGGGCGGAGAGGGCGTGTGTCGGTGTGGGGTGGGGCTTGGGCGCGCCCGGTTTCGCGGCGGCACCGGGCTTCGGGACGCTGGACTTCGGTGTGTCGTGCTGCTGAGCGGCAGGCTCCACGGCGGGCTTCGCGTCGCTGCTGTCGGTCATCGGTTCCTCATCTCTGCCGCGCGTCACGGCTGCCTGAACGCAATACTGGCTCCATACGACCCGGGGCGGGTGCTGGCTCCATTCAACCCGGTACGGGCCCTGTGGACTATTGAATCAGGTCGGACGGTCCGCGTTGGTACCGATTGACGGCAGCACCCGAATCGGATGTCGGGTCCCCTCGGACGGTCGACTAGCGTGACTGTGTGTTCACCGCCGCAATCCTTGTGCCGTCCCCACCGCTACTGGTACCCGAACTGACCGGGGCGGCCGCTGCGGAGACGGCGCCGTTGCGGGACGCGGTCCAGACGGCGGCGAAGGCGTTGTCCGCGCTCGCCACCGAGTGGGTGGCGGTCGGAGCGGCACCGGCCGCGGTGGAGGTGCGGGCCGACGCCCAGGGCACCTATCGCGGCTACGGCGTGGACGTGCGGGTCGCGCTGCGGCCCGGTCCGGCAGACGATCCCGACCCCGACCTGCCGCTCGCGGCGCTGACGGCCGGGTGGATTCGGGGGACGTGCGCGCCGGACGCCGTCGTCGACGCGCGGATCCTCTCAGCCGACCTGTCCCCGGAACAGTGCGCCGCGTACGGCGCGGAACTGCGCACGCTTCTCGACCGGGACCCGGAGCCGCGGGGGCTGGTGATCGTCGCGGACGGGGCGAACACCCTCACGGCGAAGGCGCCGGGCGCGTTCGACCCGCGCGCGGAAGGCGTGCAGGCCAGGATCGACGCGGCGCTCGACACCGGCGACCGCGACGCGCTGCTGGCCCTCGAACCCGCGGAGTGCGATTCCCTCGGCATCGGCGGGCGCGTCCCGTGGCAGGTGCTCGCCGGCGTGTTCGACGCGCCGCCCGCATCCTGCCGGACGCTGTACAGCGCGGCACCCTACGGAGTCGGCTACCACGTGGGGGAGTGGCGTCCGTGACGTCACCCGTGCCGATCGCCGTCGTCGGACCGACCGCCACCGGAAAGTCGGATCTCGCACTGGACCTGGCCGAACGTCTCGGCGGCGAAATCGTCAACATCGACGCGATGCAGCTGTACCGGGGCATGGACATCGGCACCGCGAAACTCGCCCCGGCCGAGCGCCGCGGAATCCCGCACCACCAACTCGACGTGCTCGACGTGACGGAGACGGCCACCGTCGCGAACTATCAGCAGGCGGCGGTTCGTGATGTGGAGGCGATCGCCGCGCGCGGCGCCGTGCCGGTCATCGTCGGCGGATCGATGATGTACGTCCAGTCGCTGCTCGACGAGTGGAGCTTCCCCGCCACCGATGCGTCGGTGCGGGCGCGGTGGGAAGCAGTCCTCGCCGAGAAGGGCGTCGCGGCCGTCCACGCCGAACTCGGCCGGGTGGACCCCGAGGCCGCGGCGTCGATCCTCCCCACCGACGGCAGACGCCTGGTCCGTGCCCTCGAAGTCGTCGAGATCACCGGGCAACCGTTCGCGGCGTCGGCCCCTCGCATCGGCGAGCCGCGCTGGGGCACACACATCGTCGGTGTCGACCGGGACACCGCCGAACTCGACGACCGGATCCGGCTCCGCACCCGGCTCATGTTCGAACGCGGGCTCGTCGACGAGGTCCGCGGGCTCATAGACCTGGGACTGCGCGAGGGCGTCACCGCCCCCCGGGCCATCGGCTACGCGCAGGTCCTCGCCTGGCTCGACGGCGAATACGACCTCGACGAGGCACAGGAACGCACGTTCATCGGCACCCGGCGCTACGTGCGCAGGCAACGGTCGTGGTTCCGCCGCGACACCCGCATCCACTGGGTCGACGGAAGCGACCCCGACCTCGCGGACACCACGATCCGCACCCTCGGCGAGACCCGAACACTGGGAGAACGATGAGCCGCGCACCGTCCGGACGCAACCGTCCGGCCCCGTCCCTGCTGGTGACCACCCGCAACGCCCGCTTCCAGCAGTGGCAGTCCTACCTCACCAACCGCGCCAAACGAACGAAGGCGGGACGCTTCCTGATCCAGGGCGTCCGCCCCCTCAACCTGGCGCTGGAACACGACTGGCCGATCGAATCGCTGCTGCACCGCATCGACGGCCCGGCACTGTCCGACTGGGCGCGGGAACTGCTCGAGACCCGGTCCGTCGAACAGATCGGTGTCAGTGCCGAACTGATGGCCGAATTGGGCGAGAAGACCACCACCACCGCGCCGGAACTGATCGCCATTGCGAAGACACGAACCCCGCGACTGAAGGACCTGCGACTGCAGTCCGTCCCCCTGATCGTCGTGTTCGACCGGCCCGCCTCACCCGGAAATCTGGGCACCCTCGTCCGTTCCGCCAACGCGTTCGGCGCCGACGCGGTCGTCGTCGTCGGCCACGGCGCAGATCCATTCGACCCCCGGAGTGTCCGCGCCTCCACCGGATCCCTCTTTGCGATGCCCGTCGTCACGGTCTCGTCCGTCGACGAGATCCTCGCCTTCCGCGACGCCCGGCGTGCGTCCGGAACCGACCTGCACATCGTCGGCACCGACGAGACCGGCTCCGTCACCATCGACGCCCACGACTTCGGCGGCGGCACCGTGCTCGTGATCGGCAACGAGACCCGCGGGATGAGCGCCGCGTGGCGCGACGCCTGCGACACGGTGGTCAACATCCCGATCGGAGGCGCCGCGAGTTCCCTCGGCGCCCCCTCCGCCGGCGCCGTCGCCCTCTACGAAATCGCCCGGCAGCGTAAATGAACCGCACCGCGGTCGCGTAAATGAACCGCACCGCGGTCGCGTAAATGAACCGCACCGCGGTCGCGTAAATGAACCGCACCGCGGTCGCGTAAATGAACCGCACCGCGGTCGCACAGATGAACAGCACCTGCTCGACCGTTGGTTAGAGTGGTGCGCATGGATTTCAGCAAGGGACACGGCACCGAGAACGACTTCGTGGTCCTCCCGGATCCCGATGTCCGCATCGACCTGTCGGCCCCGCGGGTGGCGGCGTTGTGCGATCGCAGGCGCGGGCTCGGCGCCGACGGAATCCTGCGCGTCGCGAAGGCCGGTGCGCTGGCCGGCGCCGGTGTGCTCGCCGAACTCCCCGACGGCACGTCGGAGGACGACTGGTTCATGGACTACCGCAACGCCGACGGGTCGATCGCGGAGATGTGTGGCAACGGCGTCCGCGTCTTCGCCCACTACCTCCGGGCGGCGGGGCTCGAGTCCCGCGACGAGTTCGTGGTGGGCAGCCGGGCCGGCGGCAAACCGGTGATCGTGCACTCGGCCGACGGCGCCTTCGGTGAGGTCACCGTCGACATGGGTGTGGTGCGCGATCTGGGAACCAGTGCCGCGACCATCGACGGCAAGGTGTTCAACGGGATCGGCATCGACGTCGGCAACCCGCACCTGGCGTGTGTCGATGCGCACCTCACGGCGGCGTCCCTGTCGGCCCTCGACCTGACGGCTGCACCCGGGTTCGATCCCGGCTTCTTCCCGCACGGCGTCAACGTGGAGATCCTCACCCGCATCGATTCCGGTGCCGTGGACATGCGGGTGCACGAGCGCGGGGTCGGCGAAACCCGGTCGTGCGGCACCGGCACGGTGGCAGCGGCCACCGCCGCGCTGCGCTTCGAGGGGGCCGACTCCGGTGAGGTGAACGTCCGTATTCCCGGTGGTCAGGTCACTGTCGCGGTGTCCGGCGGCCGGGCGACGTTGCGTGGACCGTCCGTCCTGGTGGCGTCCGGGAACCTCGACGACGGCTGGTGGAACGGCCTCGCCTGATCGCCCTGCGCGAAATGCACGTGCACACCCTCGACATTCCGTGGGATCATGAGGGTGTATGACGAAAACACATCGCACAGAAGAATCGCCGATCTCCGACTCCACTGAGTTCGCCTACGACGACGGGCGCCCTTCGGTCGGCGAGATGCAACTCGAGGACCGCAGCGCGCTGCGCCGAGTTGCCGGGCTCTCCACCGAGCTCACAGACGTCACCGAGGTCGAATACCGACAGCTGCGCCTCGAACGCGTGGTGCTCGTCGGTGTCTGGACGCAGGGAACCGCGGCGCAGGCCGAATCCAGCATGGCCGAGCTCGCGGCGCTGGCCGAGACCGCCGGGTCCGAGGTCCTCGAGGGCCTCGTCCAGCGGCGGGACAAACCCGACGCTGCCACCTACATCGGCTCCGGTAAGGCCGAGGAACTCCGTGAGGTCGTCCTCTCGACCGGCGCCGACACCGTCATCTGCGACGGTGAACTCACTCCCGCGCAGTTGACCGCGCTGGAGAAGGTCGTCAAGGTCAAGGTCATCGACCGGACGGCCCTCATCCTCGACATCTTCGCTCAGCATGCGACGTCCAGGGAGGGCAAAGCGCAGGTGGCGCTGGCCCAGATGGAATACATGCTGCCCCGACTGCGTGGCTGGGGTGAATCGATGTCCCGGCAGGCGGGTGGTCGCGCCGGCAGCAACGGCGGCGTGGGTCTGCGTGGTCCCGGTGAGACCAAGATCGAGACGGACCGCCGGCGAATCCGGGAGCGGATGGCGAAGCTGCGCCGCGAGATCAAGGGCATGAAGGCCGCCCGCGACACCAAACGCACCAGGCGTCTGCGCAGCGAGACCCCGTCCATCGCGATCGTCGGCTACACCAACGCAGGCAAGTCGAGCCTGCTCAACGCGCTGACCGGGTCCGGGGTGCTGGTGCAGAACGCGCTGTTCGCCACCCTGGATCCCACCACCCGGCGGGCGGCGCTGGACGACGGCCGCGAGTACGTCCTCACCGACACCGTCGGGTTCGTGCGGCACCTGCCGACGCAGCTGATCGAGGCGTTCCGCTCGACGCTGGAGGAAGTCACGGACGCGGATCTGCTGCTGCACGTCGTCGACGGTTCCGATCCGCTGCCCACGGATCAGATCAGGGCCGTCCACGAGGTGATCACGGAGGTGATCCGGGAGAACGACGCCGCAGCGCCGCCGGAGCTCATCGTGGTGAACAAGATCGACGCGGCCGACCCGGTCACGTTGACCCAGTTGCGCGGCCTGCTGCCGGGTGCGTCGTTCGTCTCCGCCCGGACCGGGGAAGGCATCGCCGAGTTGCGCGAGCATCTCAGCGACGTCCTGATCCGCCCGGAGATCGAGGTCAGCGTGCTCCTCCCGTACAACCGGGGAGATCTGATGGCCCGGATCCACTCGGACGGACAGATCCTCGACTCGTCCCACGAGGAGGACGGCACGCGCGTCCATGCGCGGGTGCCCGAAGCGCTGGCGTCGGCACTGGTTCAGTACAACGGCAGTGCCTGACCGTTCACGGTGGTCGCGCTCACGGTGGTCGCTCCGAGTCGCGGTTGCAGTCCTCGCTGCGTGCACACCGCTCGCGGCGGCGGGCGCCGGATCGGCCGAGCCGTTCTTCCGCGATCAGACGGCCGTCGATGCGTCGGAATTCGGTCCGCTCTGCACTCCCGACGATTCGGCGGCCGGAACCCCGGACGAGGCCTCGCTGGAAGAGTTGTCGGGGCTCGTGTCGGCCGGGGGACTGCTCTATGCGGTCGGTGACAGCGGTTCCGACCGCGCGGTCGCGGTGATGGACGGGAACTGCGCCGTGCAGCGGTGGCTTCCGCTGCCGGTCGATCCGTACGACGTCGAGGACATGGCGTCCGGCCCCGACGGCCGGCTGTGGCTCGCCGACACCGGCGACAACGGACGCCGCCGCGACACGGTGGCTCTGATCGCGATGGACCGCGACACCGGTGCGGGAGAACTGCATCGGCTGACGTATCCGGACGGCTCGCACGACGCGGAGACCGTTCTCGTCCAGCGCGACGGCACCCCGCTGATCGTCACGAAGGAAGTGTTCGGGGCGGGCAACGTGTACCGGCCTGCGGGGGGCGCCGTCGTGGGTGACCTCGCGACCCCCGGCCCGACCCCGCTCGAGAAGGTGGGGACGCTGGACGTCGCGGAGACGAACGGCGCCGACGACGCCACCACCGGGAGCGGCACCACGGCGCCGGCCCTGCATTCGACGATGTTCACCGGCGGCGCCGTGTCCGCCGACGGAACCGTGGCCGCCGTCCGCAGCTACTCCGACGTGTTCCTGTTCTCCGCCCCGGACGGCGACCTGGCCGCCGCGTTCGCCGCGGGGCCCGTGGTGCGCGCGCACGTGCCGCAGCAGCCGCAGGGGGAGTCGATCGCGTTCACCGAGAACGGCGACCTGCTGATCGCCTCCGAGGCGCGGGAGGGGCCCGTTCCGCCGATTCAGGCGTTGCCCAGGGCGGTGTCGAGGGTGCAGGAGCAGGCCCGCGCGCAGACAGCCGCCGACGAGGCGTCGGCGCAGTCGCCGGGAACGGTGTGGGGGATCGGCGTCGCCGGCGGCGCGGTCGTGCTCGTGGTCGTCGCCGGCTTCGTGATCCGCCGCCGTGCCCGATAGGTCTGTTTTGCGAGAAATGTTGCGAGCCTGATTCTTTCGATGACCGACGCGGTGTGAATACTGGCGGGGTGCAGGCCCACGAGTTGTTGTCGCGTATCGCCCACCTGTCGCTCGAGCACGGTCGCGCCCAGGCCGCATCGACCGTTGCCGTGGTGGTGGGCGTCGTCGTGATGCTCGCGGCGTCGCGTTCCGCAAGGGCGCCGATCCTCCGCGCCGCCGCGGTCGCGGTGCCCGTGACCGCGGTGATCGGGGGAGCGGTGTGGGCGAGGTACCGGCCGCTTCCCAATCAGATACCGCCGGCGGGTTACGCATGGATCTGGCTCGCCGTCGGCACCCTCGTACTCGCAGCCACCATCCTGCTCCGGAAACCCGGTGTCCTCCGCGCCGCGGCGGTCGGGGCGGCAGGTGCCGTGGTCGCGGCCGCGGCGGTGGGGCAGGTCAACGCGGAGGTCGGCGTCTTCCCGACCGTCGGTTCGCTGGTGGGACACCCCCCGCCGACGGTCGTCGAGCCGGTGTCGTTCGGAGACGTCCCCGGGTTCGAGAGCGCCGTGCAGTCCGGGACCCCGGCGGACTCGGTGTGGACACGTCCGGTGCGCACACCCGGCTCCGGTGTGGTGACGGAAGTGGAGATCCCCGGCACCGAATCCGGATTCCCGGCCCGGCCGGCCGTGCTGTATCTGCCGCCGGCGTACCTGACCTCACCCCGCGCCGTGCTCCCCGTCATGGTCATGATCGCGGGACAGCCGGGGCGCCCCCAGGACTGGTTCAGCAGCGGACGCCTGGGGTCCACGGTGGATGCGTACGCCGCACGGCACGACGGCCTCGCACCGGTCGTCGTGGTGGTCGACGCACTGGGGTCGCAGGACGCGAATCCGCTCTGCCTGGATTCGGCACTGGGGAACGCCGCCACCTACGTCGCCCGTGACGTCCCCGCCTGGATCGAGAAGTCTCTGCAGGTGTCGCACGATCCTGCGCAGTGGGCGATCGGCGGATTCTCCTACGGGGGAACCTGTTCGATCCAGCTGGCCGTGAACTATCCGGCGATCTACCCGACGTTTCTCGACTTCCTCGGTCAGGACGAGCCCTCGCTGGGCGATCACGCGGGGACGGTCGCGGCGACGTTCGCCGGCGACGAGCGTGCGTTCGCGGCGGTCAATCCGGTCGACGTGCTGAGGACGCGGCAGTTCCCGGAATTGACCGGGGTGTTCGTCGCCGGGGCTGCGGACGACGAATACCGTCCGCAGCAGCAGCGGATGTTCGCTGCCGCGCGGGCGGCCGGTCTGCACGTGCGGTACTACGAGCTCCCCGGTGGCCACGAGGGGGCCACCTGGGGTGCGGCGCTCGAACGGGAGATGGACTGGACCGGCCGTCAGCTGGGCGTCACCGGCTGACGGCCGGATACCGGTCAGGCGTCGAGGTCGGCCGCCACCAGCTGGGCCACCTTCTCGACGGCGTCGGCGTCGTCGCTGGTGACCGTGACGTCGGTGCCCTTGGTGGCGCCGAGCGTCATGATGAGCAGTGCGGAGCCGGCGTCCACGGGTTCGCCGTTCGCCACGGCCAGCGTGACGGGCACACCGGCGGCGGCGACCGCTTCGGCGATGACGGCGGCGGGACGGGCGTGCAGGCCGATGGACGAACCGACGGCGACTGTGGTGCTGGGCATGGGACTCTCTCCTCTGTCGGTGGGGTTGATGCGGGGCGATCTGTTTCTCTTACGTTGCGACGGTCGCAACGTCGGGGTCGAGTTCGGCGTCGGACGCGCCGGGCTTGATGAATTCTTTGGCGCCGACGACGCACAGTGCGGCGACGACGACACCGGCGGCTAGCGCCACCAGGAACCACAGCAGGTTGCCGATGGCGAAGAAGACGAAGATTCCGCCGTGCGGTGCGCTGAGGGTGACGTCGAACGCCATGATCAGGGCGCCGGTGACGGCGCCGCCGGCCATCATCGAGGGAATGACGCGCAGCGGGTCGGCGGCGGCGAACGGAATGGCACCTTCGGAGATGAACGCCGAGCCGAGAAGCCAGGCCGCCTTGCCGTTCTCGCGTTCCGCCTCGCTGAACAGGCTGGGACGCAGGACGGTCGACGCGAGAGCCATCGCCAGCGGCGGGACCATGCCCGCAGCCATGACGGCAGCCATGATCCGCAGCGAGGCGGGATCGTTGACGTTGAGGCCGGCCACCGCGAACGCGTACGCCGCCTTGTTCACCGGGCCACCGAGGTCGAAGCACATCATCAGGCCGAGGATGATGCCGAGGAAGATGACGGAGCTGCCGGACAGACCGTTGAGCCAGTTCGTCAGGCCCGACGTGATCGCGGCGAGCGGACGGCCCAGGACCAGGAACATGAGGGCGCCGACGATCAGGGTCGCGAACAGCGGAATGATCACCACCGGCATCAGGCCGCGCAACCATTGGGGAACCGGGATCCGGCTGATCCACAGCGCGACCACACCGGCGATCAGACCACCGACGAGGCCTCCGATGAATCCGGCGCCGACGAAGACCGCGACGGCACCCGCGGTGAAGCCCGGCGCCAGACCAGGCCGATCGGCGATGGCGAAGGCGATGTAACCGGCCAGAGCGGGCACGAGGAAGCTGAACGCCAGCGAACCCAGTTGGAACAGCACCGCGCCCAGGTACGTCGCCAGGCCACCGTCGGGGAGTTGGCCGAGGGAGTTGCTGAGGACGATGTCCTCCGCGGGACCGGAGATCTCGTACCCGCCGAGCAGGAAGCCGAGGGCGATCAGCAGACCGCCGGCGGCGACGAAGGGGATCATGTAACTGACACCGGTGAGCAGCACCTGACGCAGGTGGGTGCCCCAGCCGATCGATCCGGCCGGCTCGTCCGCCGCGCTGCCGGCACTACCCGCGTCCACGGTGGCCGCGGACGGGTTCATGCCCGCGCGCAGTGCCTCGGTGATCATGGTGTCGGGCTCGTTGATGGCGCGCTTGACTCCCGACGCCACCACCGGCTTGCCCGCGAAGCGTTCCTTGCCCTTCACCCCGACATCGGTGGCGAAGATGACGGCGGACGCGCCCGCGATCACTCCCGGTGCCAGCGGTGTGCTTCCGCTCGAACCCTGCGTCTCCACGTGGACGACGACGCCCGCGCGTTCGCCGGCGGCGACGAGGGAGTCGGCCGCCATGTACGTGTGGGCGATGCCGGTGGGGCAGGCCGTGACCGCGACGATGTGCTTCGGTGCCTCGGGCTCGGGTTCCTTCTCCGGAGTGACCGGTTCGGGCTTCGGAGCCGGCCCCGCGGCAGCTGCCGCGGGGGCTGCCGCAGCGGCAGCCGGTGTGGCGGGGGACGCGGCAGCCGGTGTGGCGGCGGGTGCGGGTGCCAGGACGTCGTTCACCAGGGTGACGATCTCGGCGGGGGTCTTCGCATCACGCAGGGCGCCGACGAAGGCGGGACGCACCAGTGCCCGCGCGAGCGAGGAGAGCAGCTTCATGTGCTCCGCGCCCGCACCTTCGGGTGCGGCGATGAGGAACACGAGATCTGCGGGTCCGTCGGGGGCGCCGAAGTCGACCTTCGGGGCGAGCCGGGCGAATCCGAGGGACGCCGCCACAACAGCTTCGGAACGGCAGTGGGGGATCGCGATCCCGCCGGGAAGTCCTGTAGCCGACTGTGATTCACGCGCCAGTGCGGCGTCGCGGAGAGCGTCCGCTTCGGTGGCGCGACCGGCGTCGGCCAGACGCCGGGAGAGCGCGGAGATCACGTCCTCCTTGGAGGCTCCGAGGTCGGTGTCCAGGGAGATCAGATCTTCGCTGATGATCTGCGGCCCCGAATCGCGGTCGGGTGTCGAGTGAGACATGGTGTTTCCTTCTGGTTCAGGCCGGATCGGGGGCGGGGGAGCTGAGGGCGGTGACGGTGACGGCGTCGATGTCGACGTGTTCGGGGGTCGGCAGGGTGGTGCCGGGGAGGGCTGCCGCTGCGCTGCCGTAGGCGACGGCGGATCGGAGGCAGTCCGCGGGCGTTGCACCGGACATGTGCGCTGACAGGTAACCCGCCAGCGACGAGTCGCCGGCGCCGACGGTGCTGCGGGCGACGATCGGTGGTGGCGTGGCCCACCAGGCGCCGGCCTCGGTCACGAGAACCGCACCCGCGGCGCCGAGCGTGGCGAGGACGGCTTCGACCCCGCGGTCCACGAGTTGCCTGCCGGCATGGGCGGTGGCCGTCGGGTCCCCGCGCAGCGCGGACGCCTCGAGCAGCTGCCCGTCGGCGCCCGTGAGCTGCGCGAGTTCCTCGCTGTTCGGTTTCACGAGGTCGGGAGCGGCCGCGGGGAACCTGTCCGCGAGCGCGAGCAGCGGGGCGTCCGACGTGTCGACGGCGACCTTGCACGGCGCCGAGCGCAAAGCCTCGACGAGCGTGGCGTACCAGTCGGTGGGAATGCCCGGGGGAAGCGACCCGGACAGCACCACCCATTCGGCCCGGGACCCGCGCTCGATGATCTCCGACTGCAGATCGGCGAGGGACTCGGCCGACATCGCGACGCCGGGTTCGTTGACCTTGGTGGTGGTGCCGTCCGGTTCGGTGATGGTGATGTTGGTGCGCGCCGGACCGGACGTCGCCACGGTCACGTGCTCGATCCCGTGCTCGGACAGGGCGGTGAGCAGGGGATCGCCCTCGTTGCCGGGGAGTACGGCGACAGCGGCGACACCGGCCGAGGTGAGTGCGCGGGCGACGTTGACGCCTTTGCCGCCGGGGTCGCTGTGGGTGGCGGCCGCGCGCAGGACGGTTCCTCGTTCGAGGCGCCCCACCAGGTTGACGGTGCGGTCGATGCTCGGATTGGCGGTCAGCGTGACGATCATGCGATCACCACCTCGATTCCCTGGTCGTGGAAGTGGGCTCGGTCTGCGGAACTGATGTCGGCGTCGGTGACGAGGATGTCGACGCTGTGGATGGGGGCGAAGCTCACGAGGTGCTCGCGGCCGACCTTCGACGAGTCGGCGACCACGACGACGTGGTTGGCGCACCGGACCATCGCGCGCTTGACCGCGGCCTCCTCGGTGTCCGGTGTGGACAGGCCGTGGCCGACGCTGAGCGCGTTGGTGCCGATGAACGCGACGTCGACGCGGAGGACATCGAGGATGCGCAGCGCCTCCTCGCCGACGGCGGCCTGCGTGATGCCGCGCACCCGGCCGCCCAGCATGTGGAGCGTCACCGAATTGAGTCCCGCGAGCCGGGCGGCGATCGGCACCGAGTTGGTGATCACGGTGAGGTCCAGATCGGACGGGAGTTCCGGGATGATGCGCCCCGTCGTGGTTCCCGCGTCGAACAGCACGCTGCCACCGGACGGCGGCAGGTAGGTGGCGGCGCGCTTGGCGATCCGGTCCTTCTGCTCGGCGCGGGTGTGATCGCGCTCCGTCATGCCGGGCTCGGTGACGGTGAGGGACCCCGCGGGCACCGCGCCGCCGTGCACGCGGCGGACGTGGCCGAGACGCTCGAGTAGCGCGAGGTCACGTCGCACGGTCTCGGTGGTGACGCCGAACGTGTCGGAGAGGTCCGCGACCGACATGCGTCCCCGCTGCGAGATCAGCGTGGTGACCGCTTGCTGGCGTTCTTCCGGATACACCGTGACCCCGTTCCTGTTCTCGTCGATGAAGTATTCGGTGACGCTATCCGTTATGGTCTGCATCACACGAAATGTTGTGTCATGTTGTTTTACGCCCGAGTGTGTTGACATGTCAAGAGTTGAGAGTAATCTCCGTCACATAGTCGATTCGCATTTCCGACTGTGCGAAGACAGAACGAACCGGCCAGGAGGACCCGATGACCGAAAACCGTGAAATCGTGCGAGGTACACCGGTGGTACCGGGCATTGCCTACGCGCCGGTGATCTGGCCGGCTCCGCGGCCGGAGGTCGCGCCCGGTTCGGCCCGGATCGACGAGGTGTCGCGCGACGCGGAGAAGGTCCGATTCGAGGAAGCGGCCGCCGTGGTGTCGCAACGACTCCGCGACCGCGCGGCGAGCGTGTCCGGCGCCGCGGCAGAGGTGCTGCAGGCGAACGCGGCGATGGCCGCCGATCGCGGCTGGCTCGGTGCAGCGCAGAAGCTGATCGCCGGTGGAACCCCGGCCGAGGAAGCGGCGGCCGAGGCCACCGAGCAGTTCGCAACCCTGTTCACCAAGATGGGCGGGCTGATGGCCGAACGGGTGACCGACCTGCGCGACATCCGGGACCGCGTGGTGTCCGAACTCCTCGGTCTGCCCGAACCCGGCATCCCCGTGCCCACGACACCGTCGATCCTGTGTGCCCAGGACCTCGCACCCGCCGACACCGCCGGTCTAGATCCCGAGCTGATCGTCGGACTCGTGACCGTCCTCGGCGGCCCCACCAGCCACACCGCGATCATCTCGCGGCAGCTGGGCATTCCGTGTGTGGTCGCGGTGCGTGACCTCGAATCCGTCGTCGCGGGCACCCCCGTCCTCCTCGACGGCTCGGCTGGCGAACTCGTCGTCGAACCGGACCCCGTGGAGGCCCGCGCCGCCGTGGAACACGGCCGCGCCGAACGGATCCGCATCCAGTCGTGGGAGGGGCCCGGCCGCACGAGCGACGGACATTCCGTGTCGATTCTGGCCAATGTTCAGGACGGGGCCGGTGCGCGGTCGGCCGCCACGACCGCCGCCGAGGGCGTCGGACTGTTCCGCACCGAGTTGTGCTTCCTGGACCGCGATTCCGAGCCCGGCGTCGACGAGCAGGCCGAGATCTACGGCGAGGTGCTCGACGCGTTCGCCGGCCGGAAAGTGGTGATCCGGACGCTCGACGCGGGTTCGGACAAGCCGCTGCGCTTCGCCAACCACGCCGAAGAGGCGAACCCGGCACTCGGGGTCCGCGGAATCCGGATCGCCGAACAGAATCCGGGCATCCTCAGCAGGCAACTCGACGCCGTCGCCGCCGCGGCGAAGCAGACGCAGTCGCAGCCGTGGGTGATGGCGCCGATGATCTCGACTCCCGCCGAGGCCGAATCCTTCGCGGCGGAGGTCCGGGCTCGCGGACTCGTGCCCGGCGTGATGGTCGAGGTACCGGCCGCCGCGCTCCTGGCCGACCGTCTTCTGCGCCACGTCGACTTCCTGTCCATCGGCACGAACGACCTCGCGCAGTACACGATGGCCGCCGACCGGATGTCCTCCGACCTGGCATCGCTCACCGATCCCTGGCAGCCGGCGGTCCTCGCGCTCGTCGCCCGCACGGCCGCGGCGGGCATCGCGGCAGGCAAACCGGTCGGCGTCTGCGGCGAGGCGGCCGCCGACCCGCTGCTCGCCTGCGTGCTGATCGGACTCGGGGTCACGTCGCTGTCCTGCGCGGGTGCCGCCGTATCCGGTGTGGGTGCGAAGGTGGGATCGGTCTCGCTGGACGACTGCCGTCGTGCCGCCGAGGACGTGCTCGCCACGAGCGATCCTGCGGAGGCGCGTGCCGCGGCGGTCCGGGTGCTGGGCGCGTAGCCCCGGTGTGCTGCGGGATCCGGTCCCGAAGGCGCGAAACTCCCAGATCGTGCCTACTATTGGCGAACTGTGACGAAAAGAGAAACCGACGCCCCCGACGGTCCGGCCGGCGGCTCAGCCGGCCCGTCCACCCCCACGCGGGCGTTCGGGTGGACGCTGCACGGTGACGGCAGGCGGATCGGTGAGGGCGAGGTGGTCGCTCCCGGCGAGCGCCTCACCTGGCCGCGCACGGTCGGAATCGGGATGCAGCACGTCATCGCGATGTTCGGCGCCACCCTCCTGGTGCCGACCATCACCGGGTTCCCGGTCACGACGACACTGCTGTTCTCGGGTATCGGGACGGCCCTGTTCCTGCTCATCACCCGCGGCCGCATCCCCAGCTATCTCGGATCGTCGTTCGCGTTCATCGCGCCGCTGACGGCGTCGCAGAGTTCGGGTCCCGCCGCGCAACTCGGCGGTGTCGCCGCTGCGGGTGTGTTGCTGCTCGTGGTGGGCATCGCAGTGAAGCTGGCCGGATCGCGAGTCATCGACGCCGTCATGCCCCCGGTCGTCACCGGCGCCGTGGTCGCGTTGATCGGGCTCAATCTCGCACCCACTGCGGTGGATTCGTTCGAATCGCAACCGCTGATCGCCGGGGTGACCCTGCTGGCGATCCTGCTCGTGACCGTGCTCGGTCCGGGACTGCTGGGCCGTCTCGGCATTCTCGTCGGTGTCGTCGTCGGCTGGGTGTTCGCCGCCGTGATCGGCGGGCTCGCCGAGGAGCGGGTGACGGCGCTGCGGGAGGCGGCCTGGTTCGGCGTGCCCGAACTGCGGGGACCGACGTTCGAATGGTCCGTGATCGCGCTGACCCTGCCGGTGGTCATCGTCCTGATCGCCGAGAACGTCGGCCACGTCAAGGCGGTGTCGGCCATGACGGGTCGGTCGCTCGACGACGTCGCCGGCGACGCCCTCGTCGCGGACGGATTGGCCACCACCCTCGCCGGATTCGGCGGCGGCTCCGGAACCACCACGTACGCCGAGAACATCGGAGTCATGGCCGCGACGCGGGTGTACTCCACCGCCGCCTACTGGGTCGCGGCCGCCACCGCCGTGGTTCTCGCGTTCTCACCGAAGTTCGGTGCCCTCGTGTTCACGGTGCCGAACGGTGTCATCGGCGGCGCAACCCTCGTGCTGTACGGACTGATCGGCGTCCTCGGTGTGCGCATCTGGATGGACGCCGAGGTGGACTTCACCGACCCCGTGAACCTCACCGTGGTCGCTGCGGCGCTCGTCGCCGGCATCGGCGACCTGACGCTGACGATCGGATCCGTGGAACTCGGTGGCATCGCGTGGGGTTCGGTCGGCATCCTCGTCGCCTATCCGGTGATGCGCTCGCTCGCGCGGTTCCGCAAGCCCTGACACGGTGACCGGATGGGTCACGAATCCCGATCACCTGGGTCATTCACCACGGAGTTCCTCGCCTCTACCGTCGAACGAGACGTACCCAGATAGTTGATACGAGGAGTCGGCGTGGAGCGCACCCTGTTCGAACCGGAGCACGAACTGTTCCGGGAGTCGTACCGCAAGTTTCTCGCACAGCACGCCGAGCCGAACCACACCAAGTGGGAAGAGCAGAACATCGTCGACCGCAGCCTGTGGGTCGAGGCCGGCAAGCAGGGCTTCCTCGGCATGGCCGTACCGGAGGAATTCGGCGGCGGCGGCGTGCGCGACTTCCGGTACAACGCGATAATCACCGAGGAGACCACCCGCGGCGGGTACAGCGGCATCGGCTTCACCTTGCACAATGACGTCGTCGCGCCGTACCTGCTCGAACTGAGCAACGAGGAGCAGAAGCAGCGTTGGCTGCCCGGCTTCGCGTCGGGCGAGCTGATCACCGCCATCGCGATGACCGAACCGGGCACCGGCAGCGACCTGCAGGGCATCAAGACGCGCGCCGTGCGCGACGGCGACGACTGGGTCCTCAACGGTTCCAAGACGTTCATCACCAACGGCATCAACGCCGACCTCGTGATCGTCGTCGCGTGTACCGATCCCGACAAGGGGGCGCAGGGATTCAGCCTCCTGGTCGTCGAACGGGACATGCCGGGCTTCGAACGCGGCCGCAATCTCGACAAGATCGGGATGAAGGCGCAGGACACCGCGGAGCTCAGCTTCACCGACGTCCGCGTTCCCGCCGCCAACCTCCTCGGTGAGGAGGGGATGGGCTTCCTCTACCTGATGAAGAACCTTCCCCAGGAGCGGCTGTCGATCGCCGTGGTGGCCGCGGCCGCAATGGAATCGGCACTCGACATGACGATCCAGTACTGCCGCGACCGGAAGGCGTTCGGCAAGTCGATCGGCAGCTTCCAGAACACCCGCTTCGTGCTCGCCGAACTCGCCACCGAGGCAACGGCCGTCCGAGTGCTCGTCGACAAGTTCATCGAACTGCTCAACGACGAGAAGCTGTCGGTGCAGGAAGCGGCGATGGCCAAGTGGTGGACCACCGAGGCGCAGGTCCGGCTGATCGACCGGTGCCTGCAGCTGCACGGCGGCTACGGATACATGAAGGAGTACCCGATTGCCAAGGCCTACATGGATTCTCGTGTCCAGACCATCTACGGCGGTACCACCGAGATCATGAAGGAAATCATCGGTCGCGGCCTCAATCTCTGACGAGGCGCGACCTGCGTATCCGGGGTGGATGCGAGAAGGCCCCACGGCAATCGCCGTGGGGCCTCCTCGTGTCTCCGCGCGGCGGTGACTAGATCTTGCGCATGACCGTGACGACCTTGCCCAGAATGACCGCGTCGTTGCCGGGGATCGGATCGAACAGCGGATTGTGCGGCATCAGCCACACCTCGTTCTCGGTGCGTTTGAACGTCTTGACGGTTGCTTCGCCGTCGATCATCGCTGCCACGATGTCTCCGTTCTCCGCCACGTTCTGCTGACGGACCACTACCCAGTCGCCGTCGCAGATCGCGGCATCGATCATCGATTCGCCGACGACCTTGAGCAGGAACAGCGAGCCCTGGCCCACCAGTTCGCGGGGGAGCGGGAACACGTCCTCGACTGCTTCCTCGGCGAGGATCGGGCCACCGGCCGCGATCCGGCCGAGGACCGGGACGAACGTGGGTTCCGGCAGGGGTGCGCCGTCGGCGCCGGACTTGACCGCGGCCAACCCGACTGCGGCGCTCGCGTTCGCCGCGGCTCCCGCCGCCACCTCGTCGAGGCCGCGCACGTCCACGGCGCGGGGACGATTGGGATCCCGGCGGAGGAAGCCCTTCCGCTCCAGCGTGCGCAGTTGATGAGCGACGGACGACGTGGAGGTGAGCCCCACGGCGTCGCCGATCTCGCGGATGCTCGGCGGATATCCGCGCTCGTTGACGGACGTGCGAATCACCTCGAGGACACGGCGCTGCCGGTCGGTCAACCCGGCGGCGGAGCCACCGCTCACACGTGGAGTCGAACCGTCGGTCGAGCTGTCGTCCTTCATGGCGAGGTGCCTCCGTCTGTATGTGGATCTTCTCGGTATGGGTCGCATGTGACTGCTGTGCCGCGTGACACGAATCTATCCCGCTTTCCTCGGAGTTTCAAACATCTGTTCGACACGTGTCGCGAGAAGTAGAGACATTGTCGGAGTGCCGTGGTAGAAATCGAACATGTGTTCTTTCGAACGCGTGATCGAACGCCCGGAGAGATCGGACGCCGACCGGGTCGGTAGCGGATACGACAACGGATCTGACGACAACGGATCTGACAACGGATACGAGCAGCGGAGGTACCGATGAGCAACGCAGTTCTCCATCGGCAGGCAGTGCTGAACCGGCAGGCCCTCGAACGGGGTGTCGTCCGGTCCGGGGCCGCACGGTCGTACCGGACCGAGCCGCGCCGCCGGCGCACCGACGGCGAGCTGCGGCGCCCGTCGTCCGGCGCCGTCGCGTACCGGCCCACCCACACCGGTGTCTCCCGTGCCGATCACGCGCGCGGGGCGAACGACGTCGGCTGGCGGATGGTGCTCGCGAGTGTCGTGATCACGGCGGGTGTGTTGTGCGGGCTCGTCGGGGTGGCTCAGCTGGCCACGACCGACGGTGTGAGCAATTCGGCGGCCACGGAGGTCGTGCAGGTGCAGCAGGGGGAGAGCCTGGCAGCGCTCGCGGCGCGGATCTCCCCGGAATTGCCGGTGGCACAGATGGTCGAGCGGATCATGGAGCTGAACGCCATGTCCAATTCGGCGCTCCACCCGGGCCAGAGTCTGATCGTCCCGTCGTCCTCTACCCGGTGACGGGGGTGGCTCTGCATGTCTGTCCCCCAGGGCGGCCGAGTAGTCTCGGATGCTGTCAGTCCCACCACTTCGTGTGGTCGCGTCGAGATCGTGCATCCGCTGCGTGAATCCGTTTTCGTCGGTTCGCCATCGGGGGAGGCGAACAGTTGCGGCCACGACGGCTACGACGAAGGAATCGCCATGCACTGCCCGTTCTGCCGGCACCCCGATTCACGTGTGGTCGATTCGCGAGAAGCCGACGAAGGACAGGCCATCCGTCGCCGCCGCTCGTGCCCCGAGTGTGGTCGCCGATTCACCACCGTCGAGACGGCCGTGCTGTCGGTGGTCAAGCGCAGTGGTGTCACCGAACCGTTCAGCCGGGAGAAAGTGGTGCGGGGAGTGCGCCGCGCCTGCCAGGGCCGGCAGGTAGACAACGACGCCCTGAATCTTCTTGCCCAGCAGGTCGAGGACGCGGTCCGGGCGTCGGGTTCTGCGGAGATCCCGAGCAACGAGGTGGGCCTCGCCATTCTCGGTCCGCTTCGTGATCTCGACGAGGTGGCGTACCTGCGCTTCGCGTCCGTGTACCGGTCTTTCAGCTCCGCCGAGGACTTCGCCCGCGAGATCAAAGAGCTACGCGAACACCGCGAATCCCGCGACGACGCCTGAGCCGAGGCGTCACCGCACCTTCTCCATGGCCTTGCGCGTCAGCGCACCTTCTCCATGGCACTGATCACGCGCTTCTCGGACACGGGGATCGGTGTCCCGAGTGTTTGAGCGAACAGGCTGACGCGCAGTTCCTCGATCATCCAGTGAATGGCGTCGACTTCGGGTGTGTGCTGTCGTTCTTCCGGCAGGCCCGCGAGCATGCGTTCGTATCCGGCGTACACCCGGTCGAGAACGTCCATCCCCTTCTGGTCGCGCGGTGCGCTCCCGGGAAGAGCTTCGAGACGGGCCGCCGCGGCGGCGAGGTAGCGGGGCAGTTCACGGAGGCGAGTGGCACCGATGTCGGCGACGAATCCGGGAAACAGCAGCGACTGCCGCTGTTCGCGCACGTCGTCGGCGGCCTCACCAGCCGCGCGTTCCAGCACGACGGCGAGCCGATGGTCGGCTTCGAGTACCGGCGACACCAGTCGTAGGAGGACCGCCACGTTCCGGGCCATCTCGGCGCGCGCCGTCGCCACGAGGGCGTCGAACTCCTGAGGGGTGCGCACCGGCGTGCCGTGTGCGGCGATCAACTGGTTCGCGGCGGCGTTGCGGCAGTCGTCGATCAGGGCGTCGAGGCTGCCGTCGGGGTTCTGCCCGAGCGCAAGTCGCTGTGCGTTGCTCAGGCCCGATGTGACCGTCTTCGCCTGGGTGGGAACGGCGGCGAGCAGCAGCCGGCGCGTTCCGGCGCGCATTGCGGATCGTTGCGCCGCCGCGGTGCTGAGCACGCGGACGGCGACACCGTCACCCTCCGGGACCAGGGCGGGGTAGCCGGTGACCTTCTGGCCGCCCAGTTCGCGTGTCACGGTGGCCTCGAGCGAACCGAGGGTGGCAGGGGTCCACGTGAGTGCGGGCGGCCGCTCCGAATTCGACGCCGCCTTCGCCACCTCCACCTGGACGCGGGGAGCGAGCGACTTGCGCAGCGACACGAGATCCTTGTCCCGGCCGAGGACGGCACCTTTCTCGTCCACGGCAGCGAACGTCATGCGCAGATGGTCGGGGAGCGCGGTGACGTCGAAGTCCTTGGGATCGATGCGACAGGCGCCGAGCCGCGACAACTCGCGGGCCATCGCCGCGGTGAGCGGTTCGGAGCGGGGTTTCACGGCGGAAAGCGCGGCGGCCGCGAAGTCCGGTGCCGGAACCACCTGTCGGCGAAGGGTCTTCGGGAGCGTCTTGATCAGGGCGGTGACCAGTTCGACGCGCATGCCGGGGACCAGCCAGTCGAAGCCGACCGGGCGCAGGCCCGCCAGCAGCGCAATCGGGATGCGGGCGGTGACGCCGTCGTCCTCGGTGCCGGGCTCGAACTGGTAGGTGAGGGGGAACTGCATGTCGCCCTGACGCCAGGAGTCGGGGTACTCGCCGCCGAGTACTGCTGCGGACTCGGCGTTGACGACCGTCGCCTGGGTGAACGTGAGCAGGTCGGGGTTCTTGCGGCGGGCGACCTTCCACCAGGAGTCGAAATGCCGGGCGGAGACCGCTTCCGGGCCGACGCGCTGGTCGTAGAAGTCGTAGAGGGTGTCGTCGTCCACGAGGATGTCGCGCCTGCGGGCGCGGTGCTCGAGTTCCTCGACGTCTTCGAGGAGTGCGCGGTTGGCGTGGAAGAACTTGTGCTGCGTCTGCCACTCGCCCTGCACCAGAGCGTGGCGGATGAACAGGTCCCGGGACGTCCCGGGGTCGATGGTGCTGTAGGTGACCGCACGCCGGGCGACGAGCGGGATCCCGTACAGCGTCACGCGTTCGTAGGCCATGGCGGCGCCGCGCTTCGACGACCAGTGCGGCTCGGAGTAGGTGCGTTTCACGAGGTGCGGCGCCAGCTTCTCCGCCCACTCGGGTTCGATCCTGGCCGACATGCGCGCCCACAGCCGGGACGTTTCGACCAGTTCGGCGGCCATGACCCATCGCGGGGGCTTCTTGAACAGGCTCGAGCCGGGGAAGACCGCGAATCGGCTTCCGCGGGCCCCGAGGAAGTCTCGCTTGTCACCCTCGCGGAGTCCGATGTGCGACAGCAGTCCCGCGAGGAGGGACTGGTGGATCGCCGCCTCGCCGGCCGGGGTATCGGTGGTGTCCCAGCCCAGCCCACGGGTGATCTGCCGGAGCTGGCCGTGCAGGTCCTGCCATTCGCGGATGCGCAGCCAGTGCAGGAATTCGTTTCGGCACATCTTGCGGAACTGGTTGGACGACAATTCGTTCCGCTGCTCGCGCAGGTATTTCCACAGTTCGAGGAAGGCGAGGAAGTCGGAGTTCTCCACGGTGAACCGGGCGTGCTTCTCGTCCGCTGCCTGCTGGAATTCGGCGGGACGTTCCCGCACGTCCTGGATCGAGAGGGCCGAGACGATGACCAGCACCTCGGACAGGCAGCCGTTCCGGTGTGCCTCGACGAGCATCCGGGCCATGCGCGGATCGACGGGGATCTGCGCGAGTTCGCGTCCGACCGCGGTGAGGACGGGTTGCTCGTTCTGGGCTTTCCGTTCGATCGCCCCGAGTTCCTCGAGCAGGCCGATGCCGTCGCGGACGGCCCGCGGGTCGGGTGGCTGGACAAACGGGAACGCGGCGATGTCGCCGAGGCCGAGCGCCGTCATCTGCAGGATGACGGACGCGAGGTTGGTGCGCAGGATCTCCGGTTCGGTGAACGCGGGCCGCGCCTCGAAGTCCTCTTCCGAGTAGAGGCGGATGCAGATGCCCTCGGCCACACGGCCGCAACGCCCGGAACGCTGGCGGGCGGACGCTTGCGAGATCGGTTCGATGGGGAGGCGCTGCACCTTGGTGCGCACCGAGTAGCGGGAGATGCGGGCGGTTCCCGGGTCCACGACGTACCGGATGCCGGGCACGGTGAGGGAGGTTTCCGCGACGTTCGTCGACAGCACGACCCTCCGCCCGGTGTGGGGCGTGAACACCTTGTGCTGTTCGGCCGCCGACAGCCGGGCGTACAGGGGCACGATCTCGGTGCCGCGCAGTCTGCGGTCGCGGAGCGCGTCGGCAGTGTCGCGGATCTCCCGTTCGCCGGAGAGGAAGACCAGGATGTCGCCGTCGCCCTCGCCGGACAATTCCTCGACCGCCTCGCACACCGCGTCGACGGGGTCGCGGTCGAAGGTCTGGTCGCCCACTTCCACGGTGAGTGGGCGGTAACGCATCTCGACGGGGAAGGTGCGTCCGGACACCTCGACGATCGGTGCGGGCACCCCGTCGTCGGTGGCGAAGTGCTGCGCGAAGCGTTCCGGATCGATCGTGGCCGAGGTGATGATCACTTTCAGATCGGGCCGGCGGGGGAGTAGCTGTCGCAGGTATCCGAGGATGAAGTCGATGTTGAGACTGCGTTCGTGGGCCTCGTCGATGATGAGCGTGTCGTACCGGCGCAGCATCCGGTCGCGCTGAATCTCGGCGAGCAGGATTCCGTCGGTCATCAGTTTCACCAGCGTGCCGTCCGACACCTGGTCGGTGAATCGCACGGTGTAGCCGACGGTCTCACCGAGTTCGCTGCGGAGTTCCTCGGCGATGCGTTCGGCAACCGTCCGCGCCGCGAGACGGCGGGGCTGGGTGTGTCCGATGAGGCCGCGGACGCCGCGGCCGAGTTCGAGGCAGATCTTCGGGATCTGCGTCGTCTTGCCCGAGCCCGTCTCGCCGGCGACGATGACGACCTGGTTCTCGGCGATCGCCTTCGCGATGTCGTCGCGGCGCTGGCTGACCGGCAGCGCGTCGGGGTAGTCGATGACAGGGACGCTGTCGAGTCTTCGTGCGATGCGTCCGCGCGCGGCGGCGATCTCGTCGGACAGGGATGCGAGTGCGTCGGGTGTGCGCGCACGGTCGAGTCGCCGGCGGAGCCGGTGTTCGTCGCGCAGAGTGAGTTCGCCGAGGCTGTTCTTCAGTTCCCGCCGGCTGGGTGCTGTGGTGGACATGCTGGACCCCAGCCTAGCCAACCCGGTGGATCGCCCTGTGCCGCGCCCGCCCGTGTGCGAATATCGGCGGATGGGCGCTGCCGTCGTCACGGACCTGCGAGGTCAGAGGATCGTTCGGGTTCTGCGGGCGGTCTTCGCCGTCTACGGTCTGATCGCGTTGCTGTGGATTCCCCTCCGCAGCGCCGGCAGCGACGACTTCTCCCTGGCCAACTACCTCAGCTACTTCACCATCGAGAGCAACATCCTCGCCGCCGTCGTCCTGCTCGTCGGCGCGATCCGGGATCCGCAGTCGCGGGGCTGGCAGCTGTTCCGCGGCGCGACCACGCTGTACATGGTCATCACCGGAATCGTGTACGCGGTGCTGCTGGCGAACATCGACGTCATGCTGCAGGACGCCTGGATCAACACGGCCCTGCACCGTCTGCTGCCGCTCGTACTGCTGCTCGACTGGGTGGTGGCCCCGTCCCGGGTACGGATCTCCGAGGCGCAGAGCCTCGGCTGGCTGGTCTTCCCGGCCGTGTATGGCGCCTATTCCCTGATCCGGGGTCCGATCGTCGACTGGTACCCGTATCCGTTCCTGGACCCCCGACAGCAGGGGTACCTCCAGCTCGCCGTCACGGCGGTCGTGTTGTTGCTGGCGATGGCGTTGATGGCGCTCGCCGTGAACGCGGTGGGACGTCTGGGTGCGCGCCGGCGGTACGGCGAGGACCGGTAGCGGCGAAGCTGCGCGCAGACGATTCGCGCACCGCGCTATCCTCCACACGACAGGCGTCCGCGCGATCATCCGTGACTTCGGCAACGGCTGGGAGACTATGTTCGACGAGTTCGCAGGCGAGAACTTCGACCTGCTCGGCCGCGACCGCGGCAGTGTCGTCGCGGCCGACGACGGTGTGCCCCTCGCGGTGCGCGAGGTGGGTCCGGCGTTCGCGCCCTTGACGGTGGTGTTCGTCCACGGCTTCTGCAATCGGATGACCGGGTGGCACTTCCAGCGGGTTCAGCTCGAGGAGGCGTGGGGCTCGACGATCCGCATGGTGTTCTTCGACCTGCGGGGGCACGGCGACTCCGGGGTCCCGCGTCGCGACACCTGCACCATCCCGCATCTCGCGCGGGACGTCGACGCCGTGATCCGTGCGCTCGTGCCCGAGGGGCCGATCGTGCTGGTCGGCCATTCGATGGGCGGTATGGCGGTCCTGTCGTACGTCGGACAGCATCCCGATCTGATCGGGTCCCGCGTCGTCGGGGTGGGCCTGATCGCCACCGCGGCGGAGAAGCTGGGTGACGTGGGGCTCGCGCGGACCCTCAACACGCCGGTCGTTGCCGGATTCAGCACCGCGGCCCGGCACCTGCCCCGGGTCGTCCAGGGCGGTCGCGGCGCGAGCAAGAGGGTGCTGGCGCCGATCCTGAGGTCGGCGTCGTTCGGTGACCGCAGCATCAGCCCGGCGATCATGTGGCACTCCGAGCAGATGATCAACGACACGTCCCTCAAGACCCTCGTCGACTTCCTGCCGTCGTTCAAGAATCACGACGAGACGGCGGCGGTGCCGTTGCTCGCACCCATCGAGACGCTGGTGGTGTGCGGCGACCGCGACCTCCTGACCCCCTTCCGGTACTCGAAGGCGATCGCCGGGCATCTGCCCGACGCGGAACTGGTGAAGGTCCCCGGTGCGGGGCACATGGTGCAGTTGGAGCGCGCAGAACTCGTCTCGGACGCGATCGATCGTCTCCTGACCCGTTCGGTCGAAACCCTGCCCACGCCGAGTGCCTGGAGTGAGTGGGTCCGGGTGGCGACGGATTACGTGGACCACGCACGGCACTGGGTCGCCCACGGCGGGCCCGCCGCCTGGTGGCGAGGGCTACGTGGTCGTCCCGTCGTCGGCCCCACGTTCCGGTAGCACGCAGAATTCGTTACCCTCGGGGTCTGCGAGGACCACCCAGGGAACGTTCGGGTCGTCGCTCAGCCGGCGTGCGCCGAGCGAGAGGAGCCGCCGGACCTCCTCGTCGCGGGTACCGGACGACGGCGCGATGTCGAGGTGCAGGCGGTTCTTCTCGGACTTCGGGCCGTCGACGGGCTGAAACACCAGTGACGGGGACCCCGGTGCGTTCGATTCGACGTACTCGAGCCCGTACAAGTCCTTCCATCGGCGGGTCGACGGATAGCCCAGGGCGTCGCACCAGAATCGTGACAGTGTTTCCGCGTCACGACAGTCGACGGCGATGGCGATGATTCGGCTGGTCATGGGCTGCGGATACCCGCGCGACGGTGGTCGCACACTGTCACGGGAACGGCTCGGGCGCGCCTCCGTAGCGTGTCTGTAACCGGCAAACGCGCGACAACACGTGCCACTCGGGCCACAATGGGTGAACGCGAAACCGGCCCGAGGAGACGGGATCACATGGCATCTGCGAGTTCGTCAGCCGAGCAGGAAACCCTCCCACCAGGTGTTCTCCGTCGCGCGATCGCGGCGTCGGCGATGGGTAACGCCACCGAATGGTTCGACTACGGCGTCTACGCGTTCACAGTGTCGTACATCTCGGCCACGTTCTTCCCCGGCGACACCGGTTCGGCCACCCTGTACGCCCTGCTCGTGTTCGCGGTGTCGTTCGTCGTACGACCGCTCGGCGGCCTCGTGTGGGGTCCGCTGGGTGACCGGCTCGGACGCCGCCAGGTTCTGGCACTGACGATCATCCTGATGGCGGGTGCGACGTTCTGCGTGGGCCTCGTGCCGGGATACGACGTCATCGGTTTCTGGGCGCCCCTGCTGCTGGTGCTGCTGCGCATGATCCAGGGCTTCTCGACGGGCGGCGAATACGGCGGCGCGGCAACGTTCATGGCCGAGTACTCGCCGGACCGCAAGCGCGGTTTCTGCGGAAGCTTCCTCGAGTTCGGCACGCTCGGCGGGTATGCGCTGGGTGCGATCGTGGTCCTGGCGGTCGAGTTGTTCTCCAGCGATCCGTTCATGTCCACCTGGGGCTGGCGTATCCCGTTCCTGATCGCCGGACCGATGGGTCTGATCGGCCTCTACCTGCGGACCAAGCTCGAGGAGACCCCCGTGTTCCGGGAACTGGACGCGGAGGGCGAGGTGGAGTCGACGCCGACCCACGAGTTCAAGGATCTGGTGACCGAGTACTGGAAGCCGTTGCTGCTGCTCGGCGGCCTCGTCATCGCGTTGAACGTCACCAATTACACCCTGCTCAGTTACATGCCGACATATCTGGAGACACAGATCGGTCTGACGTCCACCGCGTCGCTGTCCCTGTTCATCGTCGGGCAGCTCGTGATGATGGCAGTCATTCCGTTCGCCGGCGGGTTGTCGGACCGGGTCGGCCGCAAACCGTTGTGGTACGGCTCGCTCGTGGGATTGATCGTGCTCGCCGTCCCGATGTACCTGCTGATGCGTCAGGGTTTCGGATGGGCGATCCTCGCGTTCGCGGTACTCGGGTTGCTGTACGTCCTGCAGCTGTCCACGATTTCGGCGACGTTCCCGGCGATGTTCCCGACCCATGTGCGGTTCGCGGGTTTCGCCATCGCCTACAACGTGTCGACGTCTCTGTTCGGCGGCACCGCCCCCGCGGTCAACGAACTGCTCATCGAATGGACCGGCAACACACTCATGCCGGCGTTCTACATGATGGCCGCGTGCGCGATCGGCCTCGTCGCGCTGTACTTCGTGGCCGAGACGGCGGGCGCGTCCATCCGCGGTCGCGGGATTCCGGGAGTCGACACCGAGCCACACCCCACCGCCCTTGCGGAGAAGTGACGCGGCACGATCCTCTGTGGGGCGTCGTGGCATAGTCGCCTTCGGGCGGGGTTTCACGAAGGGATGAGCATGGCGTCGGCACTGTGGCACGGATTCGCGGACATGGGCGCGGTGGAACAGAAGGGCGCCTTCGTGGTGTCCCGCGGCGAGGGCGCCTACATCTGGGACGATCGCGGCAACCGATACCTGGATGCGACAGCAGGTCTGTGGTTCACCAACGTGGGGCACGGCCGTGCGGAGATCGCGGACGCCGTCGCGCAGCAGTTGCGGACCGTGGCCCACTTCTCGAACTTCGGTGACTTCGTCCCCGAGACGACCGCGGCCCTGGCCGATCGTCTCGCGACCATTGCGCCGGTGCCCGGCAGCAAGATCTTCCTCACATCCGGTGGTTCGGATTCCGTGGACACGGCAGCCAAGCTCGCCCGCCGCTACTGGCACGAGATGGGCAAGCCGTCCAAGACGATCGTGGTCGGCCGCCAGAAGGCCTATCACGGGATGCATGTGGCGGGCACCGCGCTGGCGGGAATCCCCGCCAACCGCGAGGGTTACGGCGAGTTGATGGCGGACGCCGCCACGGTCGCCTGGAACGACGCCAAGAGCCTGCTCGAACTGATCGAGAAGATCGGCGCCGACACGATCGCCGCGTTCTTCTGCGAGCCCGTCATCGGCGCGGGCGGCGTATACCTGCCGCCGGAGGGCTATCTCGCGGAGGTCCGCGACATCTGCCGCGAGCACGACATCCTGTTCGTCGTCGACGAAGTGGTCACGGGATTCGGCCGCATCGGCGGCGAGTGGTTCGCGTCGACGCGATTCGACCTGCAGCCCGACATGATGACGACGGCGAAGGGCCTCACCTCCGGGTACGTCCCGATGGGTGCGGTGTTCATCGCCCCGCGCGTGGCCGAGCCGTTCTTCGCCGGCGGGGTCTGGTGGCGGCACGGCTACACCTACGGTGGGCATGCGGGTGCCGCCGCGGCGGCACTCGCCAACCTCGACATCATCGAGCGCGAGAATCTGCTGGCGGAGTCGAAGCGGCTCGAGTCGTCACTGCACGAGCACCTCGCGCCCCTCGCCGACCATCCGCGCGTCGAGGAAGTACGCAGCGGTCTCGGTGCGGTCGCGGCGGTGCAGCTGGCCGATCCGGCGGAAGCGCTCCCGTTCGTGAACACGTTGCGCGAACACGGGATCTCGGGGCGCGCGGCCGGTCAGGGTGCCATGCAGATCTCGCCGGCGTTCGTGATGACGGACGGGCAGGTCGCTCAGCTCGCGGACGGAATCCGCCGGGCCCTGGGCTGATCGGTCCCGGTGCCCCGCCTGCGGAGGCGGCGCAGGGCACCGGTGACCCGGTCCCGCCAGGTGGGCGGGGTCAGGTCGATCTCCTTCTGCCCGTCGTGCACCGCGTACGCGCGGGTGTAGCGCTCGTGGAGACGCGCCCGGACCTCGTCGGGCGTGTACGCCTTGCGGTGCCGATCCGCGCGCACCGCGACAACCCCGGTCGCGGCGACACCCACCACACCGGCGAGTCCGAGAAGTTTCCACCATTGCCTGCCACGGGGTCGCATCCTTCTAGGCTAGGGCCCATGGACGCGCCACGGCACACGGACGCACGACGACACGGCTCCACCATCGACCTCGACACCGCGGTCGAGGTCACCCGCACCGGCGACATCTGGATCTTCCGCGGAGAGTCTCCGGCCGACAGGGCCATTCAGACGCTGACGAACAGTCCGGTCAACCACGTCGGGATGTCGGTGGTCCTCGAGGACCTGCCGCCGCTGATGTGGCACGCCGAGCTCGGACATTCGCTGCAGGACATGTGGACGGGACGCTTTCAGCGCGGTGTGCAACTCCACGACCTGCGCGCCGCGGTCCAGGTGTGGGGTGCGCGGTACGGGCAGCGGGGATGGCTGCGTCAGCTCGCCGAACCCGCGACGCCGCAGCAGGAGGATGCGTTGCTGCGGACGATCGCACGGCTCGACGGAACCCCGTTCCCGTCCACCGCGAAACTCGCGTCACGGTGGTTCGGCGGTCGCCTGCCCGGGACGGGGCGCCGGCAGGAGAGATCGGGCGGCCTCGAAAGTGCCTATTGCGCCGAGGTGGTTGCGCAGACGTACGAGGAGATGGGGCTGATCAGTGGGCGCAGGCGCACCAACTGGTACGACCCCGGCAAGTTCTGGAGCGGCGACAGGCTTCCCCTCGCTCCCGGGGTGACGCTGGGCCGGGAGATCGAGGTGACTCTGAGCGAAGCCGACCTCACCGCTGGGCGAGGTCGGCGGCCGTCGTCAGAGGGTGCGTGACTTCTCAGGGTGGACTCGTCCGCCGACCTCGATCCAGCCCGCGGGATCGTAGGTGGTGCGCAGTTCGGATCCCTTGCCCTGGGTGATCAGGAGGGCGTGCCGGAGGTGCGCTGTGATCCGGACGGCCGCGGCTCCGGTGGCCTCGTCCTCGGTGATGCCCATGTCCGGGGCGAACATTCGTGACCGGATCGAGTGCTCGACCTTGTCCGTCCAGGCCCACAGATAGTGGTGTCCGGCACCGAACTTCTTCGGGTCCGCAGACTGAACCTCGCGCACGCTGTTCATGGGGTACAGCGAGAACTCGGGCGCCCACTCCGGCCGGGCCCGCACCCAGGTGAAGGCGCCGGAACGGCGGGTGGCGACCGGGCCCGCGGGCACGTCGAGTGTGGTGACCGCGGCGCCGCGCTCGTGCAGCCACCAGGACAGTCCGACCGTGGGGTGTCCGGCGAAGGGCAGTTCGGTGGTGGGGGTGAAGATCTGGGCGCGCGCGTGCTCGTCGCCGGGTCCGGGCACGTCGACGAAGATCGTCTCGCTGTATCCGAGTGCGGCGGCGACCGACTGCCGGTCCTCGGGCGGGACGGCCGAGGAGTCGATGATGCCGAGCGGATTGCCGTGGCGTCCTTTGTCGTCGGTGAACACCCGGACGACGTCTACGTGGATGGGCATTGACGCACCTTATCGCTCGTCGACCTCGAGGAAGTGCCTCGACGGTGGGAGAGTTCGCCACCTGCCCCGGGTCAAGAGGCAGGGGCGATGGACGACGCTAGACTGATAGGTATGGCTGATCAGAGTTATCAACCCACGCTGTCGCAGCTGCGTGCGTTCGTGGCAGTCGCGGAGTACCGCCATTTCGGTACGGCGGCAGCGCGTTTGAGTGTGAGTCAACCCACACTTTCGCAGTCGCTCGCCGCCCTGGAGAACGGGCTCGGGGTGCAGCTCATCGAGCGCAGCACCCGACGCGTTCTCGTCACCACGGCGGGGGAGCGGCTCCTCGGTCAGGCCAAGGTCATCCTCGAGGCCGCGGACGGTTTCGTCGCGACGGCCGCGGGTGTCGGCGACCGGTTGGCCGGACCGCTGCGTATCGGGCTGATCCCCACCGTGGCCCCGTACGTGCTGCCTGCCCTGTTGCCGGCGCTGCGCGAGGAGATGCCCGCCCTCGAGCCTCAGGTCATCGAGGACCAGACGGCGCGACTCCTGGAGGCGTTGCGTGTGGGTGCGCTCGACGTCGCGGTGCTGGCGTTGCCGAGTGGTGTCAGCGGTCTCGTCGACATTCCCTTGTACACAGAAGATTTCGTGATGGTCGTCCCGGAGGGGCACACGCTGGCGGGCCGCACCGACGTCTCGCCGCAGATGCTGGACGCGCTTCCCCTCCTGCTGCTCGACGAGGGGCACTGCCTACGCGATCAGACCCTCGATCTGTGCCGCTCGGTCGACGCGCACCCGGTGGCGGGCGACACCCGCGCCACGTCGCTGTCGACGGTGGTGCAGTGCGTCGCCGGCGGACTCGGCGTGACCCTGGTGCCGGAATCCGCCGTTCAGGTGGAGACCGGACGGGGACCGCTCGCGACCGCCCGCTTCGCGGCTCCGGCGCCCGGCCGCACGATCGGCCTCGTGTTCCGCTCGTCCAGTGCCCGTGCGGACGGCTACGGGCAACTCGCCGCCCTGCTCACGAAGACGGCGTCGGTCGCCGCGCCCGCCTGACGGTCGGAGCTACGACCGTCGTCGCGGTTTGCCCTTCTTGCCGCCCTTCGTTCCGGAGCTCGACCGGGACGTCCTGGCACCCGCGGCCGGTTTCTGGCGTGCCGTCGCCGCGGCAGGACGCTTCTTCTTCGGCTGAGCCGGCGTCGGGGTGCGACCCCGGGAGCTGTTGACGGTCCGGCCCCGGACGATGCCGATGAACTCCTCCACCAGTTCGGTGGTCTCGTCCTCGGGCCACGACAGCGCGATCCGTGACTCCGGGCCGTCCGACACCGTCCGGTAGACGAGGTCCTTGCGGTGGTGGAGCCGGGCGAGCGACTGCGGGACGATGAGCAGCCCGATCCCGGCGGCGACCAGTTCGATCGCGTCGGCCGTCGTGGCCGGGCGGTCCTGGGCGGGCAGTCCCGGCACGCTGTCCCAGACGAGGATGTCATCGAGCGGGTGCAGCACGATCTCGTCGGCCAGATCCGCGATCGACACCTCGTCCACCGCCGCCACCACGTGGTCCTTCGGTGCCACGACCACGGGGATCTCGGTATACAGGGGGATGGCGCTGAGACCGGTCCGGTCGATCGGCAGCCGCACCAGGCCCACGTCCGCGCCGCCGCCGCGCAACTGGTCGGGTGCGTCCGCGGCCGCCACCGGGACGAGGGTGAGCGGGACGTCGGGCAGCCGTTCGTTCCAGATCCGCACCCACTTGGTGGGGGTCACGCCCGGGACATACGCGAGCCGGAACGAAGGGGATGCATCCGCGTCTGTCACCCCGTCAGGCTACCGGCCTTGGTCAACGGCACCGCACACGCTCGTTACTCTTGACACCATGACGTCGCACAAGAGCCCCCAGACTATGAAGCCCGCCACCGCGGCGAAGAAGCTGGGTGTGTACCTCGAGGCCACCCCCGCGGAGTTCCAGGAGGGTCTCGTCTCCCGCGACGAGCTGAGTGCACTGCAGAGCGATCCGCCGGAGTGGCTGCTCGAGCTGCGCCGCAACGGCCCGCACCCGCGGCCGGTGGTCGCGGCGAAGCTGGGGGTGTCCATCGCGGGCCTCGCCCGGGGCGGCGTCACCGAGGCGCTCACCACCGAGCAGATCGACGCGCTCATGGCGGATCGTCCCGAATGGCTGCAGCAGGAACGCGCCACCCAGGCCGAGGTCCGCAAGGAGACCGTCCGCATCAAGGAGAAGAACGCGGCGCGGCGGGATCAGCCCCGCAGGCCGCGTTCCTGACCGCTACCCCTCGACGATGCTGAGCTCGTCGAAGATCACTTCGCCGGCCGCGTCGGACTCGGGAAGGTCGACGACCGCCGTCAACGCCCACCCGTGATCGCCCTGCGGGTCCTCGAGGACCTGCCGCACCCGCCACAGCTCGGGCGCGGTCTCCACCTGGAACAGCTGGGGGCCGCGTGCCGAGGGGCCGGTGCCGAGGGAGTCGTATTCGTCGAAGTACGGCTGGAGCTGGTCCTCCCACTCGTCGGCGTCGATGCCGTCGTCGAGTCCCTCCAGTTCGGCCCACCGCCGCCGCGACGCGAGTTCGATACGCCGGAACATGGCGTTGCGCACCATCACCCGGAATGCTCGCGTATTCGCCGAGATCGGGCGCGGCACATCGGCGCCGAACGCGACCTGCTGGTCGTCTCCCTCGGCGCCGGGGTCGGTGAGGGATTCCCATTCGTCGAGCAGGCTGGAATCGACCTGGCGGATCAGCTCGCCCAGCCACTCGATGAGGTCGTCCAGCTCCTCCGTCCGGGCCTCGGTCGGAACGGTCTGGCGCAGGGCTCGATACGCGTCCGCGAGATACCGCAGTACGAGCCCCTCCGAACGGGCCAGACCGTAGTGGCTGACCATTTCGGCGAACGTCATCGCCCGCTCGACCATGTCGCGCACGACCGACTTGGGCGACAGCGCGAACTCCGTGATCCACGGGTGCCCACCGCGATACATCTCGAACGCCGGGAACAGCAGGTCTGCGAGAGGCTTGGGCCAGGTGACCTCCTCGAGCAGTTCCATACGTTCCTCGTACTCGATCCCGTCGGCCTTCATCTGCGCGACCGCCTCACCGCGGGCGAAGTGCTGCTGCGCCATGAGGACCTGCCGCGGGTCGTCGAGGGTCGACTCGATCACCGACACCACATCCAGTGCATAGGAATCGGATTCGACGTCGAGGAGTTCGAGGGCGGCCAGGGCGAACGGGGACAGTGGCTGATTGAGCGCGAAGTCCCGCTGGAGTTCCATCGTCAGCCGGGCCATGCGGCCGTCGGCGTCGGGTTCGTCGAGTCTCTGCACCACCCCGGCGTCGATCAGCCCGCGGTACAACGACAACGCCTTGAGGATGTGCTTGCGCTGTGCGGGCCGCGACTCGTGGTTGTCCTCGAGGAGGTGCCGCATGGATTCGAAGCAGTTGCCCGGTCGCGCGATCACGTTGAGCAGCATGGAGTTCGACACGGAGAACCGGGAGACGAGCGGTTCGGGTGACGCGGCGACGAGGCGATCGAACGTGGCCTCGCTCCACGACACGAAGCCGTCCGGCGCCTTCTTGCGCTGCACCTTCCGGCGCTTCTTCGGGTCGTCGCCCGCCTTGGCGAGTGCACGCAGATTCTCGACCTCGTGTTCGGGGGCCTGCACGACCACGGTGCCCAGCGTGTCGTAGCCGGCGCGTCCCGCGCGTCCCGCGATCTGGTGGAACTCGCGGGCACGGAGGTGCCGCGTGCGGGTGCCGTCGAACTTGGTCAGCCCGGTGAGGAGCACGGTGCGGATGGGCACGTTGATTCCTACACCGAGGGTGTCGGTGCCGCAGATGACCTTCAGCAGACCGTCCTGCGCCAGCTTCTCGATGAGGCGGCGGTACTTCGGCAGCATGCCCGCGTGGTGGACGCCGATACCGTGCCGGACGAGGCGCGAGAGGGTCTTGCCGAATCCGGTGGTGAACCGGAAGCCGCCGAGCGCTTCGGCGATGGCGTCCTTCTCCTCGCGCGAACAAAAGTTGACGCTGGTCAGGGCTTGCGCGCGTTCCAGGGCGGCGGCCTGGGTGAAGTGGACCACGTAGACCGGGGCCTGATTGGTGGTCACCAGTTCCTCGATCGTCTCGCTCACGGGTGTCGTGGCGTACGAGAACATGAGGGGGACGGGACGCTCGGTGCCCGCCACCACGGTGGTGGGCCGGCCGGTCCGGCGGGTGAGGTCGGACGAGAAGAAGTCGACCTCACCGAGGGTGGCCGACATGAGCAGAAACTGGGCGTGGGGGAGTTCGACCAGGGGGACCTGCCACGCCCAGCCCCGGTCGGGCTCGGAGTAGAAGTGGAACTCGTCCATCACGACCTGACCGATGTCGGAGTCGGGGCCCTCGCGCAGTGCGAGGTTCGCGACGATCTCGGCGGTCGCGCAGATGATCGGCGCCCGTGAGTTGACGGCGGCGTCGCCGGTCATCATGCCGACGTTCTCCGCGCCGAATACCTCGCACAGAGCGAAGAACTTTTCGCTGACAAGGGCTTTGATCGGGGCCGTGTAGAAGGTGCGCTTGCCGGTGGCCATGGCGTAGAAGTGGGCGCCGACCGCCACCATCGACTTGCCGGATCCGGTGGGCGTCGCCAGGATCACGTTGGCCCCGGACACCAGCTCCATCACGGATTCTTCCTGGGCGGGGTAGAGCGTCAGACCCCGTTCTTCGGTCCAGGAGGTGAAGGCGTCGAAAACGGAATCGGAATCCGCGTTCTCGGGGAGCAGGTCGGAGAGAAGCACTGCTACAGGCTAGCCGGAACGCGGTGCGCCGCTGCCGGGCCTACGTTGCGCTGCGTTCGTCCGATCCCATCGCGTCCAGAACCGCCATCCGGGTGGACGCGCTGCCGGTGATGGTGCTCTCACCGACGCCGGTGACGAGCATCTGCCGCCACTTCGCTTCGTCGAACTGCAGGGGATGAGTGACGGACAGGAACTTCTCGATGGTGCGCAGGAACCGCATCGGGTCGTCGCGGAACGGGAAATGGCCTGCGCCGCGGAAGATCTCGAGGTGTGATCCGGGCATCGCCGCGTGTGCGAGGTGGGCGTGGCTCACCGGGATGACGGCGTCCTGATCGCCCCAGATGAGCTGCACCGGGAGGTTCTCGGTCAGATAACATCGGTCGAGCATGGTGACGACCTGGCCGCGCCAGTCGACGACCGCGCGCAGGGTGCGCAGATACGCCTCGTAGGCGGTGGGGTCGTACAGCTCCGCGAGCACCCGTACCAGGTCGGGTGTGTCGTGCAGCATCGCACCGGGACGCAACCGCGTTCCGTTCAGCTGGCTCAACACGTTGCCCACCAGACGCACGGTGGGCATGGCGCCGGGAATGCGCAGCAGTTTCAGCGCCTCGTTGACCACCGGAACCGACGCGAGCCGGAGCAGCGGGTGAACGTCCTTGGTGACGCCGCCGGCCGAGACCAGGACGAGCCGGTCGACCATCTGCGGGAATTGGTAGGAGAACTGCATCGCGACACCGCCGCCGAGGGAGTGGCCGACGACGGTGACCTTGTCGATGCCCAGGGTGGAGAGCAGGTCGCGCATGCCGTTGGCGTACGCCGCGACCGAGTAATCGGCCCGCGGCTTGTCGGAGCGTCCGTGGCCCAGCAGATCGGGGGCGATGACGGTGTAGTTCTTGGCGAGGTGCGGGATGATCTCGGTCCAGGTGGACGAGTTGTCGCCGATGCCGTGGATCAGCAGAAGTGCGGGACCCGCGCCTGCCATGCGGAACGCGCGGCGGTAGCCGTGGATCGTGCGGAACATCATGCGGGTTTCGGCGTTCGGAACGGGCCTGAGCTTACGAATGCGAGTGTCGCTCATGTCGCCTCCTGAACTAGGTGCACTCCCGAATGTTGACAGCTCAATCATCCGCTTCATCTCGACGCTATTGCACCGCTCTCGGCCGAACAACTGGACCGTGCGGTCGCACAGTGTCCTCGTGGCGACCGCACAACAGCTCCTCGGTCACGCCCCGTTCGGTGATCCCCCCTCCTCGTCGGAGTCGCCGCCCTCGCCGTCCTGCAGGGCCTGTTCGGCGAGGAAACGCTCGAATTCTGCACCGAGTTCGTCACCACTCGGCAGGTCTTCTTCGCTGGCCAGGAGCGTGGACTGCTGTTCTTGAGCCGTTACGTACGCATCGTACTGGCGTTCCAGGGCGTGGACGACGGTTTGTACCTCCTCGTTACCCGCGATGTGCTCGTCGACCTGTTCGCGGACGCGTGCGGCGGCCTCGCCGAGCGCGGCCAGCGGCAGGTCCAGGTCGGTGACGTCACTCACATTCTCGAGGAGGGTCTCGGCGGCGCCCGGATAGTCCGTCTGAGCCAGGTAATGGGGGACGTGAACCGAGAACCCGACCGACTCGTGCCCGTGCTGCGCCATCCGCAACTCGATCAGCGAGGACGCGCTGCCGGGAACCTGCAGTTCGCCGGACCAGCGCTGGTGATCCTTGATCAGGTCTTTGTTGGTGGAATGCGCGGTCACCCCGAGCGGGCGGGTGTGCGGGATGGCCATCGGAATGGCATTGATGCCCACGGTCCGGCGCACACCGAGCTGCTCGGCCAGCAGGCGGACCGCCGTGGTGAACCGCTCCCAGCGCAGGTCGGGCTCCATGCCGGCCAGCAGCAAGAACGGGGTGCCCGCCGTGTCCTTCAGCGCATACAGGTTCAGCTCGGGCTGGTCGTAGTCCGAGAAGTGATCGGCCTTGAACGTCATGGTGGGCCGCCGTGAGCGGTAATCGACGAGTTCGTCGACCGCGAAGGAGGCGACCAGCTCGCTCTCCAGGCTCTCCCGGAGATGCGTCGTGGCGAGTTTGACGGCGTGGCCTGCGTCGGAGAAGCCCTCGAGTCCGTGGATCAGTACAGGTCCCTGGCCGTCCGCGGAGGACAGCTGCGGTGCCGGGAACTCCAGCTCGTACATCTTCGACTGTTCGTCCATTACAGACCTCTTCTCCTTCGTGCCTGGCCTCCAGTGTCCCCTATCGTCTCCGGCATCGATACGTCGGACTTTGCTCTCGGAGGTCCTGCTCTGGGGGAACACGGCGTGGGCGACCGATAATTCCCGTCTGCGGCGTTCCGGTGTTCGCCCACAGCGAGATCCCGCGCACGGTCTGTGGCAATGTGAGGAACGGCACGGTCCCAGACGGACGAGATCCTGGAGGTGCGCGATGTCGGCACGGGTACGAAGATATGCGGACCGGGTTCGACGATCGACGGTCGCGTCGTGAGCGTGCGCATCGACCGGGTGGTCACCTCCGGCACCTTCAGTCTCGACGGGGGCACCTGGGACGTCGACAACAATGTGTGGATCGTCGGCGACGACACCGAGGTGGTGGTGATCGACGCCGCCCACACCGCCGCCCCGATCGTCGAGGCTGTCGGCGGCAGGCACGTGAGGGCCATCGTCTGCACACACGGCCACAACGACCACGTCACCGTGGCGCCCGAACTGTCTACGGCGCTGGACGCCCCGATCTACCTCCATGCTGCCGACGACGTGTTGTGGCGGCAGACTCACCCCGCCGTCGCCTACACGCCGATCGAGGACGGGCAGCAGATCGCCGTGGCCGGGACCGACGTCCGCGTGCTCCACACGCCCGGCCACTCGCCCGGCTCCTGCTGCCTGTTTCTGCCGGAGGCGGGGGAGTTGTTCAGTGGCGACACCCTGTTCTCGGGCGGTCCGGGAGCCACCGGGCGCTCCTACTCGGACTTCCCGACGATCATCGGGTCCATCCGCGACCGTTTGTTCGCGTTGCCGCCGTCGACGACGGTCCGCACCGGGCACGGCGACGGAACCACCATCGGGACCGAATCCCCGCACCTGGAGGAGTGGATCGCCCGCGGCAGCTGAGCCGCAGCCTCCCCGCTGTCGGCGCGCCGGCGTGGCAGAGTGGCGGAAAAGGCTCCCCGGGGTGGGAGCACCACACATCCGACACGGGAGGTCGACGGTGAGGTCTCGGCGCACAGCGGTACGGACGGCCATGGTTGTCCCGGTGGTCTCGCTGGCCGCGGTGACGATTCTCTCCGGATGTTCCTCGACGGTCTCCGGTGACGCGCAGCCGAGCACGACGATCGCGGCGGGGTCGCCGTCGGGCAAGGGACTGTCGAAGCTTCTGGTGGATCCGGCCGACTTCCCGGCCCGATACGAGGCGATCGTGCTGCCCGCCCAGGCCGTGTCGATGGCGGCACCCGACCTGACGGGCGTACCGCAAGGCGCGGTGGTCGACCCCGCGGACTGCGCGCCGCCCGCGCAGGACTACGGACCGACCGGCACCGTCATGGCGGTGGGCACGGACAACGCGAGCCGTTCGACGATCTCGGTCGAGCTCACCAGAACCGATACGCTCCTCGACGAACTGGCGGCGCAGACGAAGAAGTGCGGTGAGGTCACCGTGACGGACAGTGGGGCCGAGTCCACCGTCACCACCGAGGTCACACCTGCCCCTCCCGTCCGGGCCGACGACACCCTCGCGCTCCGGCGGACTGTCAAGTCCGGTAACGGGAGCGACAAGGTCACCCAGTCGATGGTCACGTTGATCGCGCAGGTGGGCGACGTGCGGGTGTCTGCGACCTTCATGTCGTTCGGCGACGCGAAGGCCGATACCGTCGCGCTCGACGAGTTGTTCACCGCCGCGGTGCAGAAGGTGCAGAACAGCTGAGCGCGCCCTAGCACAGGGGTCCGACGACTTCTCGGTCGCTCGGCGCGTCCGTGCGGCGCGGCGACCCGGTTGTCCACAACCGACGGGCCATCCACAGCCCTCTGTGTTTCCCCAGTTCGCCCGCCCGCGCCGTCGCGTCGACCCGTCAGAGTCTGGTGCATGACGACACCCGCATTCCCGCACGGTTCCGGATTCTCCGACGATCCCGGCGGGGGACCGCCCCCGCACCAGCACACCGTCACGCTGTCCGCCCCGGGCGACCTTCTCGCCTCGGTGCCCGCACTGCTCGGATTCCGGCCTGCCCGGTCGATCGTGGCGGTGTGCCTGTCCGGGGAGCGCAACCCGTCGGTCGGAGCCGTCATGAGACACGACCTCGTCCTCAGCGGCGGCGACGTGCCGACCCCGCCGATGTACGCGGCATTGGGTCAGTTCGCCACCGTCTGCGAGAGGGAGCAGGCCACCGGGGTGCTCCTGGTGCTCGTCGACGACCGCTTCACCGACCCGGCCTCGATCTCCCTGGACGAGCTGTCCGCGATCGTCGAGGAATTCGAGGAACTCCTCGACTTCACGCCGGCCGAACTTCTCGACGTGTTCGTCACGGCGGAGATCGCCGCCGGCCGCGAATGGTTCAGCCTCCTCGGCGGCGGTGGGTGCGGAGTCCAGTCCGATCCGACGTCGTCGCGGGTCGCGCTCGCGCGGGTCGTCGAGGGCAGGGCCATCCGCTCTTCGCGCGAGGAACTGGAAGCCACGATCGAGGTGGGCCCGGTGCTCGAACGGATGCAGATCGCCGCCCTCATCGAACGTGGTCGTCAATCATCGCTTCTGCGAAGGGAATTGGCTGGACGGTCGGCCACGCCGGAGCGTGGTCACCGTCTCGAGCTCGAACTGGTGCTGACGCACGTCGCGCGGGTGTCGTCCGGGGAGCGGCTCCTCGCGCCGGAGTACGCGGAACTCGCGCTCGCACTGGACAATGTCACCGTCCGGGACAGCGCGCTCGCTCTGGCCGTCGGCCCGTACGCCGACGACGCGGAGCAACTGTGGATTCTCCTCGCCCGCAACCTCCCGGACCCGGAACGCGCGAACGCGGCGGCGCTGCTCGGATACAGCGCCTATCTTCGTGGCGACGGGCCGTTCGCCGGCATCGCGCTGGCCGCCGCACTGGACTCGGAGCCGGGGCACGTACTGGCCACCCTGCTCGACGGTGCACTGCACTCCGGTCTCCGGCCGACCGAGGTGCGGGGCCTGGCCGACGTCGGTTACGAGCGAGCCGAAGCGAGCGGTGTCGTGCTGCCCCGCTAGATCGCGGACCGCGCCGGCGTCACCGACGTGCCGCGTGCGACCGGTCGCCCAGCTCCTGCAGGTAGGCCCAGGCGTCGGCGACGATCTCGTCGAGGTCGGTGTGCTCCGGCCGCCATCCGAGTTCCGCGATCGCCCGATCACTCGACGCCACCAGCACGGCGGGATCGCCTGCCCGGCGCGGTGCGTCCTCGACCGCGATGGGAAGCCCGGTGACCCGCGCGCACGCCGAGATGACTTCGCGCACACTGAAACCCGCACCGCTGCCGAGATTGTAGATGCGGTGCCTGCCCTCGATCGACGACTCCAGTGCCAGCACGTGTGCCTCGGCGAGGTCGAGCACATGGATGTAGTCGCGGATCGCCGTGCCGTCCGGAGTCGGCCAGTCGGTTCCGAAGATCGAGATCTTCTCCCGCTGACCGAGCGCCACCTGGAGCACGAGAGGAATCAAATGCGTTTCGACGACCCGGTTCTCGCCGGCCGACTTGTACGCTCCCGCGACATTGAAGTACCGCAGGCTGGTCGCCGCGAGCGAATGAGCCACCGAATACGACGTGATGGCATGGTCGATCGCGAGTTTCGTCGCCCCGTACGGATTGGTGGGACGGGTCGGATCGGCCTCCGTGATCGGCGAGTGCTCGGGCTCGCCGTACGTCGCGGCTGTCGACGAGAACACGAGTTTCCGCGTCCCCGAATGCCGCATGGCCTCCAGAAGTTCGAGCGTGGTGACGACGTTGCCGCGCCAGTACTTCTCCGGGTACTGGACGGACTCGCCGACGAGCGACTGCGCCGCGAAGTGCAGGACGCCGTCGAAGCGGGGTGTGCCGCTCGTGCCGAGCACGTCCGACACCACCTCCGCGACGTCGCCCTCGACGAACTCGGCACCGAGCGGCACCGCGTCGGCGTTACCCGTGGACAGGTCGTCGATGATGACGACCTCGTGCCCGCGTTCGAGCAGGACCGTGCTGCAGACGCTGCCGACATAGCCGGCGCCGCCGGTGACCAGAAGTTTCATCGACTATCCCTGAACCTGCTTCACCTGGACGGCGTGTGCCATCTCCTCGGACAGATCGAACCCGCTGTGGCCGGGCACCGTGATGGTGACCGAACCGGGCTTGGTCTCGACGGTGACGCGCGCGTCCGGGACGACACCCGCCTCGCGCAGCTGTCCGATGACGTCCGGATCAGACTGCACGTGCTCCGCGAGACGCCGGACGACGACAGCGGTCGGCTTGCCGGGCGGCACGTCCGTGAGCCGGATGAGCGTCTCGGGGGCGTCCACCGGGCGGTCCAGCCCGAGCAGCGCGAGCCCCGGAATCGGGTTGCCGTACGGCGAGGTAGTGGGGTTGTTGAGCACCTCTACGAGGCGCCGCTCGACTTCCTCGCTCATGACGTGCTCCCACCGGCACGCCTCCGCATGGACCTCTTCCCATTTGAGGCCGATGACATCGACCAGCAGTCGTTCGGCGAGGCGGTGCTTCCGCATCACCGACACCGCGAGTTCGCGGCCCTTCTCCGTCAGTTCCAGGTGGCGGTCACCGGCGACCAGGAGGAGACCGTCACGCTCCATCCGGGCGACGGTCTGGCTGACCGTCGGACCGCTCTGCTCGAGTCGTTCGGCAATACGTGCTCGAAGTGGGACGACGCCCTCTTCTTCCAAGTCATAGATCGTCCGGAGGTACATCTCCGTGGTGTCGACCAGATCCTTCACACTCACACCCCTTCGTCTCGGTTGATTCTACCGGTGATTGCCCGCCACCGGCGCCGTCCGTCCCCGCAGCGCGTCGGTGCCGGTCGTGCCGGGGTCTGCTCGCACCCTCCGCGGGGGACCAGTAGCGTGAGTTCATGACCGCGTCGTTCAGTTCCGGGGAGGATTCGGCTGCACTGGTATCGCACCGTGCAGTCGTGTGGAGTCCGGACTATCTCAGTTATCGGTGGAGTGCGGACCACCCGATGAATCCCACCCGGCTCGAGCTGACCATGTCGCTCGCCCGCAGCCTCGGGATTCTGGAGGGCGTCGAACTGTTGCGGCCCGCCGCCGCCTCGGACGCGGATCTGTTGCGGATCCACACTCCCGCGTACGTCGAAGCAGTCAAACAGGCCGGGCACTCGGCGACGTCGGGCGTGCTCGGTGCGGAAGCCCCGCACGGGCTCGGCACCGAGGACAATCCGGTCTTCCCCCAGATGCACGAGGCGAGCGCGATCCTCGCGGGCGGTTCCCTCGCCGCGGCGCAGGAGATCGCAGCGGGACGCACACGCCGCGCCGTGAGCATCGGCGGCGGCATGCACCACGCGATGCCCGACTGGGCCTCCGGCTTCTGTGTGTACAACGATGTCGCCATTGCGATCTCCTGGCTGCTGGACCACGGGTTCGACCGGATCGCCTACATCGACGTCGACGCGCACCACGGTGACGGGGTGCAGCACGCGTTCGCGCACGACCCCCGCGTCCTCACGATCTCGCTCCACCAGCATCCGGCGACGCTCTGGCCCAACACGGGATGGTCGAGCGAGGTCGGCGAGGGATCGGGGGAGGGCACCGCCGTCAACCTCCCCGTGCTCCCCGGGACCGTCGATGCGTTGTGGCTGCGCGGTTTCCACGCCGTCGTGCCGGGCGCCCTCGCGTCGTTCCGGCCACAGATCGTGATCAGCCAGTGCGGTGTCGACAGCCACCGCGAAGATCCGCTGGCCGACCTGGCGCTGACGGTCGACGGCCAGCGGGCCGCGTTCCTCGCCATGCGCGATCTCGCCGACCGCTACGCCGAAGGACGCTGGCTCGCCGTCGGCGGCGGCGGTTACGGCCTCGTCCGGGTGGTCCCGCGCGCGTGGACCCACCTCATCGCCGCGGCGCTCGACCGCGAGATCGACACGGGCCGTGCCGTACCCGAGGCCTGGCAGGAACGCGCGCACGCGCTCGCGCCCAGCGTGGACCTGCCGGACACGATGGGCGACGGCGGCGAGGTCGACTACCTGCCCTGGGACGGTCCCGGTGGCACACCGGAAACCGGGGTCCCGTCGATCGACCGCGCCCTGACGCGGATCGACTCGGCCGTCATCGCCACTCGCCGCGCCTGCTTCCCCCTACTCGGACTCGACCCGGAGGATCCCCGTGACTGAGCCGACGCACGGCAGCGAGACCACCGGCGGCGCCGAGGCGTCGAACGGCGCCGAGACGTCGGGTAGCGCCGGGGCGGCTGTCACGACCGAGGCGAAGGGGACCCCCGACGCAGCGCACAACTACCCGCGGCACTGGGTCGCCGACGTGCTCGCGGCGGACGGCGGGGCAGTGGCGTTGCGGCCGATCGTCCCCGAGGACGCGGACAAACTCGTCGCGTTCCACTCGAAGCTCTCCGAACGCACCCGCTATCTCCGGTATTTCGGCCCCTACCCGACCATGTCGCAACGGGACATCGTTCACTTCACCACGGTCGATCACCACGACCGGGTGGCGTTCGTGGTGCTGCTCGGGGACGAGATCATCGCCGTCGGCCGATACGAGCGACTCATCGGTGAGGGGGACGGCAAGTCCGCCGAGGTGGCGTTCGTCGTCGCGGACGCGCATCAGGGCCGCGGACTCGGGCCCATTCTGCTCGAGCATCTCGCCGCGGCGGCCGCGGAGAACGGCCTGACCATGTTCGTCGCCGAGGTCCTCGCGGAGAACCGGAACATGGTGACGGTCTTCCGTGAGGCGGGCTATCAGGTGAGCCGCAGTTTCGAGGGCGGAGTGCTCAAGCTCGAGTTCGCGATCGACCCCACCGAAGCGATGGTGTCCGTGCGCAATTCCCGCGAGCGGGCCGCCGAGGCGCGCAGCATGCGGAACGTGCTCAGTCCACGGTCGGTCGCGGTGATCGGCGCGTCCACCGACCGCGCGAAGGTCGGCAACGCCGTGCTGACCAACCTGCTGCGGGCGGGATTCACCGGCCCGGTGTATCCGGTCAACGCCGAGCACCGTTCGGTCCACGGTGTGCGCGCGTACCCGTCGGTCCGCGACATCCCCGACGAGGTGGATCTCGCCGTCGTCGCTGTACCCGCTGAATCGATCAATGCCGTCCTCGACGACTGCCTGGTCAAGGGGGTGAAGGCCCTCGTCGTCGTGTCTTCGGGATTCAGTGAAACCGGCATGGACGGACGGCAATCCGAACGTCGCCTCGTCCACGCCGCCCGCGCGCACGGGATGCGGCTGATCGGGCCCAACGCGCTCGGCGTGGCCAACAACGACAGCGAGGTCTCGTTGAACGCCACCCTCGCACCGGTGCTGCCGAGCCCCGGTAACGTCGGATTCTTCTGCCAGTCCGGGGCACTCGGCATCGCCATCCTCGACGAGGCCGCACGGAGCCGCATCGGGTTGTCCGCCTTCGTCTCCGCGGGCAACCGCGCCGACGTCTCCGGTAACGACCTCCTGCAGTACTGGGATTCGGATCCGGCCACCGAGGTGGTGCTGCTGTATCTGGAGAGCTTCGGCAATCCCCGCAAGTTCTCGCGCATCGCGCGCCGGGTGGCGCGGAACAAGCCGATCGTCGCGGTCAAGAGCGGCAGGCACGCCGTCCCGCCCGCATTGGCGGCCAGCGGTGGCGAGATGGACGATTCGATCGTCCGTGCCCTCTTCGAGCAGGCCGGTGTGGTGCAGGTCGGGTCGATCTCCCAGCTGTTCGACTGTGCGCTGCTGTTCGGGTATCAGCCGCTGCCCGCGGGCCCCCGGCTCGCCGTGGTCGGAAACTCCACCGCGCTCGGTGTGCTCGCCGCGGATGCGGCGCGCAGTGAGGGTCTGCAGGTCGGCGACCCCGTCGACCTCGGTCCGCAGGCCGGTCCCGAGGAGTTCGCGGCGGCCGTGCGGACGGCCCTCACGTCCTTCGACGTCGATTCGGTGATTGCCGTGTTCGTCCCGCCGGTCGCCGTTCCGGTCGAACCCTATGCCCAGGCGCTGCGGGAGGCGGTGCGGGAAGCCGACAAGCCCGTCCTCACGACGTTCCTCGCGGCGGAGGGTGTGCCCGACGTCCTGGCGGTCCGGGGTGAGGACGGGCACCCGACACGCGGTTCGGTTCCCTCCTATCCCGGTCCGGAGCGCGCGGCGCTGGCGCTGGCGCGCGCGTGGCGGTACTCGGCGTGGAAGAGCAAGCCGTCCTCGAAAGTGGTGCGCCCCAACGGGATCGATCCGGAGCGGGCGAAAGCGATGATCGACGGCTGGCTCGCGGCGTCGTCCGGACGCTGGCTGTCGGACTTCGAGGCATCGCAACTCCTCGCGTGCTACGGCGTGAACGTCGTGGAATTCCGTTCCGCCACCACCGAAGACGAGGCCGTGCAGGCCGCCGAGGAATTGGGATACCCGGTCGCAGTGAAGGCGACGGGGGAGCAGTGGCGACACCGGCCGGACCTCGGTGGAGTCCGCCTCGATCTGGTCGGACCCGATTCGGTGCGCTGGGCCTACCGCGACCTCGCCGCCGCGTCCGGTGAACCGCTACTCCACGTGCAGCGGATGGCCACCAAGGGAATCGGCTGTGTGGTGGGCGTGCAGGACGACCCGTCGTTCGGTTCGCTCATCTCGTTCGGACTTGCCGGCGTGATCTCCGATCTCCTCGGCGACCGTGCCTACCGGGTGCTGCCCCTCACCGAAGACGCCGCAACGGAACTGATCGACGCACCGAAAGCGGCGCCGCTGCTGTCCGGCTACCGGAGTGCGGTACCGGTGAACAAATCGGCTCTCGTCGACCTCGTGCAGCGGATCTCCGCCCTCGCCGACGACCTCCCGGAGGTACGGGAACTGGCCTGCGAACCCGTGCTCGCGTCGGCCGAAGGCGCGCAGATCACCGATTCGCGCGTGCGGATCGGCCCGGAACCCAGCGTCGCCGACCTCGGCCCCCGCCGCCTGCGCTGACCGGTCACCCGGTCCCGCAGACAGCGCAACGCCGGTGCCGGTCGCGTACGACCGGCACCGGCGCTGATACCGGGTGGGAGACTCTCGTCAGCTGGCGTAGGAGCGCAGCCGCTCGGCGCGGTCGCCCTGACGCAGCTTGCCCATCACTTCGCGCTCGATCTGACGGACACGCTCACGGGAGAGCCCGAAGAGCTTGCCGATCTGGTCGAGAGTGCGCGGCTGACCGTCGTCCAGACCGTAACGGAGGCGGATGACCTGCTGCTCACGCTCGTCGAGGGTGGCCAGCACGCTGCGCACGTCGCTGTGCAGGAGACCCGCGATCACGGCGTTCTCCGCCGACGTGGCCTCGGAATCCTCGATGAAGTCGCCCAGGGGAGCTTCCTCGTCGTTACCGACCGGCATGTCGAGGCTCACCGGGTCGCGGCTGTGGTCGAGGAGATCCGCGATCTTGTGCGCCGGGATGCCCGACTCCTCGGCCAGCTCGTCGTCCGTCGCCTCACGCCCGAGCTGCTGATGCAGCTCACGCTTGATACGGGCCAGCTTGTTGACCTGCTCGACGAGGTGCACTGGGAGCCGGATCGTCCGGCTCTGGTCGGCCATGCCGCGGGTGATCGCCTGACGAATCCACCAGGTGGCATACGTCGAGAACTTGAACCCCTTCGCGTAGTCGAACTTCTCCATCGCGCGGATCAGACCCAGGTTGCCCTCCTGGATGAGGTCCAGCAGTGGCATTCCGCGTCCGGTGTACCGCTTCGCGAGCGAGACGACGAGCCGCAGGTTGGCCTCGAGGAGGTGCGCGCGGGCGGACTGTCCTTCACGGACGACCGTCGCGAGGTCGCGCTTCTTGGCGGGGGAGAGTCGCTTCCCGGTCTCCAGGATGTGCGCGGCGTACAGCCCAGCCTCGATTCGCTTGGACAGTTCTACCTCGTCTGCGGCCGTCAGCAGAGCCGTGCGGCCGATTCCGTTCAGGTAGACCCGGACCAGGTCGGCAGCGGGGCTCTGGGCGTCCAGATCGGCAGCGCTGGGGCGAATGCGAGTAGTGGTGCTGGGGCTTGTCATGACTTGCCTCCTCATCGGTGGTGTCTCATATGGATCAACGCACCGAAGGCCTGGGAAAGTTCCCGGCCGGTAATTTGCGAAGAGGCTGTGACCTGCAGGTTCCTCGATTCGGTCCTGAGAAGTTGCTGAGAACACGTATAAGGGGGACGGATCGGGAACCCGACGGCTACGCGGGAAGCACGAGTCCGTGCCGGACGAGGGCGTGCACGAGTGGCACGGCCGACTGCGCGAGGTCCTCGGCGTCGACGCCGTGGGCGGCGGCGAGAAGCTCGATCAGTTCGCCCAGCACGAGGCCGTCGCCGCGCATGCCCGCGACGAGCGACGCGACGAGATCGTCGATCTCGTGCTGCCACGCCGGGCCGTTCCCGCGGTGCAACCGGGCGACCACCTGGGTCCATCCCTCGTCGCCGGGCAGGAACACCCGCTCCAGGGCGGTGCTCTCCTCCACGCGGAAACGTGCGGTGAGCACGTCGTGCTCGCGCAGCCACGCCACTCGCTCGAAGTACGCGAGCGCCTCCGCGCCCAAGGGGTCGCTGAAGCCGTGGGTGAGATCCTCCGCCATCAGATCGGTGGGTGCGTCGGTCCGGCGCAGGTAGACGAACCCGAAGCCGACCCCCTCGACGTTCGCGCTCGCGAGGTGATCCAGCCAGTCCTCGGCAATAGTCGCGGTGGCCGGGTCCCGGGTGTCGAGGCCGCCGTCCCGCATCCAGGTGCCGACGTACAGGGCCGGGTCCGCGACATCCCGCTGAACCACCCACGCGTCGATCCCGTGGGCGGGAAGCCAGGAGGCCACCCGGGCCCGCCAGTCCTCGCCCTCGACGTGGATCCACGACGCCAGCAGCGCCGCCGTGCCGCCGGGCGCGAGGTAGTCCGCCACGCGGGAGATCATCAGTTCACTCGCGCCGTCGAGGTCGAGTCCGGAGTCTCGGTAGGTGTGACCCACCCGGGCGCGGCTGACGACGAACGGCGGATTGGCCACCACCTGATCGAACGTGCGGCCCTCGACCGGCTCGAACCACGAGCCGGCGAGCAGTTCCACCTGCTCCTCGTTGAGCGCCACGGTGACTGCCGCCAGATCGACGGCACGGACATTCAGGTCCGTGGCCGTCACCGAGTCGGCGTAGGACGTGCCGTGCAGGGCCTGGATGCCGCAACCGGTCCCGACGTCGAGCAGTGTCCCGACCGGCGCGGTCGGGGTGGCCTGCAGCAGCGACAGCGACGCGTGTCCGACGCCGATGACGTGGTCGACGGGGGTCTCGCGGGGGCGGAGGGAGCCGTCGAGGTCGGAGAGCACCCAGCGGTTGCCCCCGCCGATGTCCATCGGACGGAGGTCGAGGGCCGCGCGGACGACGTCACCGTCGGATTCGAGCAGGCCTGCTGCCACAGCGTCCTCGACCGGGAGCGGGGAGAGCGCCGCGGCCACCTCGCCGACGGGACAGTCGTCGGTGAGCAGGAACAGGCGGATCAGGGTGCCGAGTTCGCCGCAGCCGGCGCTGGCCCGGCGCACCGGGACCGGCTCGTTGCGGCTCAGCGCCGCATGGACCTCGGGTCCCAGCGCATCGAGCAGGGTGTCCGTGTCGTACCGGTTGCGGCGGAGGGCCTCACGCAGAGAGGGGCAGATCGACAGCAGCTCGTCACGGTTCACCCGTGCATTGTTGCAGCACGCCCGACCGCGTCAGCCCTCGATCGTGTGGTGCGGCGGCGCGGGGAGCGCGGTGGAGGGCGACTCGCGGTGGTCGTACCGGCTGGGCTCGTCCTTGGTGCGCGGCGGCCGGTCGTTGGCGATGAGAACCGCGATCCACGGCAGCGGGATCGACACGCCGATGATCGCCATCGAGATCCACGGGTTCTCCCAGATGCCGTACGCCACCGCCGCGAAGATCAGCGCGGGGAACCGGAAGGACATGATGAGCAGGTACTTGCGGACACGGGCGCGATGTTGATCCTCGATGGATCGCGCTGCCTCGGTGATGAGAACCGGATTGCTCGGGGAGCCGGCGTCGTGGGACCCGCCGAACCCTGCACTTCGTGCCATGCCTCCACTGTTCCACTGTCGGGCGGCAAATGCACACAGGGGGTGGGATAGTCGGCCGGTTGCGGCATTATTGAGGGGTGAGCACTCAAACCAAGGAACGGCCCGACGTCACCACCGACGAGTCGACCGATGACGACACTCCCAAGTTCTTCCACTACGTCAAGAAGAACAAGATCGCGGAGAGTGCCGTCATGGGCACTCACGTCGTCGCGTTGTGCGGCGAAGTGTTTCCGGTGACGAAGTCCGCGAAACCGGGATCGCCGGTCTGCCCCGACTGCAAGAAGATCTACGAAGGATTGCGCAAGGGCGACTGAGGCTTCGCCGGCGCTCGTCGCACACCCGGTGGCTCGGGGGATTCTCGTACCGGGCCGTCGGGCTCGTCGTCGTTCCCGGACTCCGTCTCTGCCGCATCCGGACGGGCCCGGTCTCCGACGACCTTGATCGGACCGGTGGCGATGCGACGTGTGAAGCTGGTCACCGGACCCGTCGACGGCGAACTCTCGGCCTGCGCGGCGATCCAATCCCGCATCTGGTCGATGCGCGTCGCACGGGCGGGCCAGAACTCCTGGACGGTGGCGTTGAACTCGGCACCGAGCACCACCGCGAACCCCAGGAAGAACGTGAACAGCAGGAACGCGATCGGCGTGGCCAGCGCCCCGTACGTGTACCCGGTTCCGGCCACCCAGGAAAGGTAGCGGCGCAGGCAGGTGCTCGCTCCGAGGAAGAACACCCCCGCGACGAGTGCGCCGCCGAGCAGCCGGTGCCAGGGCAGCGATCGGGGGAGCGCCACCTTGTACAGCGTCGTCAGGCCGACGATGAGCAGCAGTCCCACGCCGGGGTAGTAGAACGTGTCGACGATCTCCGTCCCGATCGTGCGCCACGCCTCCGGGAGCACCCTGCCGACGAGCGTCGGACCCAGCGCGACCAGCGGCAGGGTGAACACGGCGAGGATCAGGAACATCACGTACAGCAGCAACGCGAACACGCGCTGCCACACCGGGTGCCGCGCCTCCTGCTGGCCGTGGGCCTCGACGATCGAGTCCACGAACGTGGAAATGGCGGACGAGCCGGCCCACAGGGACAGCAGGAAGCTCAGTGACACGATCTCGGGACGTCCGCGTTCGAGTACGTCGCCGACCGTCGGGCGGATGATCTGTTCGACGACGCTGTCGCTGAACACCGTCCCGCTGAAATTGATGATCTTCGACTGGATGATGTCGACGGTGTCGGGCCCGAACCAGCCGCCGACGTAGCCGAGCATTCCGAGGAGCCCCAGCAGGAGCGGGGGCAGCGACAGCGTCTGCCAGAACGCTGCCGTGGCCGCCTTTCCGAAGATGGAATCGTCCCAGGCCTTGCTCGCTGTGCGACCGATCACGCTCAGTGTGCGACGTAGCGGATGCCACCCGGACCGGGGTGGGTCACCGCCACTCTGCGGCGTTGTCGAGGGTGTTTCGGTCATGATGTTTCCAGCATCCCTGACGACACGCCCGGTTGCCCACCGCTGCTGTCCTCGTGTCGCGACAAATCTGTCACTATCGGATGTCGCGAATGCGGTTCGCGTCGGATCCGGACGCTAGGCTCCTTGACGGACAGCGCCTTCGGGTCTGGACCCGGACATGTCGATCGAATACCGAGGAGTGCGAGCAAACAGTGCCATGCCAGCGGAGGGCAGCCCGTGAGTGCTGAGACAGTGGGCTCCCAGTCGGCGCCGAGAGTGGAAACCGAGGCCGCGCAGATCGTGGGCACCGAGGCCTACCTCGCACAGACGGAACCGGCCAGACCCGCAGGATCCCTGCGTGCCTGGCAGCGTCGTGCGCTGACGAAGTATCTGTCCACCGGACCGCAGGACTTCCTCGCGGTCGCGACGCCGGGCGCCGGTAAGACCACGTTCGCGCTGCGGGTCGCGTCGGAGTTGCTGCGCGATCGCACCGTCGATCAGGTGACCGTGGTCGCGCCGACCGAGCACCTCAAGCACCAGTGGGCCGAGTCCGCCGCGCGCAACGGCATCGCGCTGGACTCGTACTTCTCGAACTCGACCGGGCAGACGTCCAGCGACTACCAGGGTGTCGTGGTGACGTACGCGCAGGTCGCCTCGCACCCGTTCAAGCACCGGGTCCGTACCGAGAGCCGCCGCACGCTGGTCATCCTCGACGAGATCCACCACGGTGGTGACGCGAAGAGCTGGGGTGACGCCATTCGGGAGGCGTTCGGTGACGCCACCCGCCGCCTCGCCCTGACCGGTACGCCGTTCCGCAGCGACGACAGTGCGATCCCGTTCGTGACGTACGAGCCCGATCGCGAGGGTCTGATGCGCTCGAAGGCGGATCACTCCTACGGGTACTCGGACGCCCTCGCCGACGGCGTCGTCCGGCCCGTCGTGTTTCTCGCGTACTCCGGCGAGGCACGCTGGAGGAACAACGCGGGCGAGGAGTTCTCCGCGCGACTCGGTGAGCCGCTCAGCGCGGAACAGACGGCCCGGGCGTGGCGAACGGCCCTGGATCCGTCGGGCGACTGGATTCCCGCGGTCCTGCACGCCGCGGACACCCGGCTCGGCCAGCTGCGCACGGGCGGCATGCCCGACGCCGGCGGTCTTGTGATCGCCACCGACCAGACCGTGGCCCGCGCGTACGCGCAGACCCTGAAGGCGGTCACCGGGGAAGACCCGGTCGTGGTGCTCTCCGACGACCCGACGGCGTCCAAGCGGATCGCCGAGTTCGGGGCGAGCACCCAGAAGTGGATGGTCGCCGTCCGCATGGTGTCGGAAGGCGTCGACGTTCCCCGCCTGGCCGTCGGTGTGTACGCCACCAGTGCGTCCACCCCGCTCTATTTCGCGCAGGCGATCGGGCGTTTCGTGCGGTCCCGCCGCAAGGGCGAGACCGCGAGCGTGTTCCTCCCGTCGGTTCCGGTGCTGCTCGATCTGGCCAGCCAGCTCGAGGCGCAGCGCGACCACGTGCTCGGCAAGCCGCACCGGGAGAAGGACGGCTTCGATGACGATCTTCTCGCCGACGCGAACAAGCAGAAGGATGAGCTCGGCGAGGAGGAGAAGGCGTTCACCTCGCTCGGCGCGGACGCTGAGCTCGATCAGGTGATCTACGACGGTTCGTCCTTCGGGACGGCCACGTTCTCGGGTTCGGACGAGGAGGCCGACTACCTGGGTCTGCCCGGGCTGCTCGACGCCGATCAGATGCGCGCGCTGCTGCGTCAGCGTCAGTCGGAGCAGCTGGACAAGGCCGAGCCGGCGGCCGCGCCCGTGCACACGCCCGTGCCCCAGGTCGCGGACCGGGTGGCTGCCGCCGGACAGCTCGCGCAGCTGCGCCGGGAACTGAACAGTCTCGTCGCGATGCACCACCACAGGACGGGCAAGCCGCACGGGACCATCCACGGCGAACTGCGCCGCGTCTGCGGGGGACCGCCCACGGCGATCGCCACCGTCGAGCAGCTCACCGAGCGGATCTCCACCCTGCGGCAGTGGTGACCGCCGTCACCCGGTGACGGGAACGTGAAGAGACCGGCGAGTGCATCGCACTCGCCGGTCTCTGTGCTGAAGAGGTGAGCCTGGGACGGGTCACCCGGGCTGACGTATCAGATTGCAGCTTCGGCTTCGGACACGATCGTGGCGTTCATCTCGCGAAGGCGGTCTGCGTGCTCGTTGGCGTGGTGACCGCAGAAGAGCAACTCTCCTCCGGTCGGAAGAACCGCGCGAACGCGGGCTCCCGCACCGCACCGGTCGCACCGGTCGGCTGCGGTCAACGGGGGGCTGGTCAGTGTTCCGGGCATGACTCCTCCGTACTGGCTTCGACTGATGCCGAGTGCCTGGGGCCTTGGTCCGCCGCGTCGGGGGTGGCGCGGTGGATCTACTCTGTCAGACGTTTGGGGTTTACGCGTTGTTCCCGTCGGCGTTTCTCAGTGTTGCATCACACACGAAACCGGCCGGAAACGCGCCGTCAGGGACGTGACGAGCGCAGATGTGAACAGACCGCGCGGTCCGAGTTCGCTGACAGCTGATTCGTTCCGGGGCGTGACGCTAGTCTCACCGTGTGAAATCAGAAGACCAGCTGGTCCACATCTGCAGTCGCGAGGAATGGCGCACCGCGGAACGCGAAGGCAGTCGCGTGCCCGCGACGTTCGCCGCGGACGGTTTCGTGCACCTCTCGACGCCGGCTCAGGTGCATCTGCCCGCCAACAGGTTGTTCGCCGGGCGTACGGACCTCGTCCTGCTGAGGCTCGACCCCGCCGCGCTTGATGCGCCGGTGAAGTGGGAGCCGGGCGTGCCGGCCGATCCGGCGTCGATGCTGTTCCCACACCTGTACGGGACGCTGCCCGTCACGGCGGTTACCGCGGTCGAGGATTACCGCCCCGACGCCGACGGAACGTTCCCGGCCCGGCACTGACGCGAGCCTTGCGCGGTTGGTCACACCGATCGGTCTACCGTGGAGGCATGAACGTTGAAGTGACGCCACTACCGGGTATCGGGGTGCGTAAGGACTTCGAACTCGCCGCCGGTCGCCGCATCGGTGTCATCACCCATCGCGACGGTCGCACCGATCTGATCGTCTCGAAGGCCGACGATCCCGATGCGTGCGCTGCGTCGGTGCCGCTCACCACCGAGGAGGCGGCAGTCCTCAGCAACCTGCTAGGGGCGCCGCAACTGGTGGCGCAGCTGGAGGAGGAGCACCGGGACCTGCCCGGAATCCGCACCAAGCAGCTGTACATCAAGGAGGACTCCCGGTTCGACGGCCGCCCGCTCGGCGACACGGCGATGCGCACCCGCACCGGGGTCTCGATCGTCGCGGTCATGCGGGCCGGTCAGGTCTACCCGTCACCGAAGCCCGACTTCCTGCTCACCTCGGGCGACCTCCTGGTCGCTGTCGGAACCACAGACGGACTGGACGCGTCGGCCAAGCTCCTGGCCAACGGCTGACATTCCCGTGAACACCACCACGCTCGCGCTCATCGAACTGGGCGCGGTGTTCTTCGCGCTCGGATTGCTGGGCCGCCTGGCAGCTCAGTTCGGCATGTCACCGATCCCGTTCTATCTCCTCGGCGGACTCTGCTTCGGCAGCGGCGGATTCGTCAACCTCGGCGACATCAGCGAGTTCAGTCACTTGGCGGCCGAGATCGGGGTGGTCCTCCTCCTGCTGCTGCTGGGGCTGGAATACACCGCGTCGGAACTCGTCACCGGGCTGCGACGGTCGTGGATGGCCGGGGTCGTGGACGCCGTTCTCAATGCCGCGCCCGGAGCGGTCGTCGCACTGATGCTGGGGTGGGGACCCACCGGCGCGGTTGTGATGGCCGGCGTCACCTACATCTCGTCGTCGGGCATCATCGCGAAGGTGCTGAGCGACCTGGGTCGGCTCGGCAACCGTGAAACGCCGGTCGTGCTCTCGATTCTCGTGTTCGAGGACCTCGCGATGGCCGTGTATCTGCCCATCCTGACGGCGCTGCTCGCCGGCGTCAGTTTCGCCGGTGGACTCGAGGCGGTGGGCATCTCCCTCGTCGTCATCTCGGTCGTCCTCGTGATCGCACTGCGGTACGGCCGCTACGTGTCCGCCCTGCTGGACAGCCCGGACAGCGAGACGCTGCTCCTGAAACTGCTCGGCGCCGCGCTCCTCGTCGCGGGGATCAGTTCGGCGATGCAGGTGTCGGCCGCCGTGGGGGCGTTCCTGCTGGGGATCGCGATCTCCGGTACGACCGCCCACAACGCGAGCCGCGTCCTCGAACCGCTCCGCGATCTGTTCGCCGCGATGTTCTTCGTGGTGTTCGGACTCAACACCGACCCCCGGGCGATTCCACCGGTTCTCGGCTGGGCCGTCCTGCTCGCCGTGGTCACCGCGCTGACGAAGATGGTCACCGGCGCCTGGGCGGCGAAACAGCAGGGCGTCGGGCGGCTGGGCCGGGCCCGGGCGGGGGTCGCGCTGATCGCGCGCGGCGAGTTTTCCATCGTCATCGCAGGCCTGGCATTGTCGGCCGGAGCGGTGGAGAGCGAACTCGTGGCACTCGCCACCGCGTACGTGCTCCTGATGGCCGTCATCGGCCCGGTGGCGGCACGGGTGGTCGAACCGGTGGCAGGGGCCTGGATCCGGGTCCGCACCAGCGCGTAGCGAGACACGGACGACGATGCCCCCGGACTCGCTCGGAGTCCGGGGGCATCGAGGTGTGTTCGTCAGTCCAGGTAGTCGCGCAGCACCTGCGACCGGGACGGGTGGCGCAGCTTCGACATGGTCTTGGACTCGATCTGACGGATGCGCTCACGCGTGACCCCGTAGACCTGCCCGATCTCGTCGAGGGTGCGGGGCTGACCGTCGGTCAGGCCGAAGCGCAGGCGCACGACGCCCGCTTCACGCTCGGAGAGCGTCTCGAGCACCGACTGCAGCTGATCCTGCAGCAGGGTGAACGACACGGCGTCGACGGCGACGACGGCCTCGGAGTCCTCGATGAAGTCGCCGAGCTGGCTGTCGCCCTCGTCGCCGATCGTCTGGTCGAGGGAGATGGGCTCACGAGCGTACTGCTGGATCTCCAGCACCTTCTCGGGCGTGATGTCCATTTCCTTGGCGAGCTCTTCGGGAGTGGGCTCACGGCCCAGGTCCTGCAGGAGTTCACGCTGGATGCGGCCGAGCTTGTTGATGACCTCGACCATGTGCACCGGGATGCGGATGGTGCGGGCCTGGTCGGCCATCGCGCGGGTGATGGCCTGACGGATCCACCACGTGGCGTAGGTCGAGAACTTGTAGCCCTTGGTGTAGTCGAACTTCTCGACGGCACGGATGAGGCCCAGGTTGCCTTCCTGGATCAGGTCGAGGAAGGCCATGCCGCGGCCGGTGTAGCGCTTGGCGAGCGAGACGACGAGGCGGAGGTTCGCCTCGAGGAGGTGGTTCTTGGCGCGGTTTCCGTCGCGGCAGATCCAGCTCATGTCCCGGCGCTGGGCGGCGGGGAGCTTCTCGCCGGAATCGGACAGTTCCTGCATGATCTGGGTCGCGTAGAGCCCGGCCTCGATCCGCTTGGCGAGCTCGACCTCCTCTTCGGCGTTGAGGAGGGCGACCTTGCCGATCTGCTTGAGGTAGGCACGGACCGAGTCGGCGGACGCGGTCAGTTCGGCGTCCTTGCGGGCCTGGCGGAGCGCTTCGGACTCCTCCTCGTCCCACACGAAGTCGCCGGAGGCCTTGTCCTTCTCGGACGGCTCCTCGGTCTCCTCGTCCTCGCCGACTGCGACGACCTCGACGACATCGGACTCGACCTCGGCGAGATCGCCCTCGGTGATGTCGATGTCCTCCATGTCGGCGGAGTCTTCGTCGAGGTCTTCGCCGTCCGCACCCTTACCGGCCGTGGCCTTCTTGCCGCCCGCCTTCTTGGCCGCCGCCTTCTTGGCGGGGGCCTTCTTCGCTGCTGCCTTCTTGGCGGGAGCCTTCTTGGCCGCCGGCTTCTTCGCGGGAGCTTCCTCGGCTGCCGGAGCGGTGCCGGTGGCTGCCGCTCCGACTGGTGCTTCCGGTCCTGACTCCGAAGTCGAATCAGCAGTCTGACGTGTATCGGTGGCTGCCACGTACGCCCTTTCGTGACGGTGTCGTGCGGCGTCACGCCAGAGTGGTCATCCGGCGGAGAGGTCTACTGGTTTCGCCGGCGCGCAGCCGGGCTCTTCCATTGTAACGACCCATCCGAATTAGTTACGGAGCGATGCCCGTTTCCACTGCGAGCGCAGCACCGACGATGCCCGCCGTATTCAGCAGCGCAGCAGGTACGACGGGTGTCCTGTTGGTCAGATGCGGGATCCACTTCTCGTTCTTCCGGCTGATTCCGCCGCCGGCGATGAACAGATCCGGCCACAGGAGGTTCTCGAACCGGGTGAGGACGCGGCTCACTTCGCCGGCCCATTCCTTGTACGACAGGTCCTTCTTCTCCTTGACCGAGGACGCCGCCCGGTGCTCGGCTTCCTTGCCGTCCACCTCCATGTGCCCGAACTCGGTGTTGGGAAGCAGGACGCCGTCGTGGAGGATCGCCGAGCCGATGCCGGTGCCGAACGTGAGGAGGATGACGACCCCCTTCGCGTCCTTGCCTGCGCCGAGCGCGTCCTCCCCGATCCCCGCCGCATCCGCGTCGTTGAGGACGGTAACGAGCCGGCCGCCGAGTGCCTCGGAGAACAGCGCGCGGGCGTCCGTCCCGATCCACTTCTTGTCGATGTTGGCGGCGGATCGCGCCACACCGCCGGTGACGACGCTCGGCAGGGTGATACCGACCGGTCCGTCCCATTCTGCCTGGCGGATGATCTCGGCGACGGTCTCCGCGACCGCCTCCGGAGTGGACGGCTGGGGAGTGAGGAGTTTGATGCGGTCCCCGACCAGCTGGCCCGTCTCGAGATCCACGACGCCACCCTTGACGCCACTGCCTCCGACGTCGACACCGAACCCCGTTTTGGTCATGGCGTGTGCTCCTTCGTGTCGACGACGACGTGTTCTCCGGCGCTCTTCTGCTGCTCGTCACACTAGTGTGTCGACGCGTGTTCGGTGGGCGATGACACCAGCCGTGCGAACCGTCAGCGGTGGTGTGAGGCAGCGAAAGTGTGTTCCGATGGGTGGGTGCATGCACCCCAGAGTTCAGAGTCCGCGCCAGGCCATGTCGGCACCGACCCCAGGCGACTGCTCGAGGTCGCCGTGGCGGTGGCCGAGGAAGCCGCCGCCCACGTCCGGGCGCGACGGCCCGAGGTCTTCGGAATCGTCGGGAAGCGAGCGGGATCCGGAGATTCCGTCGCCTCGAAGAGCACCCCGACCGACCCGGTCACGGTGGTCGACACCGAGAGCGAGCAGGTCATCCGCGACCGGCTCGCGGAGCTTCGCCCCGACGACGCGATCCTCGGCGAAGAAGGTGGGGGAGAGGAGGATTCCGTCGCCGAGGTGCGGTGGATCGTGGATCCGATCGACGGCACCGTGAACTTTCTGTACGGCGTCCCCGCGTACGCGGTCTCCGTGGCGGCCCAGATCGACGGGGTGTCCGTCGCCGGGGCCGTGGTCGACGTGGCGGCCCGATCGACCTACGCGGCGGCACGCGGCGGCGGGGCCACCCTCACCGACGCGGACGGGCGGGTGAGCGACCTCCGGTGCAACCCGGTCACCGACGTGTCGATGGCGTTGCTCGCCACCGGATTCGGGTACGGCGCAGCGCGGCGCAAGGCGCAGGGCGCCCTCATCGCGGACATCCTGCCGAGGGTGCGGGACATCCGCCGGATCGGCTCGGCGGCCCTCGATCTGTGTATGGTCGCGGCCGGCCGGGTCGACGCGCATTTCGAACACGGGCTGAGCCCGTGGGACTGGGCCGCGGGGTCGCTGATCGCGACCGAGGCGGGGGCCCGCGTGCGAATCCCTTCCCCGCAGACGTCGAGTGCGGACGGCGACGTGGTGGTGGCCGCGGCCCCCGGCATCGCCGACGCGCTGGACGCGCTGTTCGCCGAGATCGGGGTGGACGCCCCGATCCCGGAACGGTGACCGCCGGTCAGCAGCGGGCGGTGCGCGCCGCCTTCAGCAGGTCGATGTCGAGGGGGGCGGGCTGGCTTCCGGGCGGCGGATCCTTCAGGGACCGCAGGACCTCTTCGGCGTCGGTGTTCGGCGAGATCTTGCGGAAGTAGGTGCCGAGCGCGAGGTCGACCGTGTCGTCGGTGCGGGTGTCCTGGATGAGTTCGGCGCACGGGGCCACCAGCCAGAGCGCGCTGGCGGCGGCGGCACCGTTGGGACCGAACCGCAGCTGGCCCTGGCACTGCATGTTCTGGTCGACGTAGACCGGGTCGTTGCCCGCCTGGACGTCGGGTGCGCTCGCGAACCCGTAGTCGCTGAGCTGTGCGGCCACCTGCGCCGCCTGGCCGTGCTCGCCGTTGGCGTTGAACACACGCACCTTCGTGGCGGACAGCGCGGCAGGCTCCACGTCCCGCAGGGTCGAACCGTCGACCTTTTCGCCCAGCGCCTGCTGCGGCGGGGCGGCGGGGTCGACGGGTTGCGCGGCCGGCTGCGGAGGGTTGCAGTCGACCGTGGTGGCCAGATCCTCGTCGTCGCCGAGGACGCCGGCCCACACGACGGCCCCGAGCAGGGCGAGGACCGCGAACACCACGAGGATCGGCAGCGCCCGCCGCCGCCGGAACGGACGACCCTTGTCGTCGAGCGGGCTGCCTTCGGTGATCAGTGAAACCACAGTGTGCCTCGACCTCTCCTACGAACTGCGCTTCGTACGTTGCACCCGTACAGCGCACCGATACAGGGCCCGGCCACACGTCGTGGCGCAGGTTCGGCACCTACCTTAGATCCCGGGCACGTCATAACCCCGAACCCGTCCCCGTTGTGGAATGTCACAGCTTGCTGTGGTGTTGGTGACGATTAGCAGACAATTTGCGCGAACGGTCGATTCGGTTACGACTTTTGTACTTCCTTCGGCTACTGTCTGGCGGCCCCAGTCGTTCAAAGCGTGCAGGACGAGGGTCGGCAGAAGATGACAAATGAGGCGTAGATCATATTTCCGGAGCCTGGTTCCGGGCACGAACCCATCCGCTGCAGCGTTGTGCAGCCGCAGGGTGTGATCTGCGCCGAGGCGGTTTTCGTGTGGACGGTCGACCAGCAATCGGTTCGACGTACCGCACGGGCCGGGATACACCGAAGAGGATGAGGGGAAGGCGACATGGCAACTGACTACGACGCACCGCGGCGAACAGAGTCCGACGAGGTTTCGGAGGATTCGCTGGAGGAACTGAAGGCGCGACGCAACGAGGCTCAGTCGGCTGTTGTCGACGTGGACGAGTCCGACACCGCGGAATCGTTCGAACTGCCCGGCGCGGATCTGTCCGGTGAAGAGCTCTCGGTGCGGGTCGTGCCGAAGCAGGCCGACGAGTTCACGTGTTCGAGCTGTTTCCTGGTGCACCACCGCAGCCGACTCGCCAGCGACGCGGGCGGAGTACTGGTGTGCAGGGACTGCGCAGCCTGAGCGGCGGCGAGTACGAGAGGCGGACGGTGGGAGGCCCACCGTCCGATCAGTCTCCGTCGGTATGCGGGCGGGCACGGTTGACGGCGGCCAGCAATTCGGCCGGCCGTCGTGTGCTGATCAACCAGTAGGGGGTCGGGTCCTCGGGGTCGTCGAGCACGATCAGTGCCATCGGCTTGACCCACACCCGGTGTTGCACGAAGGCGGCGGGGTCGAGCTGACGACCGAGCGCCGCACTCTTCGCCGAACCGGGTACCTCGGCGACCCGCGAGATGACATCCAGCGGCAGGTGCGCCTGTCCGACCCGCAGGTGGACACCGTCCGGTTCCTCGACGACCTCGACGCGGAGACGGCTGAGCCAGACGAGTCCCCACACGGGCAGGGGCAGTAGAAGGACGTACGGCAGCCACGCGCGCAGGCCCGGCGCACCCATGTGCACCTCCGCGGCGAGCAGACCGGCGACGAACAAGCCCACTGCCCACCACCAGACGGGCACCCACAGGCGCTCGGAGTACAGCACGGGCGAGGTGTTATCGGTGGGCGCGACTTCGGGCCGGGACGTTTGTGACACCCGACCAGGATAGTCGGTGTCTGAGAGTAGGCTCGGTGCACGTGAGCGACCTATCTCCCGGCCTTTCTTCCGCCGCGACCCCCGCCCTTCCGCCCGTCGCCCTTCAGCGGCTGGACCCCGACATTCCGGTACCGCAGCGTGCGCACGACGGCGACGCCGGTGTCGACCTGTGCAGCACCGTCGACGTGACCATCGAGCCGGGGCGCCGTGTCCTCGTCGGAACCGGCATCGCGATCGCGCTGCCCCTGGGCACGGTCGGGCTGATCCACCCCCGATCCGGGCTGGCCGCGAAGTCGGGTCTGTCGGTGGTCAACACCCCCGGCACCATCGATGCCGGGTACCGCGGCGAGATCAAGGTGTGCCTGATCAATCACGACCTCGAGACCCCGATCGAGATCCGCCGGGGCGACCGGATCGCCCAACTGCTCGTCCAGCGGGTCGAACTGGTGTCGTTCGTCGAGGTCCCGTCGCTCGACGGCACCACCCGCGGCAGTGACGGACACGGGTCGAGCGGAGGCCACGCGAGCCTCGTCGGCAATGCCAGTGAAGGAGCCTGATCATGTTCGGACGTCGTAAGAAGAAGGAAGCCGAGGACGACCGGCCCGGTTTCTTCGAGGACGCCGAGGCCGGCGACGCCGACGCGGATTACGAGGAGGCGGACTACGAGGACGACTACGACGCCGTGACCGAGGTGGACGGCGGTCCGTACGACGCCGACGACCTCGAGTCGGGCGCCGACCTCACCGTCGGTGAGGTGGGAACCCGCCTCGACCTCGGTTCGGTCCTCGTCCCGATGCCGCAGGGCGCCCAGTTGCAGGTCGAGATGGCGCCCGACGGTTCGCCGCAGGCCGTGCATCTCGTCACCCAGCAGGGGCGCATCACCGTGGCGGCGTATGCCGCCCCGAAGTCGCCGGGCCAGTGGCGGGAAGTCGCGGGCGACCTCGCCGAATCGCTGCGCAACGACAACGCGACGGTGAGCGTCGAGAGCGGGCCGTGGGGACGCGAGGTCTTCGCCGTCACCCCGAACGCCGACCTGCGCTTCATCGGCGTCGACGGCTACCGGTGGATGGTGCGCTGCGTGGTCGCGGGACCGAGCGGTGGCAACACGGCCGACTCGGAGCTCGTCGCGACCGCCAGGGCGATCCTGCGCGACACGGTCGTGAAGCGGGGCAACGAACCGAACCCGGTGCGGACACCGCTGCCGGTGGTCCTGCCCGAAGCCCTCGCGCAGCAGCTGGCTGCCGCTCACCAGCAGCAGCTGGCGCAGCAGCAGGGTGCTGCTCCGCAGCAGCCCGCGCCGCAGCAGCCGGCTCCGGCGGGTCCGCAGGGCGAGCCGCAGGCGCCCCCCGCGGAGGCCCCGGCGCAGCCGCAGCAGCGTCGCGGCGAATCGGGTTCGGCGATGCAGCAACTCGGTCGCTGAATCCCGGTCCCGGAGATGTGGCGCTCAGGTCGTGTGCAGGACCGAATCGAGCGCATCGAGGCTGGCGTAGCCGAGAATCGCCGGGTCGGCGCCGATCTCGTCCAGCGTCACCGTGACGAGACCCGCGTGCGGTAGTCGTTCGGACCACTCCCGGGCGACCTCGAGGGGATGCACGGCGTCGTCGGTGCCGGCGGCGATCCCCACCGGCACCGTGATGCGCTCGAGGTCGCCCGCGCTGGGGGCGTGGTACTCAGACGCCTCGTCCAGTGCGGCGGGAAGGTGCGGCCACTGCGATCGCCACGATTTCGCCAGTTCCCGGCCCAGCCACGGCGGGCTGGACGCGATCATCTCGGCGGTGACCTGTTCGAGGCCGTCGGCCCGCAGCCGGGCCGCGGTGTACCGGGCGCTGGCGGCGGCGGGAGCGTCCGCGGCGGTCCCGGTCCACGCGGGCAGCGCCGCGAGGACGCCGGCGACGTGATCCGGGTGTGATCCTGCCCACTGCAGCGCCACGGCGGCCCCGATGGACACCCCTCCGACGAGGATGCGTCCGTGCTGCGCGGCCGCGGCGTCGAGCGCGTCGACGTAGCTTCCGACGACTCGCCGGGGATCGGGTTCGACTGCGGCCGTGCGCACTCCACGGCAGGTCAGAGGCTCGGTGAAGGCGCGGGCCACGAAGTCCGCGTCGGATCCCGTACCCGGGAGCACAACGGCCACGCACGGCCGACTATCAGAGGGCATGTGATGATCCTGCCTCGTCCGTCACAGCGCTCCTCCGGTGGTGTGGTTGCCGGGAACCAATGGGTCTACAGTGGCGAATACACAGCCCTACGAGCGGCGCGAAGATCTCGCGTCGCACATGCTCCAGGAGCGCGCAATGGCACCCGCCACGGCAGGATATTTTCGTCGGCTGACTCGCAGGCTCACCGAGGACCTCGAGCAGCTGGACGCCGAGGAAATGGCCGAGACGTCTCAGGCGTCCGGCGCACAACGTGCCTGCGACTGCAGCCGCGGCGAAGAGGTCACCATGCTGGGGCGACTCCGTAGTGTCGAAGCCTGTCCGAAGTCCGGGAACGCCAGCATCGAAGCCGAGTTCTTCGACGGCACGGAACAGATCAAGCTGGTATGGATCGGCCGGCGGAGGATTCCGGGCATCGAGCCGGGCAAGACCCTGCTGGTTCGCGGACGTGTCGGCGAACGCGACGGCCAGAAGGTGATCTTCAACCCGTATTACGAGTTGCGCGGCGAATCGTAGCGGCCCTCTCGTGTGGCACTCTCGTTGAGTGACCGAAACGAAGCAGCAATCCATACTCGAACAGCTCGGTGGGCTCAGCGGGCTGGTCTATTCGACCCTGCCCATCCTGGTTTTCGTTCCGGTCAACGGTGTGTGGGGCCTGGGTCCGGCTATCTGGGCGGCCCTCGGCGTCGCCGTCGCCATTCTCGTCTGGCGCCTCGTCCGCCGCAGCCCCATCCAGCCCGCGGTGTCCGGGTTCGTCGGCGTCGGCATCTCCGCGTTCATCGCGTACCGCACGGGCGATGCCAAGGGATACTTTCTCTTCGGGATCTACACGAGCCTCGCCTACGGGGCGGTGTTCCTGATCTCGATTCTGGTGCGCTGGCCGATCGTCGGCCTGATCTGGGGATTCCTCAACGGCCACGGCAACCTCTGGCGGCGCCATCGCGGTGCGGTACGTGCCTATGACGTGGCCACCGCAGCCTGGGCGCTGGTGTTCGCGGCCCGGTATCTCGTGCAGTCGCAACTCTACGATTCGGACCAGACGGGCTGGCTCGCGTTCGCGCGCATCGCGATGGGCTGGCCGTTGGCGGGATTGGCTCTCCTGGTGACGATCTGGGCTGTGCGCCGGGCAGACCGGATCGTCGAACCGGCACCGTCGGACGACGCCGGCGAACCGACGGACGACACGGAAGCGGGCGGCCCCCGCGACGAGCCCGGCCGCACCTGAGTGCATCCCCACGCCGAGGACCGCGTCGGCCCTGACCGGTTGTGCCGGAGACGAAGTCGCCGACCCGATCAGGCCACGAGGTCCTGGTACTCGGGATGCTTCGACACGAACCTCACGACGTACGGGCACACCGGGCGCACCCGCAGCCCACGGCGGCGGAGATCGTCCAGGGCCGCACCCACGAGCGTCCGGGCGAGTCCGAGTCCCTCGTACTGCGGATAGATCTCGGTGTGAACGAAAACGTGTACGTCCCCGTCGACTTCGTACTGCTCGATTCCCGCGAGTTCATCGTCGGCGTGGATCTCGTACCGGCTCTGCTGCGGGCTGTCGGTGACGACGATGCTCTCGGGTGTTGCGGTGGTACCCATCGGATCCTCCCGGGTGTCGATCGGTCCCCGCCGGGTCAGGAGAGCCCGACGGCCGCTCGCAGGTCGTCCTCGACGTCCACGGACGCGACGAACAGCAGTTCGTCACCGCCCTCGAGCGGATCGTCCTGCTGCGGCACGATGACCCGTCCGCCGCGGAGAATGGTGACCAGCGCGGCATCGCGGGGCAATTGCAGCTTGCGGACGGGCTTCCCGGCGAGCGGGGTGTTGTCGGGCAGCGTGACCTCGACGAGGTTGGCCTGCCCCTTGCGAAATGTCATCAGCCGCACGAGATCGCCGACCGACACCGCCTCCTCCACCAGCGAGGCGAGCATCCGGGGGGTGGAGACGGCGACGTCGACTCCCCAGGACTCGTCGAACAACCACTCGTTGCGGGGATCGTTGACGCGGGCGACCACACGACTGACCCCGAACTCGGTCTTCGCGAGGAGGCTGAGGACCAGGTTGGCCTTGTCGTCACCGGTGGCCGCGATCACCACCTCGTAGGTTTCGAGGGATGCGGCCTCGAGGCTGCTCAGTTCGCACGCGTCGGCGTGGACCCAGGTCGCTTCGGGCACCGACTCCTGTTCGACGTGCTCGAGCTTGCGTTCGATCAGCATGACGGCGTGTTCGCTGCGGACCAGTTCGCGCGCGATCGAGCGTCCGACTGCGCCGGCTCCTGCGATTGCGACTCTCATCGATTGCTTCCGTTCGGGTGGTCGATCGTGAACATTCTCACTGCCGTCTCAGTTGTCCGAAGGCGGGGGATTGCCCGCGAGCGCGACGGCCTCGGCCACCGTTCCCGACACGGCCGCGATGTACACCTGGTCGTCGGCCTGGAAGACCGTCTTGCGGTCGGGAAGGACGCCGGTGCCGAAGCGGATGATGAACGCGACACGCGAATTCGTCGCCGCCTCGAGTTCGGCGACCGGCCTGCCGATCCAATCCTCGTGCAGGGACAACTCGGTGACCGCGACGGTTCCGGACGGATCGCGCCACTTGGCGGTCTGGCTGTCGCGGGTGAGGGTGTGCAGGAAGCGGTCCGTGGACCACGGGACGGTGGCGACAGTGGGGATCCCGAGCCGCTCGTACACGGCGGCACGCTTGGCGTCGTAGATCCGGGCGACGACGCGCTCCACGCCGAACGTCTCCCGGGCCACGCGTGCGGAAATGATGTTGGAGTTGTCTCCGGACGACACTGCGGCGAATGCCTCTGCGCGCTCGATACCGGACTTGACCAGCACGTCACGGTCGAATCCCATGCCGACGACGGTGCGTCCGGGGAAGTCGGGTTCGAGACGTAGGAATGCGGCAGGGTCGCGATCGATGACCGCGACCTCATGGCCGATCCGGGTCAGCGAGCCAGCGAGGGATGAGCCGACCCGGCCGCATCCCATGATGACCACATACACCTTGTACTCCGTTCATGGGCTCTTACGTCACGTCTCGAGTACGTGCGTACCGAATCGAACCGTACAGTGCCCAGGCGGAAGAGCAACCGAGACAGAGATCGCAATCCGGACACATTGGTGGGTGAGGGTCCAGGTTTTCTGCGGACGGCTTACGCTTTGGCAGTGTCAAAGCTCTCGACCGCCACAAAGCGGCTACTGCTAGGCAGACCCTTCCGGAGCGACAAGCTCGGGCACACGCTGCTTCCCAAGAGGATCGCCCTCCCGGTCTTCGCCTCCGATGCGATGTCGTCGGTGGCCTACGCCCCCGAGGAAATCTTCCTCGTACTATCGGTGGCGGGCATCTCCGCCTACGCCTACACCCCCTGGATCGGACTTGCCGTCGCCGCAGTGATGGCGGTGGTGGTCGCCAGTTACCGGCAGAACGTGCACGCCTACCCGTCGGGCGGCGGCGACTACGAGGTCGCGACCGTCAATCTCGGTCCCAACGCGGGTCTGACCGTGGGCAGCGCCCTACTGGTGGACTACGTCCTCACGGTCGCGGTCTCCATCTCGTCGGCCGCGTCCAACATCGGTTCGGCGGTGCCGTTCGTGGCCCAGCACAAGGTGCTGTTCGCGGTCGCGGCCATCGTGCTGCTGACTGCCATCAACCTGCGTGGCATCCGTGAATCCGGTGCAGCCTTCGCGATCCCGACATACGCGTTCATCGCCGGCATGGCCCTGATGCTGCTGTGGGGGTTCTTCCAGATCTTCGTCCTCGGCGACGACCTGCGCGCCGAATCGTCCGGATTCGAACTCGAAGCCGAGGACTCCCACCTGTACGGGATCGCGTTCGCGTTCCTGATCGCGCGGGCCTTCTCCTCCGGCTGTGCGGCACTGACCGGTGTCGAGGCGATCAGCAACGGTGTTCCCGCCTTCCAGAAGCCCAAGTCCCGCAACGCGGCCACCACGCTGCTGCTGCTGGGATCGATTGCCATCGTGCTGCTGATGGGCATCATCATCCTGGCCCAGAAGATCGGGATCGTGTACGCGCACAGCCCGGCCGAGCAGCTGATCGGCGCCCCCGCCGGATATCACCAGAAGACTCTGATCGCGCAGATCGCGGAGACGGTGTTCGGCGGTTTCCCCATCGGCTTCTATTTCATCGCGATCGTGACGGCTCTGATCCTCGTGCTGGCCGCCAATACTGCCTTCAACGGGTTCCCCGTGCTCGGCTCGATCCTCGCGCAGGATCGCTACCTGCCCCGTCAGCTGCACACCCGCGGCGACCGCCTGGCGTTCAGCAACGGCATCCTGTTCCTGTCCGGGGCGGCGATCGCGTTCGTCGTCCTGTTCGGCGCCGAGGTGACCAAGCTGATCCAGCTGTACATCGTCGGCGTGTTCGTCTCGTTCGTGCTGAGCCAGACGGGCATGATCCGGCACTGGACCCGGCACCTGAAGACCGAGAACGACCCGGCTCAGCGCCGGCGGATGCACCGCTCCCGGGTGATCAACTCCATCGGCCTCGCCATGACCGGCGCCGTCCTGATCATCGTGCTCATCACGAAGTTCGCGGCAGGCGCCTGGATCGCGATCGTGGCCATGGTCGCCATCTTCGTCGTGATGAAGATGATCCGGAAGCACTACGACAGCGTCGCGCGGGAGCTCGAGGAACAGGAATGGGACGGGGTGCTGCCCAGCCGGACTCACTCCATCGTCCTCGTCTCCAAGCTGCACATGCCGACGATGCGGGCGCTCGCCTATGCCCGGGCCACACGGCCGGACACACTCGAGGCGATCACGGTGAACGTCGACGAACCCGACACCCGGGCGCTCGTGCGCCAGTGGGAGAAGACCGACATTGCGGTGCCGCTCAAGGTGATCGAGTCGCCGTACCGCGAAATCACCAAACCCGTGCTCGACTACGTGCGGCGCGTCCGGAAGGATTCGCCGCGGGACGTCGTCACCGTGTTCATCCCCGAGTACGTGGTGGGGCACTGGTGGGAGCAGATCCTGCACAACCAGAGTGCGCTGCGGCTCAAGAGCCGCCTGCTGTTCCAGCCGGGTGTGATGGTCACCAGCGTTCCGTGGCAACTGAACTCGTCCGAGAAGGCGAAGACACTGAACATCGAATACACGGCCGGGGCGTCACGCCGCGGCTACGAACCCGACGACAAGTGACGGGCGAGAAGCGTTGAGTGAGAACTGGTCGGACCGCCGCTTCGAACTGCGGCTGGGAAATCCCGGGCACGGCGGTTTCGTCGTCGCCCGCCATGAGGGCCGCGTGGTCTTCGTGCGGCACGGACTGCCCGGCGAGCGGGTGATTGCCCTCGTCACCGAGGATCGCGGCGGGTCCTACTGCCGGGCCGACGCGATCGAGATCCTCGACGCGTCCCCGGAGCGGGTCACCCCGGTGTGCCCGGTGTCGGGTCCGGGCGGCGCGGGGTGTTGCGACTTCTCGCACGCGAGCCTGCACGTGCAGCGGGACATGAAGGCGCAGGTCGTGGCCGAGCAGTTGGCGCGGCTCGCACGTGTGCAGCGGGACGTGGACGTCGAGGAACTGCCCGGCACCGGAGACGGCACCGGCTGGCGCACGCGGGTACGGCTCGCCGTCGACCCGGACGGCCTCCCCGGCTATCACCGGCACCGCAGTTCCGGGATCGTCACGGACCTGGCGTGCCCGCAGATCGAGTCGGCCGCCTACGACGGTGTGAGCGAACACGATTGGACGCCCGGCAGCGAGGTGCAGATCGTCCTCGACGGCGCGGGGGAGCGGCACGTGGTCGAGATCGCTCCGCCGAAGGTGTCGCGGACCGGCCGCACGAGTCCCGGGCGCCGCGGTGCCATGGCTCGCCGCGCCGCCAGCGGTGCGCCACGCGCCGAGCGGGTGGTCGTCGGATCGGGTCGCCCGGTGGAGCGGGTGCGCGACCGGGAATGGGCGCTGGCCGCCACCGGGTTCTGGCAGGCGCATCGCGGGGCCGCGGAAACGTATTCGGCAGTGGTCGCCGAATGGGCCGGGATGTCCGCGGGCGAGACCGCATGGGACCTGTACGGGGGAGTGGGTGTGTTCGCCGCCGCCCTCGCCGGCGATGCCGGGCCGTCCGGACACGTGGATTCCGTCGAGTCCTCACGCCAGGCCGTGTCGGACGGGAAGGCCGCGCTCTCCGACCTCCCGCAGGTGCGGTTCCACTCCGACCGGGTAGAGCGCGCCGTCTCCGGGCTCGCCTCCCCGCCGCAGGTCGTGGTGCTCGATCCGCCGCGTGCGGGTGCCGGGCGTGACGTGATCGACGCGGTCGCCGCCGCGGGCGCCGAGCGGGTCGTGCACGTGGGATGCGACCCGGCGTCGTTCGCCCGCGACATCGGTCTGTACCTCGCGCAGGGATATCATGTCGACGAGCTGCGCGCGTTCGATGCGTTCCCTCTCACCCACCACGTGGAGTGCATCGCGTTGCTGACGCGCTGACAGCGGCGCATCGTTACCGAACGCAACAAAACGTTATAGTCGGCCCGCAAGTAGTGGGTGTGTGGGACGGGGACTGGATGTCGGTACAGGCAGATACTGCGCAAGCGCTCGTCGATGCGGTGTTCGCACTCGGGCGGTCGTTGCGGGCGGTCGTCTCCGCGAGCGGCGAGACCCCGATCCCGCCCGCGTTGACGAGCGTGCTCTTCGTGCTCGCCGCCCGGGGGGAGTGCCGCCAGAACGAACTGGCCGCCGACCTGTGCGTCAGTCAGTCCTCGCTGAGCAGGCAGATTTCCGAACTGGTCGACGCGGGATACGTGTCGCGCGCCGCCGACCCCCACGACAAGCGTGCCTCCCGCATTCGGGTGTCGCCGAACGGGATGGACATTCTGCGCGAGACCACCGAGCGCCGGGCCGAACGGCTGCGCGGCATGCTCGAAGGCTGGTCCCAGGAACAAGCACTCGCGGCGGTGACGTCGCTGACTCAGCTCAACGACACGTTCGCCGCGTCGGTCCAGCAGCGGGGCCCGCGGGTCTAGACCAGACGCCACCGCACCCGGACGTCGACGCGCGTCGGCTTCTCGCCGCGTTCGACGGCGATCGGGGAGTCGGCCGCCGCGAACGCCTTCGCGACCGGCCGCGGCGGCACGTCCCCGGTGTCGACTTCCGAGATGTCGAGCACCTCGCCCAGTGCACGACGTGACAGCGAGGCATACTGCTCCGCCTTGGCGAGGGCATCGGCCCAGGCCCGGTCCCGAGCGGACGCCGTCAGCGCGGCAGGGTCGGAGAAGTCGAATTCGAGTCCGCCGAGCCGGATGTCGTCGCCACCCGCGCCGACGCAAGCGGCCACCACCTGCGCCGACGACGACGCGGACGCCCCGGCCTCGCGGACGGTGATCTGCAGCGTCGTCGCGGCGGTGTAGCCGGTCACCTCGCTGCCCCGGCCCTCGGTCCACGTGGTCTCGGAGTGCACGGAAAGGCCGGTGGTCGCGAGGTCGGGCCCCGAGACGCCGTACCCGCGCAGGGTGTCCGTGACCGCCGTGGTGGACCGGGCGACGGCCTCGAACGCATCGGCCACCGCGGGACGTGTCGCGGTCACGGTGACGGTGGCGCGCACGAGATCCGGAATCGCCGACACGATTCCGGATCCGCGTACCGTCACCGATCTCTCGGCGTGATCGGTCGCCACCGTCAGGACTTACGGTTGTACAGGCGCATCGTCAGGGGTCCGAAGATCACCACGAACCCGGCGCACCACCCGAACACGATGGCGAGATCCGCCATCTCCACCGTCCCGGCCATCAACCCGCGAATGGACGTCACCAGCTTGCTGATCGGGTTGACGCCGACGAACGCCTGCAGCCAGCCCGGCATCGTTGCGGGGTCGACGAAGATGTTGCTGGCAAATGTCAGCGGGAACAGGATGAACATCGACACCCCCATGACCGCCTGCTCGGTACGCATGAGCATCGCGAACATCGTCCAGATCCAGGACAGGCTGAACGAGAACAGCAGCAGCAGGCCGATCGACGCCACCACACCGACGAGCCCGCCGTCCGGGCGGAACCCCAGGACGAGCCCCAGGAGCAGGACGATGATCGAGGCGATCGTGTAGCGGACGACGTCACCGAGCAACGCGCCCACGAGTGGAGACGGACGCCAGATCGGGAGCGACCGGAACCGGTCGAACACCCCCTTCTCGATGTCCTTGTTGAGCGTCAGGCCGGTGTACATGGTGATCATGACGACCGTCTGCACCAGGATGCCCGGCAGCAGGAACTGGACGTAGGCGCTGGTCGAACCGGCCAGCGCACCCCCGAAGAGGTATGTAAACATCAACGTGAACATGATTGGGAACATCGTCACGTCGAACAGTTGCTCGGGGACGTGCTTGATCTTGAGCAGAGCCCGCCAGCCGAACGAGAGCGAGGTGGACCACGCGGTGGGTCTCGCGGGCCTCGGGCCGGGCATCTTCAGGACGTCGGCGACCGCGGTGGCGGTGTCGGTGGTCCGGTCGGTGGTGGAGGTCATGACGCATGCTCCTCGGTGGGTCGGCCGGTGAGGGAGAGGAAGACTTCGTCGAGGCTCGGTTGCCCCAACGCGAATGTGCTGACGGCGATTCCGGCGTCGTCGAGGGCGGGCAGCGCCCGCGCGACCCGGGCCGGGTCGTCGATACGGGCGGTCAGGGCGGCCGGGTCGGCTTCTTCGACGATCGGCACCTCGAGCACGTCCCGCAGCAGCGCCGCCGCGGCGGGACGGGTGGCGATGTCGGTGACCCGCACGTGCAGGGCCCCGGATCCGACGGAGGCCTTCAGTTCGCCGGTGGTGCCCTCCGCGATGACCTTGCCGTGGTCGATGACGGCCACCCGGTCGGCGAGTTGATCGGCCTCGTCGAGGTACTGCGTGGTCAGCAGCACCGTCGTTCCGCCGGCCACCAGCGCGCGGACGATCTCCCACACCTGATTGCGGCTGCGCGGGTCGAGACCGGTGGTGGGCTCGTCGAGAAAGATCATCTCGGGAGTGACGATGATGCTGGCCGCGATGTCGAGCCTGCGGCGCATACCACCGGAGTAGTTCTTCACCTGCCGGTTGCCCGCCTCGTCGAGCCCGAACGCGGTCAGCAACTGTTCGGACCGGGTGCGGGCCGCCGCGCGGGAGTACCCGTACAACCGGCCGAGCAGCAGCAGGTTCTCGCTGCCCGTCAGATCCTCGTCGAGCGAGGCGAACTGTCCGGTGAGGGAGACCTTGCTGCGCACGGCGTCCGGCTCGCTCGCGACGTCGTGGCCCAGCACGGTGGCCGTTCCACCGTCGAGGGGCAGGAGCGTGGCCAGCATCCGGATCGCGGTGGTCTTGCCCGCGCCGTTCGGTCCGAGGACGCCGTACACGCCGCCGAGGGGGACGGCCAGATCCAGGCCGTCGACAGCGTGGGTGGATCCGAACGTCTTGACGAGTCCCGTCGTCTCGATGGCCAGCTTTGTCGCTGTGAGCATTGCACCCTGCTTTCGATTCGAGCGTCGTCGATTCCGAGCCCCCAGCCTGTCCGATTTTTCCGGTTCGGGCAATCGGATTTTCCCGTGGGCGATCCTCGATCAGGGCCGAAGCAACGACCGCAGTATCACGTCGAGTTGCTCGTAGGCGCCGGCAGCCAGTCGTTCGAGGAGGGCGAGTTTGAGTCCGGGCTCCGTCGCGGCCATGTCGGCATACCGATCCGCGGGGAGAACGGCGACGGTGACCTCGGAGTCGGCGCACACGTCATTGAGAAAGCGTAGGTCCAGCAGCATCGTCATCTCGCCGAAGGTCATGCCCGTCGACAGGGTCATGATCCGGTACACGGCGCCCCCGGAATCGGTGACCCTCATGCTGACCCGGCCCGAGAGGATCAGGAACAGCCCGCACGCCCGGTCGCCTCGCTGGATGATCTGCTCGTCGCGAGCGAACGTGCGGATGTCGAGGTCGCGGGTGAGTCGCCGCAACTGTTCCGGTCGCAGCCCGGTCAGCACCGGATGGTGCGCGACGTCGATGGTCGCCGGCTGGCGAAGGGCGGCGCAGTGCCGATCGAGGAGGGTGTCCTCGGACCACTGCAATGCGGCTTCGAGGTCGGCGAACACCCGGCCGCCCGCACCGGTGAGATCCGAATGCGTGTAGCCGAGCAGGGCCGCGGGATCGACGAGGGCGACCGCGCAGCCGCGACGGGTGAGTTCGTCGCGCAGACTCTCGAGCATGCGGCGCGCGATGCTGCCGACGTCGTCCACCCGCCGCACGTCGACCACCACGACCTCGAGCTCGTTCTCGACCCCGCCGATCTCGCGCACCGCGGACTCCGCGCCGGCGAAGAGCAGGTCCCCGTGCAACTCGTAGATCCGGCTGCGCTTGCCGACGTCGTCGAGGGCGGCCCGCTCGGCGGGAGTGCGCCGCATCCGCGACGGACTGTCGACGACGGAGTACGTGGCACGGATCGCCGACCGGGCGGCGCGGGTGACGTGCAGGAAGTGCAGCTCCAGGTCGTTCGACAGGGCCCGGCACGCCTCCACCCCGCGCACGCTGTTCCCGTGCGCGTCGAGGCGCGGCGAGTAGACGGCGATGCCGATCTGGCCCGGCAGGACCGCGACGATGCCGCCGCCGACGCCGCTCTTGGCAGGCAACCCCACCTCGTACACCCACTTGCCTGCGGCGTCGTACATGCCGCACGTCGACATCACGCTCAGGACGCGCTCGACGAGGGCCGGTTCGAGAACGGTGTCCCGGGTGACGGGGTTGACGCCGTTGTTCGCCATCGTCGCGGCCATCAGGCTCAGGTCCCGGCACGTCACGTCGATGGAGCACTGGCGGAAGTAGAGATCGACCGCCTCGTCGGGGTCGCCGGTGATGATGTCGAACGAGCGCAGCATGTGGCCGATCGCCCGGTTGCGGTGCCCGGTCCGTGACTCGGACTCGTACACCGACCGGTTGAACGTCAGGTCCCGTCCGGCGTACCGGGAGTACGCGGCCCGGATCCGTTCGAACCTCGAGTCCAGGTCCGGGCCGGCCACCAGCGACGCGGCGGTGATCGCCCCGGCGTTGATCATCGGATTGCGTGGTCGCTCCGTCCGCGGGTCGAGGCTGATCTCGTTGAACGGTTCCCCGGACGGTTCGACGTCGATCTTCTCGGCGACCGCGTCGGACCCGCGGTCGGCCAGCGCCAGGGCGTACGTGAACGGTTTCGAGATGGACTGGATGGTGAAGGGCAGGCGGGTGTCGCCGACCTCGTACACGTAGCCGTCCACTGTGGCGATGCAGATTCCGAACGAGTCGGGGGCGACGGCGGCGAGTTCGGGAATGTAGTCGGCGAGCTCGCCGCTGCGGTTCTCCCGGGTCGCGGCGAAGACTTTCCCGATCAGCGCGTCCACGACGGTGCTCATGAGTCGACCCTAGAGGCTGTTCACGACGCTGTCGGGTGTTCCGCGGGGCCCGTCCGGCGGCACAATTGTGTGAAGCCGGTCACGGTCGTGGCCGGGATGCCCGAGGACGAGCCCGCGATACCGGGCCGCACCGGCCCCTACCGTGTGTCCCGCACTCCGGCGGCTCCGTAGACTGGTTCCACTGTGACGTGACACGAAGCCACGGCAGAGGCACGCAAGGCCGCGTGCATCACGGAGGGAGCGATCTCGTTGGGTGTTCTTGCCCGTATCCAGACGCCTGACGATCTTCGTCAGCTGAATTCGGCGGAGATGAAGCAGCTCGCCGCGGAGATTCGTGAGTTCCTCGTGCAGAAGGTCGCGGCGACCGGTGGTCATCTCGGCCCCAACCTGGGCGTCGTCGAACTGACCCTCGCGTTGCACCGCATCTTCGAGTCGCCCGCCGACCCGATCATCTTCGACACGGGCCACCAGGCGTACGTCCACAAGATCCTCACCGGTCGCAAGGACGATTTCGACTCGCTCCGCAAGCAGGGTGGCCTGTCCGGGTACCCGTGCCGGGCGGAGAGCGATCACGACTGGGTCGAGTCCTCGCACGCGTCGGCGTCGCTGTCGTACGCGGACGGCCTCGCGAAGGCCTTCGAACTGACCGGTCAGGACCGCCACGTCGTCGCCGTCGTGGGTGACGGTGCGCTGACCGGCGGCATGTGCTGGGAGGCCCTGAACAACATCGCGGCAGGCAAGGACCGCTCGGTGGTCATCGTCGTCAACGACAACGGTCGTTCCTACGCACCGACCATCGGTGGTCTCGCCGACCACCTCGCCGCCCTCCGCCTCCAGCCGGGATACGAACGCATCCTCGACAGCGGCCGCCGGATGGTGAAGAAACTTCCCTGGGTGGGTCGGACCGCCTACTCGGTCCTCCACGGCATGAAAGCGGGCCTCAAGGACGCCGTCGCCCCGCAGGTGATGTTCACGGACCTGGGCATCAAGTACCTCGGACCGGTCGACGGACACGACGAGGCCGCGCTCGAATCCGCGCTGCGCCGCGCGAAGGCGTTCGGTGGCCCGGTCATCGTCCACGCCGTCACCCGCAAGGGCATGGGTTACGCGCCCGCCGAGAACCACGTCGCCGATCAGATGCACTCGACCGGCGTGATCGACCCGCTCACCGGTAAGGCGACCGGGTCGGCGTCCGCCGACTGGACGTCGGTGTTCTCAGCCGAGCTGATCGATCAGGCGAGTCACCGGCAGGACATCGTGGCGATCACCGCGGCGATGGCGGGCCCCACCGGTCTCGCCGCGTTCGGCGAGAAATACCCCGACCGGATGTTCGACGTCGGGATCGCCGAGCAGCACGCCGTCACGTCGGCGGCCGGCCTCGCCCTGGGCGGCCTGCACCCGGTGGTCGCGGTCTACTCGACGTTCCTCAACCGCGCGTTCGATCAGCTGCTGATGGACGTGGCGTTGCTGAAGCTTCCCGTCACCCTCGTTCTCGACCGCGCGGGTATCACCGGCAACGACGGCGCCAGCCACAACGGCATGTGGGACATGTCGCTGCTGGGCATCGTCCCCGGAATGAAGGTCGCGGCTCCCCGCGACACCGCCACCCTGCGGGAGGAACTGGACGAGGCACTGGCGGTCGACGACGGTCCGACCGCGCTCCGGTTCCCGAAGGGCACCGTCGGCGACGACGTACCCGCGGTGAGCCGCCTCGACGGCGTCGTCGACATCCTTCGTGCCCCCTCCGGGCGGAACGACGTGCTCGTCGTGTCGGTCGGCGCGTTCGCCGGTCTCGCGCTCGCCGCGGCGGAACGCCTGGAACAGCAGGGCATCTCGGCGACTGTCGTCGACCCGCGGTGGGTCCTGCCGGTCCCGGAGTCGCTGGTGAAGCTCGCCGAGGACTACACGATGGTCGTCACCGTCGAGGACAGCGGACTGCACGGCGGTGTCGGTTCCACCGTGTCCGCCGCGCTGCGGGCGGCGGGGGTCGACGTCCCCTGTCGTGATCTCGGTGTTCCGCAACAGTTCCTCGACCACGCGTCGCGCGCGCAAATCCACGCCGAGCTGGGCCTCACCGCGCAGGACGTCGCCCGGCAGATCACCGGATGGTTCGCCGGCCTCGGGAACCTGCGCCCCGAGCAGCAGAACGGCGTCGTCGCCGACCTCGATGCGCAGCGCGCGGAGAAGCAGCAGGGCTGAGCCGTTGCACAGAAATCCGGCCGAATCACAGTGTGATTCGGCCGGATCCGTATGTGCCTGGGTCAGGTGTGCATCTCCTCGAGCTCCATCCCCTTCGTCTCCCGGACCTTCGACCGGACGAAGAAGAACGACAGCAACGCGAAGAACGCGAACAGCCCGTACAGGAACCACAGCCCCACCGAGCGGGTGAGCGGCGGGAATGCCAGCGTGACCGTGAAGTTCGCGATCCAGTTCGCCGCCGTGCTGATGCCGAGTGCGTAGGCGCGCATGTTGTTGGGGAACATCTCGCCCAGCATCACCCACATGACCGGGCCCCAGGTGGAGGCGAAGAAGATCACGAACAGGTTGGCGCCGATCAGGGCGACCGCCCCCCACGGGCTGGGGAGCACGACGTCGTCGCCGCTGCCCGTCGCCTGGGAGAAGGCGATTGCGGCCATGAGCAGGCTCACGAACATGCCGAGCGAGCCGACCATGAGCAGGATGCGCCTGCCGATCCGGTCGACGAACAGGATGGCGACGAACGTCATGCCCACGTTGATGATCGACGTGATCACCGACGTGGTGAACGACTCGTTCTCGGTGAAGCCCACCGACTTCCAGAGCGTGGTGGAGTAGTAGAAGATCGCGTTGATACCCACGAACTGCTGGAAGATGGCCATGAAGATGCCGACCCAGACGATGGGCTGCAGCCCGAACTTCGGGCCGCGAATGTCGTCGAACGACGCCGTCGATTCGTGGCGGAGGGTCAGCCGGATCTCGGAGACACGCTCGTGCGGGTCGACTTCACCGGTGATGTTCGCGAGGATGTCGGCCGCTTCCTGATCGAGGTGCTTGCCGACCAGGTAGCGGGGTGACTCGGGAATGAGCAGGGCGAGAATGCCGTACACGACCGCGGGGACCACACCGACGATGAACATCCAGCGCCAGGCCTCGAGGTTCAGCCACAACTCGTTGGAGGCGCCGCCCGCGGCGTTCTGCAGCACCGCGTCCGACAGCAGCGCGGCGAAGATGCCGAGAGTAATGGCCAACTGCTGCAGCGACGCCAACGCGCCGCGGTAGCGGGCCGGCGCGATCTCCGAGATGTACGTGGGCGCAATGACCGACGCGATACCGATGCCGAGACCGCCGAGGACGCGCCACAGCATCAGGTCGGGGACGCTGAACGCGAGACCCGCTCCGAGCGAGGACACGACGAACAGCACCGAACCGAGCAGCATCACTTTCTTGCGGCCCCAGCGGTCCGCGAGGCGACCCGCAAACCATGCGCCCACAGCACATCCGAGCAGTGCGATCGCCACGGCGAAGCCCGTGAAGAACGATCCGAGTTCGAAGTGGCCCTGAATGGAGTCGACGGCACCGTTGATGACCGAGCTGTCGAAACCGAAGAGAAATCCACCGACCGCGGCGGCGACGGTGACGCCGATGACCTTCGCGGTGTGTCTTTCGGACATCTGCGTCATCGCATACCTGCTTTCGGCGAGCGTTCCTGATGCGGGCACAGCGGAAATATGTGTCTCGAATCACGCTACGCCCGACACCGCCTGTCAGGCGGGAGTTCAGGCACCCGCTTTCGTGGCGGCCTCGCTCAGCTGAGGTGTCAGCTTGTCCAGAACCCACGGGGTCGCGAGAACGCTGGTCTGGCTGAGCCCCGAGATGATCTTCGTGTCCGACAGCGCGACCGCGGTTCCACGCCCGATGGCACCGAGATTCGCGTAGGCCGGGTTCGCGGCCACGGTCGTGTTCTCCGGGACGAACGCGACCACGACGTCGGCGTCGACATCGGAGATGTTCTCCACGGAGATGTCGGCGAAGAACTTGTCCGGATCATTGGCAGCGGCCAGCTTCTGCACACCGGGAGACACGGTGAACCCGAGCTGGGTCAGCACCTGGACGCGGGGATCGGAGGGCATGTAGACGTTGACCGTCGCGGCGTCGGTGTCGAAGTTGATCACCGAGATCGTCTTGCCGGCGAACTCGGGGTGCGCGGCGGCGGTCTGAGCGAGGGTGTCGTCGAGACCGGCCACCAGCTGCTCCGCCTCGGCGCTCTTGCCGAGTGCCTGTCCGACCAGCGTGGTCTGGTCCTGCCACGTGGTCTGCCACGCCTTGTCCGGGTACGCCACCGTGGGGGCGATTCCCGACAGCTTCTCGTACGTCGCCTGGTCGAACCCTTCGTACGGGGCGAGCACGACATCGGGGGCCAGCGAGGCGACGCCCTCGATGGGGGTGGACGTGGCCGTGTCGAGCAACGTGGTCCGGGACGGATCGAATCGGTCCTGCAGCCAGGGCATCACACCGTTCGCCTCGGCGCCGTACGTGTACTTCGGCATGCCGACCGGTGTCTCGCCGAGCGCGTAGACGACGTCCTGGGCGTTCCATCCGAGCGTGACGATACGTTCGGGTGCCCCGTCGAGGGTGGTCGATCCGAACGTGTTCTCGATCGTGACCGGAAACCCTTCACCGGACGCTTCCGTGGTTCCTCCGTTGTCACCGGACGAGCACGCGGCGAGGAAGAGGGACGAACTTGCCACGGCGAGTGCGACTGCGATCTGACGTCTGGCGGTGGGTGCGAACACGGCAACGACTCCTTCGGGACGAAAACAGAAGGTAAGCCTAACCTAGACTCGAGTGCTCCCCGGGCGGACGTCGCGACTTCGAATCACCCTGATTGAAACTTCCCGGCCCGGCCCGGCCTGGCGCATTTCCGGGTCGTTGCCGGGTTTTGGCTGGTGAGGCGGCTCGGGCCCGGCGCGGACCCGGCCGATTCGCGGGGGCGCCCCGAGCGGCGGTTCGCGGCGACTCCGGGCCCCGCCGACTGCCGTTAGCGTTTGTCTTCGTCCAGCTCACACGCACTATCGACGAAGGAAACCATGGTGGTGAATCCGACTCCCCTCCTGACGGCGTCGCGCAGTTCCCGCGCGGACCATGCGCGCAGATTCGCCGACCTGCTCCGCCAGCAGATCCACGCGGACTCCTTCGCCGAGCGCGGATTGCCGTCGGAATCGGAGCTGGCCGCCGAGTTCGGTGTGTCGCGCAATGCGGTACGCGACGGACTGGCACTGCTCAAGCAGGAGGGGCTCATCGACCGGGCCCCGCGGGTGGGAACCCACGTGGCGCAGCGCAAGTACGACCACGGTCTCGACGCCCTCCTCGGGCTGAAGGAGACTCTGAAGGGGCACGGCGACGTCCGCAACGACGTCCGCGCCGCCCTGGAGATCAGCCCGCCACCTGCCGTCGCCCGCCGCCTGCAGCTGGAGCCGGGCGAACCCGCCGTCTACATCGAACGGGTGCGGTACCTCGGCGACCTGCCGCTCAGCCTGGACCTCACCTACCTCGTCCCCGACATCGGAGCCGAAATCCTCGGTCACGACCTCGAAACCAACGACGTGTTCGCGCTGATCGAGGAAGTCTGCGGTCAGCCCCTCGGCTCCGCCGATCTGGCGATCGAATCCGTAAACGCCGACGCCCATTCCGCCGCGAACCTCCAGACGCCCGAGGGTGCGGCGCTCCTGTTGCTCGAACGCCTCACCCGGCTCGTCGACGGACGTCCCGTCGACCTCGAATACATCCGCATGCGCGGTGACCGAATCACCATGCGCAGCAGCCTCGTCCGCCGACCCGACATCACGAACTGGGAGCTCACCTCATGACCTTGGTCAATCAACGAGCAGACGTACCCGTCACCATCGACGAGTCGCTGTGCATCGAGGGCTGCACCCTGTGCGTCGAGATCTGCCCGCTCGATTCGCTGGCCATCAACCCGGAGAACGGCAAGGCCTTCATGCACGTCGACGAATGCTGGTACTGCGGTCCCTGCGCGGCCCGCTGCCCGACCGGCGCGGTCACCGTGAACATGCCGTACCTCCTCCGCTGAGCGAAAGACCACCCAGATGAAGCGACGCTCTTCCACCCTCGCGATCGCCGCCGCGGCACTGACCCTCGTGGCCACGAGTTGCTCCCTCGAACCGTCGGCCGACAACGGTGACGCGGTCACGCTCGTGATCGGGTACCAGTCCAAGACGATCAACACCGTCACCGCCGGAACGCTGCTGCGCGCACAGGGATACCTCGAACAACGCCTGCAGGACGTGACGGAGCAGACCGGGACGAAGTACTCCGTCGAGTGGCAGGACTACGACACCGGTGCGCCGATCACCGCCCAGATGGTGGCCGAGAAGATCGACATCGGATCGATGGGCGACTACCCGATGCTGATCAACGGCTCCCGCACCCAGGCGAACCCGCGCTCGAAGACGGAGATCGTCTCGGTCACCGGCTACAACCCGAACGGCGCACTGAACATGGTGGTGGTGCCGCCGAATTCACCGGCCACCACACTCGGCGACCTCGCCGGCACGAAGGTGTCCGCGAGCGTCGGCTCCGCAGGCCACGGCACCCTCGTCCAGGCCCTCGACCGCGCCGGAATCGACCCGGGCACCGGCGTCGAGGTGCTCAATCAGCAGCCGCAGGTCGGATCCTCGGCCCTGGAATCCGGTCAGGTGGCGGCGCTGTCGCAGTTCGTCGCCTGGCCAGGGCTTCTCGTTTTCCAGGACAAGGCCAAGCTGCTGTACGACGGCGCCGAACTCCGAACCCCGACTCTGCACGGTGTGGTGGCCCGTGAGGCGTACGCGGACGAACACCCCGAGGTTCTCGACGCGTTCCTCCGGGCACAGCTCGACGCCACGCGGTTCGTCCAGACGCAACCGCTCGAGGCGTCGCGGATCGTGGCCGACGCGAGCGGCCTGCCCCAGGAGGTCGTGTACCTGTACAACGGTCCGGGCGGCACCTCGTTCGACACCACGCTCAAGCCGGGCCTGATCGGTGCGCTGAAGAACGATGTGCCGTACCTGAAGTCGATCGGCGACTTCGCCGACCTCGACGTCGACGGCTTCGTGAACGACGCTCCGCTCCGGTCCGCGTTCGAGGCCGACGGGCAGGACTACGACGCCGCGCTCGCGTCCACGGCCAACCCGACGTCGGTCACCGGCACCGATCCCGTGTGCGCCACCGCCCCGGGCGATCCGGCGCTGGCCGGGGAGGTCTGGTTCGACGGCGCCACCGAGACGCAACCGGCCGCGAACCCGACGTGCCTGCTCCGGGCGGTGAAACAGGCCCGGGCCGAGGGCCGCACCGTCCGCGCCGCGTACGTCCCCGACGCCGAACTGGGCACCCGGTGGTTCGCCGACAAATCGGTGTGGGTGCGCGACGGCGACAACTTCCTTCCCTTCACCACCGGTGCCGCGGCAGACCGGTACCTGCGCGCACACCCCACGGGCGCCGTGATCACGTACGACCGCGCGGTCGAGGAGGTGCGGCAGTGACCACCCTGCACCAGCCGACGGTCCTGGTCGACACCGAAGTCGCTGCCGAAGAACACGATCCGGCATCGACGCGCCGACGAACCTCGCCGTGGCGGTCACGCCTCGTGCGGATCACGTCCGTGATCGTGGCGATCGTCGCATGGCAGGTGCTGACCGCCAACGACGTGCGGGTGTGGTTGCGGTTCGACACGCTCCCCACCGTCACCGACGTCGTGTCCGCGTTCGGTACCCAGCTGCAGAGCGACCTGTTCTACCTCGACCTCGGGCAGTCGCTGATTCGCATCCTCAGCGGATTCGGACTCGCGACGGTGGTCGGTGTGGCCACCGGAATCGCCCTCGGCAGATCGGAACTGTTCGCCGACGTCCTCGGTCCGCTGACGGAGCTCGCACGTCCGATCCCTGCCATCGCGGTGGTGCCCGTCGCGATCTTGCTGTTCCCCAGCGACGAGGCCGGCATCGTGTTCATCACGTTCGTCGCCGCGTTCTTCCCGATCATGGTGAGCACCCGGCACGCCGTCCGGGCCCTCCCGACATTGTGGGAGGACTCCGTGCGCACGCTCGGGGGCGGACGTTGGGACGTGCTGTCCCGAGTCGTGCTGCCCGGAATCCTGCCGGGCGTCTTCGGTGGACTGTCCGTCGGGATCGGGGTGGCGTGGATCTGTGTGATCTCCGCCGAGATGATCTCCGGCAGGCTCGGAGTCGGGTACCGCACCTGGCAGGCGTACACGATCGTCGACTATCCCGGCGTCTTCGTCGGCATGATCACCATCGGCATCCTCGGTTTCGCGACGTCCGGCGCAGTCGAACTGCTCGGCAGGCGCGTCACCCGCTGGCTGCCACGAGGGGAGCGCGCATGACCGCCACCGCAACAGCGTCCGTTGCCGCCGGCATGGCGCTGGTCCTCGACGACGTCACCCTGTCCTACACGGGGAACCCCGTCATCCGTTCGCTGTCGCTGACCGTGGTTCCCGGCGAGATCCTCGTGCTCACCGGACCTTCGGGGTGCGGCAAGTCCACCGTGCTGCGCGCACTGGCCGGTCTGCTGCCGCCCGATTCGGGCCGCGTCGTCGCCGACGGCGCGGCGGTGGAGTCGACGTCCCGGGACCGGGCCGTCGTCTTCCAGGACAACGCGCTACTCCCGTGGCGCACGGTGCGCTCGAACATCGAGTTGGCCCTCGCACTCCGCGGCGAACCCCGCAAGGGACGCCGTGAGACCGCCGATCGCTGGATCGCGGAGGTAGGTCTGACCGGGTTCGGCGACTTCCTGCCCAAGAACCTGTCCGGCGGCATGCGCCAGCGAGTGCAGTTGGCGCGCGGCCTCGCCGGGGCGCCGCGGGCCGTGATGATGGACGAGCCGTTCGGCGCCCTCGACACCCAGACCCGCGGCGTCATGCAGCGACTGCTCGTCGACACGTGGAGCACCCACCCGACGACCGTGGTGTTCGTGACCCACGACGTGGACGAGGCGGTGCTGCTCGGCGACCGCGTCGCGGTGCTCGGCCGGGCCGGTGAGCCGCTGCGGGCGCTCGTCGACATCCCGCACCCCCGGGACCGCGACCACCTCGACCACCCCGACACCCGTGCCGCGCGCGCCGACGTGCTCGCCGCACTGAACCACACTTCGGAGACCTGATGGACATCCCCGACCTCGCCGACGCCGTCCGTCTCGATTGCGACGTGCTCGTGATCGGTGGCGGCACCGCCGGCACGATGGCGGCGCTGACCGCCGCCGAGAACGGCGCGAACGTGCTCCTGCTCGAGAAGGCACACGTGCGCCATTCCGGCGCGCTCGCAATGGGAATGGACGGCGTCAACAACGCCGTCATCCCCGGCAAGGCCGAACCCGAGGACTACGTCGCCGAGATCACCAGAGCCAACGACGGAATCGTCAACCAGCGGACCGTGTACCAGACGGCGACCCGCGGATTCGCGATGGTGCAGCGCCTCGAGAAGTACGGCGTGAAGTTCGAGAAGGACGAGTACGGCGAGTACGCGGTCCGCCGGGTACACCGCTCCGGCTCGTACGTGCTGCCGATGCCCGAGGGCAAGGACGTGAAGAAGGCCCTCTACCGGGTGCTGCGGCAGCGGAAGATGCGGGAGAAGATCCGCATCGAGAACCGCCTGATGCCCGTCCGGGTGCTGACGGAGAACGGCCGTGCCGTCGGGGCCGCGGCGCTGAACACCCGCACCGGCGAGTTCGTCGCGGTCGGGGCGAAGGCGGTGATCCTCGCGACCGGTCCGTGTGGCCGGCTCGGGCTCCCCGCGTCGGGGTACCTCTACGGCACGTACGAGAACCCGACCAACGCCGGTGACGGTTACTCGATGGCCTATCACGCGGGAGCCGAACTGAGCGGCATCGAATGCTTCCAGATCAACCCGCTGATCAAGGACTACAACGGTCCGGCGTGCGCGTACGTCGCGAACCCGTTCGGCGGCTACCAGGTGAACGCCGAGGGGGAGCGGTTCGTCGACTCCGACTACTGGTCGGGGCAGATGATGAGCGAGGTCAAGAGCGAGATCGAATCCGCCCGCGGTCCCATCTATCTGAAGGTCAGCCACCTCCCGGAGGAAACCCTCGACACGCTCGAATCGATCCTGCACACCACCGAACGCCCCACCCGCGGCACGTTCCACGCGAACCGCGGCCACGACTACCGCAGCCACGACATCGAGATGCACATCTCCGAGATCGGCTTGTGCAGCGGACATTCCGCGTCCGGGGTGTGGGTGGACGAGCACGGCGCGACCACCGTCCCCGGCCTGTACGCGGCAGGCGACCTCGCGTGCGTCCCCCACAACTACATGATCGGCGCCTTCGTCTACGGCGACCTCGCCGGAGCGCACGCCACCGGCACCCTGCCCGGCGTCGAGGCGCCGACGGCGCTGCCCGCGGAGCAACTGGCCGCCGCGCACGAGCTGATCTACCGGCCGCTGCGCAACCCGGACGGGCCGCCGCAGCCGCAGGTCGAGTACAAGCTGCGCCGCTTCGTCAACGACTATGTCGCGCCGCCGAAGACGGCGACGAAGCTGTCGATCGCCGTCGAGGCGTTCGACCGGATGGCGGGGGAGATCGCCGGGATGGGCGCGACCACCCCGCACGAGCTGATGCGCTGCGCGGAGGTCACGTTCATCCGGGACTGCGCGGAAATGGCGTCCCGCAGCTCCCTCACCAGGACCGAAAGTCGATGGGGGCTCTACCACGAACGGGCGGATCTCCCGGAGCAGCGGGACGACGAATGGGGATACCACCTGAATCTGCGGCGCGGCGAGAACGGCGACATGGAATTCCTCAAGCGCCCGGTGGAGCCGTACTTCGTGCCGGTGCCCGGACTCGATTCCCTTCCGCCGGTGGACCGGACGGTCGTACCCGTCGCGCAGCCGCCGCTGGTCGGGGGGCGTGCCCCGGTGGAGGAGCGCTCGCGCATCGCGTCGCCGGTCCGGCAGGAGCCGTCGTCACCGGCCATCGTCGCGGTCCTCGGACTCGACGCGCCGAGTGTCGCCGAACTCGCACCGTATCTGGCCGACGCCGACCCGCAGGTCCGCGTCACGGCCCTCTCGGTGCTGACGGAAGGAACCCCCGACGGATTCGGGGCGGCACTCGTCGACGCCCTCGGTGACGGTGCGGTGACGGTGCGCCGCGCTGCCGCCGACGGCCTGCGCGAACTCGTCGAGGTGCTGCCGTCCGCGGACGGACTGGCCGACCACCTGGGGTCGGGTGACGCCGTGGTCCGGGCCGCCGTGGTCGACGTATTACGCGCGCTGCACGCCGGTTCGGCGGAGCAGTTCCTGACGGCGCTGTCCGACGGCGATCACCACGTCCGGATCGAAGCGGTGCGGGCGCTGGTCTCGCTGGACCGGTGGGAATCGGTGGCAGCGGGGGCACACGACGAGAACCGCGAAGTGCGGATCACCGTCGCGCACGGCCTGGCCACCATCGGGATCGGTGGTGTCGACACCGTGCGCGCACTGGCCGGCGACCGCGACCCGCTGGTGCGCGCTGCCGCGCTCACGGCGTTCGCGAGTCTGGGCTGCGACGGTGACGACGTGACCGTCGCGACGGCGGCGCTACGGGAGTCGGCCTGGCAGATCCGGCAGGGAGCCGCACGGGCACTCGCCGGAGCGGACCCCGAACTCGCGGTGCCCGCGCTGGCGGACGCCCTGACGGATGCGCACCTCGACGTGCGCAAGGCCGCCGTCCTCGCGCTCGGCCGGTGGTCCGGCGACCGCGCCGCCGTCGGCGCGCTGACCACGGCCCTCGAGGACACGGACGCCGACGTGCGGGCGTACGCCCGCCAGGCGCTCGTCGCCGCCGATCACGTCCCCGTGTCCTGAGCAGGTGAGTGGCAATGTGTGCCGNTGCCACTCACCTCCGGGTCAGACGCTCGCGACGCCCGGTGCCAGGAACCGCTTGCCGTTGACGGCCTCGGACGTGCCGGTGCGGTCCAGGTACGGCGTGATGCCACCGTTCCAGAAGCCGAATCCGCCGCCCAGGATCAGGCAGAGGTCGATGTCCTCGGCCGCGGCGACGACACCCTCGTCGAGCATGATCTGGATCTCCTCGGCGAACGCGCGACGCGTGCGCTCCAGAACCTCTTCGGACGTGGACGCTTTGTCGCCCTGCTTCCACAGTTCGGCGACCTCGGGGTCGACGACCTGCTTGCCGTCGGCACCGTAACTCCACACCGCCGACTTCTTGGCCTCGACCAGCGCCTCGAGTCCGGGGGAGTTGTGGAAGCGCTCGGGGTACGCCTCGGCGAGGGTCTCGCCGGTGTGCAGCGCAACCGCAGGCCCGACGAGGGCCAGCAGGGTGAAGGGGGTCATCGGCATGCCGAGTTCGGCGATGGCGTTGTCGGCCACCTCGAACGGGGTGCCCTCGTCGACCGCGTTCATGACCTCACCGAGGGTGCGGATCAGGAGCCGGTTGAAGACGAACCCGGGCAGGTCGGCGGAGCCGACGGCCGACTTCTTGAGCGCCTTGGCGGTGGCGAATGCCGTTGCCAGGGTGGCGTCGTCGGTCTTCTCGCCCTTGATGACCTCGAGCAGCGGCAGCACGGCGACCGGGTTGAAGAAGTGGAAGCCGACCACCCGCTCTGGGTGCTTCAGGTCCGCGGCCATCTTGGTGATCGACAGCGAGGACGTGTTGGTCGCCAGGATCGTCTCCGGGGCGATGTGCTCCTCGAGTTCCGCGAAGATCTTCTTCTTCAAATCGAGGTTCTCGAACACGGCCTCGATCACGAAGTCGGCCTTCGCGAACGCGGCCTTGTCCAGCGAGCCGGACACGAGACCCTTGAGACGGTTCGCCGCGTCCGGGGACAACCGGCCCTTGCCCTGCAGCTTGTCGATCTCGCCGTGGACGTAGCCCACACCCTTGTCGATGCGTTCCTGGTCGATGTCGGTGAGGATGACAGGCACCTTGAGCTGGCGGACGAACAGCATCGCGAGCTGGCTGGCCATCAGACCGGCACCGACGATGCCGACGCCGGTGACCTTGCGGGCGAGGGACTTGTCCGGTGCGCCAGCGGGACGCTTGGCACGCTTGTTGACCAGGTCGAACGCGTACAGGCCCGCGCGGAGCTCGTCGGCGAGCAGCAGGTCGGCGAGCGCCTCGTCCTCGGCGGCGAAGCCCTTGTCGAGCGACGCGGGATCGGTGAGATCGGTGGTCCGGGCCAGCTCGAGGAGCTCGACGGCCTTGACCGGTCCGGGGGCGTTGTTCTTGGTCTTGCCCTCGACGATCGCCTTCGCGCGGGCGATCGCGTCGTCCCAGCTTTTGCCCCGGTCGATCTCGGGACGCGCCGGGGTGATCTCGCCGGCCAGGACCTGCGCGGCCCAGGCGAACGACTGCTCGAGGAAGTCGGCCGAACCGAACACCGCGTCGACGACGCCGAGTTCGAGGGCCTTCTTCGGGTTGAGCGTCTTGTTCTGGTTCAGCGCGTTCTCGAGCACGACGGTGACGGCGTTCGAGGGGCCGATGAGGTTGGGCAGCAACTGCGTTCCGCCCCAGCCCGGAACCAGTCCGAGGAACGTCTCGGGCAGACCCAGTGCGCCCGCGCTCTCGGATGCGGTGCGGTAGTGGCTGTGCAGCGCGACCTCGAGCCCGCCGCCGAGTGCGACGCCGTTGACGAACGCGAACGTCGGCACGGACGATTCGCGCAGCCGGCGGAACACCTTGTGCCCGAGCCGGCCGAGTTCGAGCGCCTGGTCACGGTTCGTGATGCTCGGAACGCCCTTGAGGTCCGCGCCGGCGGCGAAGATGAAGGGCTTGCCGGTGATCGCGATCGCGACGGGATGGGCCGCGAACGCCTCGTCCAGTGCGGCGTCGAGGGCCTTCAGACCGCCCGGGCCGAACGACGACGGCTTGGTGTGGTCGAAACCGTTGTCGAGGGTGATCAGCGCGACCGGGCCCTCGATGCCGGGTACGGCGACGATCTTGGTGTACGCGTTGGTCACGACCTCGTCGGCGAATGCCGTTGCAATGTCGGTCATCTACTTGGCTCCATCGAAGTTCGGGTTCTCCCAGATCACGGTTCCGCCCATGCCCAGACCGATGCACATCGTGGTCAGGCCGTAGCGGACGTCGGGGCGCTGGGCGAATTGGCGGGACAGCTGGGTCATCAGGCGGACGCCGGAGGACGCGAGGGGGTGGCCGCACGCGATGGCGCCGCCCCACTGGTTGACGCGCGGATCGTCGTCGGCGATGCCGTAGTGCTCGAGGAACGCGAGGACCTGAACGGCGAAGGCCTCGTTGATCTCGAACAGACCGATGTCCTCGATCTTCAGGCCGGTGCGGGCAAGCAGCTTCTCGGTGGCCGGCACCGGGCCGATGCCCATGACTGCGGGGTCGACGCCCTGGAACGCGAATCCGACCATGCGCATGCCGATCGGCAGTCCGAGTTCGAGCGCGGTGTCCTCACCGGCGAGGAGGGCGGCGGTCGCGCCGTCGTTCAGACCGGCCGCGTTACCCGCGGTGATCCGGCCCGCGGGACGGAACGGCGTCTTCAGCTTGCCGAGGTCCTCGAGCGTGGTGCCCGGACGCGGCGGCTCGTCCTCGGTGGCCAGACCCCAGCCGGCGGCGGAGCGGGTGGCGACGGGCACGAGGGTGTCGGCGATGAAGCCGGCCTTGCGGGCGGCCTCGTACTTGTTCTGGCTCGCGACGGCGTACGCGTCGGTGCGGTCCTTGGTGATGGTCGGGAACCGGTCGTGCAGGTTCTCGGCCGTGTTGCCCATGACGAGCGCGCTGGGGTCGACGAGGCGGTCGGCGAGGAACCGGGGGTTCGGGTCTGCGCCTTCGCCCATCGGGTGGCGGCCCATGTGCTCGACGCCGCCCGCGATCACCACGTCGTACTGGCCGAAGCCGATGCCCGACGCGGTGGTGGTGACGGACGTCATGGCGCCGGCGCACATGCGGTCGATCGCGAAACCGGGGACGGTCTCGGGGAGCCCGGCCAGGATCGCGGAGGTGCGGCCGATGGTGAGACCCTGATCGCCCGTCTGGGTGGTCGCGGCGATGGCGACCTCGTCGATGCGCGCGGGGTCGAGCTGCGGATTACGGCGAAGCAGCTCGCGGATGGTCTTGACGACGAGGTCGTCCGCGCGGGTCTCCGCGTAGATGCCCTTGGGGCCGGCCTTGCCGAACGGAGTGCGGATGCCGTCGACGAACACGACGTTGCGTTGGGTTGTGGTGGATGGAGCCACGCGAATTCCTCCTGATGGAGCAGTTTGGTTCCGGATCACGGCCAGGCGTCCGGCCTCCAGACCAGCGTACCCCTACCGTTACTCGCGGGTAACTTAATGGGTACCTCATCGGGAATTCACGCGCTCACCCCGCGCGTCGGTGCAGTCGATCAGTCGCCGGAACCCTTCTGCTCGGCGGCGGAGAGCAGCGCGCTCGCCAGCACGGGCACCGTCAGCATCCGCTGCCAGGGGCGGGCACCGCCCGCGTCGAGCACCCGGTCGATCGCCGACTCGACGTCGCCGCCCTCGGGGGCCGACCAGTCCCAGCACAACCTGCGGACGAGTTCCGGGGTCACCAGGTTCTCCACCGGCACCGACACCTCCTCGCCGAGAGCGGCCAGCGCGGCGCGGGCCGCCGTCAGCCGCTCGGCGGCGTCGGGGTCGTGCCGCGCCCACCGGCTCGCCGGCGGCGGTCCCGTGAACGGCGGGGTCTTCGGTGGCAGTTCGGTGTCCGGCAGCGCCCGGGCATCCTCGAGCGCCTGCAGCCAGATCCGGGAGTGCCGCCGCTGACGGGGACCGCCGAAGACGGGCAGCGCCCGGAGTGCCTCGATGCTCCGCGGGTCCTTCGTCGCAGCGTCGATGATCGCCGCATCCGGCAGGACCCGGCTGGGGGAGACGTCGCGTTTGCGGGCGAGGTCCTCGCGGGCCTGCCACAGCGAGCGGGCGGCGGCGAGTTGCCGCTGCGTCTTCAGCGACGTGATGTGCGACGTCCGCCGCCAGCGGTCGGCCTTGGGCTTCGGGGGCCCCGCGAGCCGGATGTGCTCGAATTCCTGTGCAGCCCACTCGCTCTTGCCCTGCCCGTCGAGTTCCGCGGCCATCACGTTCCGCAACTCGACGAGAACCTCGACATCGAGGGCCGCATAGTTCAACCAGGAATCGGGCAGCGGCCGCTTCGACCAGTCGGCGGCGCCGTGACCCTTCCGCAGTTCGAGGCCCAGCGTCCGCTCGACGATCGCGGCGAGACCGACCCGTTCGAACCCGGCGAGGCGCCCCGCCAGTTCGGTGTCGAACAGTGTCGCCGGAGCCAGACCGATCTCCGCGAGCCCCGGCAGATCCTGGTCCGCGGAGTGCAGGATCCACTCCAGCGGGTTGATCACCTCCGCCAGCGGGGCGAGATCGGCGGCGGTGGGGATCGGGTCGAGGAGCACCGTCCCCGCACCCTCCCGGCGCAACTGCACGAGATACGCCCGCGCCGAATAGCGGAAGCCGGACGCCCGCTCGGCGTCGACGGCCAGCGGCCCGGTGCCCTCGCTCAGCGCGGCCGCGGCCTTCGCGACACCCTCCGCCGTGGTCACGACGTCGGGCACGCCGTCCCGGGGTGCGAGCAGGGGAACGATCTGCCGGCCGGGCTCTTCGGCGGGGCCGGGTGACGAGGCGTCGTCGGTGACTTCGGACATGACAGCTGACTCTACGTCGCTTCGGGATTCCCGCAGCGCACCGGCGGGTTCACGACCGGTTCCCCGCTGCCTCGACGAGCTCGTCCAACGCCGCGGGAAACGCGTCGACGAGGTCCCAGAGGTGGGGTGCGAGTTCCGGGCAGCTCATCAGGCCGACGTCGAGCTGACCGTTCAGCGACATCACCGTGACGTTGAGCCCGGCGCCGTGGAAGATCGGTCCCAGCGGATACATCGCCTTGATCAGCGCGCCCAGGAAGTACAGCGGGACCGACGGCCCGGGCACGTTGGAGATCACCAGGTTGTGGACCACCGGATGCCGTTCCGCCAGGCCGAGGGTCGAGTAGAGGCGCATGGCGGTGCCGAACACGGCCTGCCCGGCGAACTGGGACCAGTCCTGCAGCAGGCTCGCGCCGAGGGTTTCGTTGTGTTCCTTCGACGTCGAGTTGTGCTCGCCGATCGCGAGCAGGCGTTCGGCCGGATCCTCGATCTGGGTGCCGAGTTGAGTGAACATGCCGGAAACCTGGTTGGTGCCCGGCCGGTCCGACTTTCCGTGGACCGAGACCGGGACGATGGCGACCAGCGACTTGTCGGGCAGCTCCCGGCGGTCTTGCAGGTACTTGCGCAGTGCGCCCGAGCACAGTGCGAGCACCACGTCGTTGACCTTGACGTCGAACGCGTCCTTGACCGTCTTGACCTTCTCGAGGTCGAGCTGGGTGAACGCGAGATTGCGGTGACTGGTCAACGTGCCGTTCAGGGACGTGCGCGGCGCGGTGAACGGCGCGGGCATCGCGGCGCCGCGGCGGGCCCGGCCGATCCAGCGGGGCAGCAGTGTCAGGCTCTGCGGGACGATCCTCAGCAGTTTCGCGGGCCGGGACGCGACGGCGAGCAGCCCGCCGACGGCGATGTCGAGTGTGCTGGCCTGCCCGGCGCTCTCGGCGGACTCGTCGGGGCCGGGGCGTGGTGCGTCCGGTTCGAGGCCGCACAGCTGGGCCATCATGTTGGCGCCGGTGATGCCATCGACCCCGGCGTGGTGCATCTTCGACATGACGGCGACGGAGCCGTCCTCGAGACCCTCGATCACCCACATCTCCCACAGCGGCCGGGCGCGGTCGAGGGGAATGCCTGCGATGTCACCGCACAGTTCGGCCAGCTCGTCGCGGCCGCCGGGGGCGGGGAGCGCGACGCGGTGGCAGTGCCGGTCGATGTCGAAGTCGGTGTCCTCGACCCACACGGGGTGGTCGAGGTTGAACTTCGAGTCCTGCAGCTTGCGCCGGAACGAGGGAATCGCCTCGGTGCGCGCGCCGAGTTCCGCCTTGAGCTGGGCGAACGTGTAGCCGCCCGGAACCGTCGACGCGTCGAGAACGATGACTCCGCAGACGTGGAGGAGTTGCGTCGACGTTTCGAGGTAGAGGAAGGACGCGTCGAGACCGCTGAGTCGCTGCATACTCCCGATACTAGAACACGTTCTAGATTGTGGTCCATCGAATCGTGAAAGTGTGAGGTCGTCGCCGTGGCCTGCCCCACGATTGGCGGCTCCGTCTCGTTCTCGATCCGGCGTCCGCCGGCTGGGGTGGGCAACCGATCGATTAGAACATGTTCTACGGTTGGAGGTATGACCCGAGGCTTCGTTCTCCGGCAGGCCGTCGGCGCCGCACTCGCCGCCAACGCCCTGCGTCCCCTGCCCGGTGCGCCCACGTCGGTGGTCGCGTTCTTCTCGGGGTGGCTCACCACCGAACTCGCGCCGCACCTGCTCGCCGTGACCGCGGCCGACGCCGCCCAGCACGCCGCGCGGCACGGAACACGAACCCGAAGCGACCGTGTCGGCCTCGCGTTGGCCGCCGCATCCGCCGCCGGGCTCGCCGCCGTGATCGCCACCGGCCGCGGCGCCGGAGCGGAAGCCGAATCCGCGCTCGTCGACACGCTCGGCGAGAACTACACCGACCGCGACGCAGCCATCGAACACCCCGGGCGACCGGTGTGGCGGCAACTCCTCAACCCGTTCTGGATGCGCAACAAGGCGGTCACCCGGGTCCGCAACCTCGCGTACGGGCCGGGCGGGCGGCGGGCCCGCCTCGACATCTATCACCGGCAGGATCTGCCGTCGAAGAGCCCGGTCCTCCTGCAGATCCACGGCGGGGGATGGGTGATCGGGAACAAGGATCAACAGGGTCTGCCGCTCATGCTCGAGATGGCCTCGCGGGGGTGGGTGTGCGCGGCCGTCAACTACCCGCTGTCGCCGAAGGCGAAGTGGCCCGAACACCTGATCGCGATCAAGCAGGCGCTGGCCTGGCTCCGGGAGCACGTCGAGGAATACGGCGGCAACCCCGACTTCATCGCCGTCACAGGTGGTTCCGCGGGCGGCCACCTCGCCGCCATGGTGGCACTCACCGCGAACGACAGTCACTTGCAGCCGGGCTTCGAGGACGTCGACACATCGGTTCAGGCGTGTGTCCCGTACTACGGGGTCTACGACATCGCCGGCGACACCGGAATCAAGGCCGTCCTCCAGCGCGTGCACTCCGGACTGATGCCGATGGTGCTCGGCAAGCAGGCCACGTTCCCCGACGACTACCGGGCCGCGTCCCCGCTCGCGCACCTCCGGGCGGACGCACCGCCGTTCTTCGTGATCCACGGCACGAGCGATTCGCTGATCCCCGTCGCCGAGGCGCGGATCTTCGTCGACGAACTCCGCCAGGTGTCCGACAACCCCGTCGTCTACGCCGAACTGAAGGGCGCGCAGCACGCGTTCGACGTGTTCCCCTCGATCCGCAGCATCTCCGTCACGCAGGCGGTCGGGCGATTCCTGGAATGGTCGCGCAGCGCCACCACCGACGTGCCCGCGGCGGGCACGGAATCGGCCTGACTATTTGCCGCCCAGCGTCCGCAGCTGCGACACCCCGGCGGGCGGCAGACCGGCCGCATACGCCAGGACCTCGCAGAACGCCTCGACGTGCGTCGCCAGTTCGACCGATGTCGCCGTCCACGACGCGCGCAGTTCCAGCTGATGCGCATGCGGGGGACCGGCGATGTCGCCGTAGCGCACCGACGTCGTCGCCGTCACCGTCCCGCCGAGCGCGTTGAGAGGTTCGTGGCGCGACTCGAGTGCGTCGACGAGCCAACTCCACGCCACTTCGGGAAGCAGCGGGTCGGACGCCACGGCGGCGTCGAGATCGGCCTGAACGTAGGCGACCAGCCGCATCGTGCCGTTCCAGGCCTCGTCACCCTCGGGGTCGAACAGGAGGATCAGCCTGCCGAACGCGTCACCCTCGCTCTGTTCGGCGACGACCCCGGTGTCCTCGTGCACGACCTCTGCGCCGACGGCGTAGCTGTACGGCGCGAGCCGTTGCGGGGGCCGGATGGGGCCCAGCTCGATGTCCGCGCGAACCTGCGCGGAATTCATCGCTTCGACCGCGGCGCGGAACTCGGCCGGTTCGGCGGGCGATCCCGAAGTCGTCACAGCTCGGGACGTTAGACCCGGACCCAGACATCTCGTCGGAGGCGCGCCGAGCAGGGCCGATCGGCGGCGGAGTCCCGGCATGGCAGCATGAGAGCTGCCGAAATTCGAGCAGGCAGAGAGCGCGAGGACCGATGAGCGGGTTGGAAAGCACCAATGCAGGCATGAGCGAACGGGCGACGTACGCCGCGAGGCGGGTGCTCCCCGACGCGCCCCTCCTGGCGGCCGCGGAAGGCCGTACCCCCGGCCGTCGCCCGGTGTGGTTCATGCGGCAGGCGGGCCGCTCGCTTCCCGAGTACCGCGAGATCCGATCGGGGATCGGGATGCTCGAGTCGTGCTTCGATCCGGCACTCGTCTGCGAGATCACCATGCAGCCGGTGCGCAGGCACGGCGTCGACGCCGCGATCCTGTTCTCCGACATCGTGGTGCCGCTCAAGGCCGCCGGTATCGATCTCGACATCGTCGCCGGCACCGGTCCCGTCGTCGCGAACCCGGTCCGGTCGATCGCGGACGTCGCCGCCCTGCCGCGCCTCGTGCCGGAAGAGGTCGGCGCCGTCGCGCAGGCCGTGCAGCTGCTCACCGCGGAACTCGGCTCGACGCCGCTGATCGGCTTCGCCGGAGCCCCGTTCACCCTCGCCTCGTACCTGGTCGAGGGCGGTCCGAGCCGCAATCACGAGCGCACGAAGGCGCTGATGCACTCCGACCCCCGGACGTGGCACGCGCTGCTCGGCACCCTCGCCGACACCACCATCACCTTCCTGCAGACCCAGCTGCGCGCCGGCGTCGACGCGATCCAGTTGTTCGACTCGTGGGCCGGCGCGTTGTCCCTCGCCGAGTACCGGGAATTCGTGCTGCCCCACTCCGAGCGGGTGTTCGCGGAGGTGGAGAGCGCGAAGGTGCCGCGCATCCATTTCGGTGTCGGAACCGGTGAACTGCTCGGCGCGATGGGCGAAGCGGGCGCCGACGTGGTGGGTGTCGACTGGCGCATCCCCCTGGACGTGGCGGCGCGCCGGGTCGGCCCGGGCAAGGCGCTCCAGGGCAACCTCGACCCCGCGGTGCTGTTCGCGGGACCGGCGGCCGTCGAGAAGCAGGTCCGCCGCATCACCGCGGAAGCGGACGCCGCCCTCGCCGCCGGCGCGACGGGACACATCTTCAACCTCGGGCACGGCGTGCTGCCCGACACCGACCCGGGCGCGCTGACCGCGCTGGTCGAGCTGGTGCATTCACTGTGACCGGGTCGTCGCCGAACGTTCTCGTCGTCGGCGGCGGCATCTCCGGGCTCGTCGCCGCGTACCGGCTGCGGCAACGGCTCGGCGCCGATGCCCGGATCATCCTCGCCGACGGCGCGGAGCGGATCGGCGGCAAGCTGCGCACGGTGGACCTGGCGGGGGAACCCGTCGACGTCGGGGCGGAAGCCTTCATCGCGCGGCGACCGGAACTCCCGGCGCTGCTCGGCGAACTCGGCCTCTCCGACCAGCTGGTGTATCCGGCGGGACTGCGGCCGCTCATCTGGTCCGAGGACGCGCTGCACCCGCTGCCCGCCGACACCCTCATGGGGATCCCGGCGGACGGAAACAGCCTGCGCGGTCTCGTCGACGACCGGACGCTCGCGCGCATGGCGGGGGAGCGGACGGTGCCCTTCGACTGGACACCGGGCGCGGACATCGCCGTCGGTGCACTGGTCGGCGACCGGTTCGGCGCGCAGGTGGTCCAGCGGTCGGTGGATCCGCTTCTCGGAGGGGTCTATTCGGGTCTCGCGGACACCATCGGCGTCCGCGCCGCCCTGCCCACTCTCGCGGCGGCGCTCGACCGCGGCGCCACGAGCCTGTCCGCGGCCGTGGCGGACGCCCTCCCCGCCCCGACCCCCGGGCCCGTGTTCGGGGCGCTGCGCGACGGCTACGGCGTCCTGCTGCGCGCCCTGACGGAGGCCGCGTCGGCGGAGATCGTGCACGAGCGGATCCGGACACTCGGCCGGGACGGCGACGGCTGGTCGGCAGACCCCGTGGGCCGCGTCGACGGGGTCGTCCTCGCCGTGCCCGCCCCGCAACTGGCCGACCTGCTCGCCGGCATCGCCCCCCGCGCGTCGGCGGCCGCCGCGGACATCCCACTGGCCTCCTCGGCGGTCGTCGCGCTGGCGCTGCCGATCCGGGTCGACCTCCCGCAGAACTCCGGGATCCTCGTCGCCACCGACGCCGCGCTCGGCGCGAAAGCGTTCACCCTGTCGAGCCGCAAGTGGCCGCACCTCGCCGAGCGGGAGGTGACTCTCGTCCGGGCCTCGTTCGGACGGTTCGGCGACGCCGCCGTCGTCGACACACCCGACGACGAGTTGATCGCCGCCGCCCGGCAGGATCTCGCGACCGTCACGGCGGTGACCGCGGAGCCCGTCGCGGTACACGTCCAGCGCTGGCACGGCGGCCTGCCGCAGTACGGTCCCGGCCATCTCGACCGGGTGGCGGTGATCGAGCAGGAAGTCGCAGGTCTGGACGGTCTCGAGGTGTCCGGGGCACTCCTCCACGGGGTCGGTGTTCCCGCGTGTGTGGCCGCTGCGACGACGGCGGCTGCACGGCTCGCCGGGCGAGTGGCACGATAGACCCATGGCACGCCTCGACTTCGACGCATTGAACTCTGAAATCCGCTACCTCATGTTCTCGGTGTTCCAGGTGGAACCCGGTGTACTCGGGGACGACCGGGAAGCTGTGATCAAGGAGGCGCGGATCTTCTTCGAAGGTCAGGCCGACAAGGGCGTCGTGGTGCGCGGGCTCTACGACGTGGCCGGCCTGCGAGCCGACGCCGACTTCATGATCTGGACGCACTCGGCGAGCATCGAAGCCCTCCAGGCCACCTACGCCGACTTCCGCCGCACCACCGCACTGGGCCGCGCGAGCAAGCCTGTGTGGAGCAACGTCGCGTGCCACCGTCCCGCCGAATTCAACAAGAGCCACATTCCGGCGTTCCTGGCCGGTGAGGACCCGGGCAACTACATCTGCGTGTACCCGTTCGTCCGCTCCTACGAGTGGTATCTGCTGCCCGACGAGGAGCGGCGCAAGATGCTCGCCGACCACGGTATGGCGGCCCGCACGTACAAGGACGTCCGCGCCAACACCGTGCCCTCGTTCGCGCTCGGCGACTACGAGTGGATTCTCGCGTTCGAGGCGCCCGAGCTGTACCGCATCGTCGACCTGATGCGCGATCTGCGCGCCACCGAGGCCCGTCTGCACGTCCGCGAGGAGGTGCCCTTCTTCACCGGCCCGCGGGTGGATGTGGAGAAGCTCATCACCGCTCTGCCGTGATCTGACACAGCACAGATGAATGACGCCGACGGGGCGCGCACCGCGCCCCGCTACCAGCACATGTCGCACTGGGGCATGTTCGAGGCCGAGGTCGCCGACGGCGACGTCGTCGCCGCCCACCCGTACACCGGTGACGCGAATCCGTCACCGGTGCTGGGCAACATCGCCGGGTCGGTCCGCAGCAAGACGCGGATCACCGGCCCGGTGGTGCGCCGCGGGTGGCTCGAGAACGGCCCGGGACCCAGTAGTTCCCGAGGGTCCGACGAGTTCGTGTCGGTCGACTGGGAGGAGGTGACCCAGCGGCTCGCGAACGAACTGCGCAGGGTCGTCGACACGCACGGCAACAGCGCGATCTACGGCGGTTCGTACGGCTGGGCCAGCGCCGGACGGTTCCATCACGCCCAGAGCCAGGTCCACCGGTTCCTGAACATGCTCGGTGGCTACACCCGATCGGTGCACAGCTACTCGCTCGGCGCGACGGGCGTCATCATGCCCCGGGTGGTGGGCACACACTGGAAGATGTTCGCCCGCTCCACGTCCTGGAAGATCATCGCCGAGCACACCGATCTCATGGTGTGCTTCGGCGGCGTCCCCCTCAAGAACACCGGCGTCAATCACGGCGGGACCAGCGACCACCCCACCCGCGACGCACTCGACGCCCTCCGGCGCCGCGGCGGATCCATCGTGTCGTTCAGTCCGCTGCACGACGACGTGCACGGCGCCGCCGAACGACACGCCCCGGTGCCCGGCACCGATGTCGCGATCATGCTCGCCCTGGCATACGTCCTCGCGACGGAAGACCTGCACGACACGGCATTCCTGGGCAGCCACTGCGTCGGCTACGACCGCTTCGAGGACTACCTCCTCGGCCGCTCCGACGGCGTCCCGAAGTCGCCCGCGTGGGCCGAGCAGATCTCGGGTATCGCCGCAGCGGACCTCGTCGCCCTCGCCCGGCGGATGGCGGCGGGCAGGACGATGGTGACCGTCACCTGGTCGCTGCAGAGGGTGCGGCACGGTGAGCAGGCCCCGTGGATGGGGGTCACTCTCGCCGCGATGCTGGGCCAGATCGGCCTACCCGGTGGCGGTTTCGGCCACGGCTACGGTTCCATGAACGAACCCGGGCTGGCCCCCGTCCCGTACCCGCTGCCCACGCTTCCCCAGGGGCTGAACCCCGTCCGCGACTTCATCCCCGTGGCCGCGATCTCGGACATGCTCCTGAACCCGGGCGCACCGTTCGACTACGACGGTCAGCGGCTGACGTACCCGGACATCAAGATGCTGTACTGGGCGGGCGGCAACCCGTTCCACCACCATCAGGACATTCCCCGTCTGCGCCGGGCGCTGGCCCGGCCCGACACGATCGTCGTCCACGACCCCTACTGGACGCCGATGGCCCGGCACGCGGACATCGTCGTCCCATCCACCACGTCGCTCGAGCGGGCCGACCTCAGCTGCACCCGCAACGACCCGCTGCTCGTCGCCATGCACGCCGCCGTCGGGCCCTACGCCGACGCGCGGGACGACTACGACACGTTCGCCGCCGTCGCCCGGAAACTGGGTGTCGGGGAGAAGTTCACCGAGGGCCGCTCGTCCGAGCAGTGGCTCGAGCACCTGTACGGGCAGTGGCGAGACTTCGTCCGCGCGGACGGCGGTCCCGCCCCGAGTTTCGACGACTTCTGGACGCAGGGCCACGTGCGGATGCGGACCGAGGACGACCTGATCCTGTTCGGCGACTTCCGGACCGATCCGGTGAAATTCCCCCTCGCCACCCCGAGCGGGCGGATCGAGATCTTCTCCGCCGACATCGACGGATTCGGCTACGACGACTGTGCCGGACACCCCCGCTGGTACGAGCCCGAGGAATGGCTGGGCGGCCGGCGGGCACGGCAGTTCCCGCTGCACCTGATCGCCAACCAGCCGCGCACCCGCCTGCACAGCCAACTCGACCACGGCGGCACCAGCCAGAAATCGAAGATCCGGGGCCGCGAACCGCTCCGAATCCATCCGGACGACGCCGCCGACCGCGGACTCACCGCCGGCGACGTCGTCCGCGTGTTCAACGACCGCGGCGCCTGCCTCGCCGGTGTGGTGGTGGACGAGGGCGTCCGGCGCGGTGTGGTCCAGCTGTCGACGGGAGCCTGGTACGACCCGCTCGACGCGACCGACCCGGATTCCCTCTGCGTGCACGGGAACCCCAACGTGCTGACCCCGGACGTGGGCACGTCGTCACTGGCCCACGGCTGCACGGGCCAGCACGTGCTCGTCGAGATCGAACGCTACGAGGGTGCGCTTCCGCCTATCCGGGCGTTCGATCCACCGACGATCATTCGCCGGTCGGTTCCAGGGTCAGCGAGATCGAATTGATGCAGTACCGCTGATCGGTGGGGGTGGGGTAGCCCTCGCCCTCGAAGACGTGGCCCAGGTGGCTGTGGCACGTCCCGCACACCACCTCGACGCGGCGCATCCCCAGCGACGTGTCCTCGCGGAGGATGACGGCGTCCGAGTCGGCCGGATCGAAGAACGACGGCCACCCGCAGTGCGATTCGAACTTCTCCGTGCTGCGGAACAGCTCGGCGCCACAGGCCCGGCAGTGGTAGACGCCTTCGGTCTTCGTGTCGGTGTACTCGCCGACGAAGGGGCGTTCGGTACCGGCCTGGCGCAGCACGGCGTACTCCTCGGGAGTCAGTTTCTCGCGCCACTCGCTGTCGGAGAGAGCAACCTTCGGGGCGGATTGCGTGGGATCCTGCTGCTGCGAACTCATGGCTCCACGCTAATACGTTTCGCCGATTCCGGCCGCGACGCCCGCGCGAGACGGGGGCCTACGTCTTGGCGGTGGCCGACTCGACCTGCGGCTGCTCGTCCGGTTCAGGTTCCCGCGGCGGGGTGCCGGAAGCCTTCTCGTGCGGTTCGAGGAGGAACGCCGGGTCGATGCCGCGGTCGAGTCGCCCCTCGCGCCGCGCGGTGACGTAGCGGACGGTCAGCACACCGAAGACGACGAGGAGCATCAGGCTCCACCCCAGCGTGGTCTTCATGTACTCGGCGGTCCGGCCGGCCTCGATGAACCGGCTCGACAGCCAGCTGTCGTAACTCATGAACCCGTACACGGCCAGCCACGCCGGCCAGTTCCGCATCACCGAATTCTTCAGTACCACGGACATCAGGAGCGGGAACAGCATCATCGAGTAGTACATCTGGCCGAGCGAGCCGAGCAGCCACGACGCCGTCAGCAGAACCCCGGACGTGGTGACGACGAAGAACAGCTCGTCGTGGCGGTAGTAGCGGTAGAGCAGCCACAGGGAACTGAGCACGATGGCGGTGAAGACGCCGCGCAGGGCCCAGATCAGGGCGGTGGGGAGGCCGTAGTACTTGCCGTTGCCGACGATCGCGCTGTTGAAGTAGTCGCGCGATTCCATCAGGTACGGCACCGTGTGGCGCACGAAGTCCATCGGGTCCGCGGACAGCGGCCACGCCACGGCGGTGAGGATCAGGGGAATGCCGATCGCGGTGACGAACACCTTCCACTGTCCGCGCACCAGAGGCAGCAGCAGGAGTGGGGCGAGGATCGGTTTAACCGCGAACGTCAGCCCGATGGCGACACCGGACCACATGTCCTTGCGCTTCATCAGCAACACGAGGAACGCGATCTCGCCGAGCAGGACCAGACCGTTGATGTTGGTGAAGACGAGGGTGTTGGTGACGGTCTCGGAGGAGAACGTGGCGAGCAGCAGGATCGGGGCCGCGATGGAGTTCAATCCCAGACCGAACAGCCGCAGGAGCAGGTACAACGCGATCACGATGGCGATCGCGTTGGCGATGATGAACAACCACCGGGACTTCTCGGGGTCGATCACCGCGATCGGCGCCATCAGCAGGGTGCCGGACGGCGGATACAGGTAATGCGGATCGACCCAGTTGAAGTTGGCGGCGTAGACGGGGCGGCCGTTGAGGAAGGCCAGCGCCGCGTTGTAGACCGGTCGGAAGTCGTCGGTGATGTACCCGTTGACCGCCTTGACGACCACTCGATGCAGCACGGTCATGACGGCGATCGGCCACAGCGCGAAGTTGATTACCTCGTTGGCAGTCCGCCCGGTGCGCGGTTCGAGTTGTCGAAGGAACACCACGGCACGGTACACCGAGAAGCTCTGACGTGCGGTCACGCACCCCCTGTGGGTGTCGGGCGGAACACGTCGGCTAGGCGGGGCAGGCGCTGCCGTCCGGGGGCAGCGCGCCGTCCGCGACGTAGGTGGCGATCGACTTCTGCGCGCAGTCCGAATGGGTGGCGGGGTGGCCGCTGCCGTGCCACGTCAGGGTCGCCGTCGCGGCGCCTGCGCTCGACACGGCACCCGTCACCGTCCCCACCCCGGCGTTCCCGACGACCGGGTCGGCGGTGCCGCTCAGCACCAGGACCGGGAGTGTCAGCTCGCCGGGCAGGGCGGGCGGCGCGGTCGCGGGCCAGGAGGTGCACGCCAGCAGTCCGACGGCGGCGTTCGGTCCGAACAGCGGGAACCGCTCTCCCCACAGCTTCTGCAGTTCGCGAACGCGGTCGGGTGCGGGCCACTGCTGGCCGTCCGTGCAGCGGGTGATGAACTGGCCGTCGCCCTCGTAGGCCGCCTCGGCCTGCGCGATCGCCGCCAGGATCGGCGCCGTGTTTCCGGCGAGGGCGGCGGACACCGCATCGGACAGGGCGCGGACGCGGCCCTGCTGGTCGCCGCCCGCCGCGGCGAGCGACCCGGACACCGCGGTGAGGAGGGCGTTCGCGGAGACCCGCGGGATCTGGCCGTTCGCGGCGCGGGTGACGGCGTCGGTCATCGCGGCGCGGGGATCGGCGCCGAGGGAGCAGTTCAGAGCGGTGCACTGGCGGGCGAACGCGTCGAACGCCGCCTCCTGACCCGCGACCTGCTGTTCGGTGGCGGTCGCGGCATCCACCGTGGTGACGGCGGGGGAGTCGAGGACGAGCCGGCCGACCCGATCGGGGTACTTGGCGGCGTAGCTGAGCGCGACTGCACTGCCGTTGCCGGTGGCGAGGATCCCGAGTGCATCGACGTCCCAGGTGCGGCGCAGCTCCTCGATGTCGTCGGCGGCGTGGGTGCTGTCGAACGCGAGTTCCTGTGGCTGCAGGTAGTCGGTGCACGCGATGGTGGCGTCGCGGCCCAGCGCGGTGACCTTGTCGACCTGGTCACCCGTCCCCGGATCGAACTGCCCGAGATTCGCCAGGCTGCTGCGGAGCTCCGGGGTGAGGCATTCGATCTCCTGCGAGGAGGCGATGCCGCGGCGGTCCACCGCGACCACCGGTCGCGTCGACAGCAGGGACGTGAGACCGCCGGTACTCAGCGCGGCGAGCGTTGCGGTCGACGACCGGTCCGATCCCGACGTGAGCACCAGCGGGGCCGCGTTCTCGGGGGTGTCGGCGAGGCGTGCCCGCATCGCACCCATCGTGAAGGAGCCGGGCAGGGTGCCGCTCTCGTCGACGGCCGACTCGTACGAGCCGCATTCGAAGATCAACCCGGCGGGCGGCGTCGTTCCCGGGCCCAGGGCGCCGAGGGTGCTCTGCGTGCAGTCGGTCCACGCCAGATCGTTCTTCGGGGTCTGCAACACGGGTGGGGGAGCGTCGGCGTTCTCGGTCTCGGTCGCGGTGGGTTCGCTGCCGCCGCCCTCGCGTTCGACCGCCACGTGCGGCCGGTTGGACGGTCCGGCTCCGCACGCGCTGCACACCACGAGAACCATTGCGAGCAACACCGATCTGCGCATGGCGACCACCCTGCCAGGTTCCCCTACGGGCGGGGCAGCCGCACCCATCTGGTGAGGACGGTGCCGTCGGTGTCGGTGAGGATGTGCGCGGGAGTCATCGCGGTGATCCGGGCACCCGGCGAGGTGGCGACGCGACCCGCGGTCCCGCCGGCGAGGACGGGTGCCGTGGTCAGGCAGACCTCGTCGACGGCGTCGTCCGCGGTCAGCTGCCCGAACAGGCTCGGGCCGCCCTCGCAGAGCACCCGGCGCAGTCCGAGATCCTCGAGGGCGGCGATCAGCCCGTCGCCGGTGACCTGCCCCTCGCCGGCCGTCACGATCCGGGCACCCGCGTCCGCGAGAGCCCGGACCCGCGCCGGGTCGGCGTCCGTGCACGTGACGACGATCGGGGCCACCTCGGTGTCGGTGAACAGGCGTGACCGCGGGTCGAGGTGGGCGCGAGCAGACACGACGGCGATCGGCGGGACCTCCGGCATCCCCGACGCCACCCGGCGTCGCCTGCCCTCCGCACCGATGCGCGCCCCGCCGTAGTTCTCCGCCCGGACGGTTCCGGCCCCGACCAGCACGACGTCGGCCAACTCCCGCAGGGTCGCGAAGACCAGCCTGTCCGCTGGTGTGCCGAGCGCCCCGCTGACCCCGTCGACGGAGACGGCGCCGTCGATGCTGCTCACGAAGTTGACCCGGACCCACGGCCGCGGGGTCTCCGCCGGGTACGCGTACAGGTCGCGCAGCGCGTTCGCGGTCGATTCACTGGACTCCTCGCGGGCAGGCGGGCTGTCCGGTGTGAAAAATGTCGCAATATGTACACGGTGCATGTTGGTGATCACAACACGTGGATACCCTGCTTGTATGCATGCACGTCTTGTCGATCGCAGCCCCGTGGTACCGGCTGATCAGTTGGTAGCTCAGATGGTGCCCCCGGCCATGTTCGACGAGGTGAGCTTCGCGTCGTACATCCCCGATCCCGCAGAACCCAGCCAGGCCGCCGCGGTCCGGACGGCCGAGGAGTTCGCGAAGAAGGTCGTGAAGATCCGCAGCGGCGGACGACGCGGCCTGTTCGGGAAGAAGACGCAGGCCACCGGTGCCGGTCTCTACCTCGACGGCGGCTTCGGCGTCGGCAAGACCCACCTTCTGGCCTCGATCTTCCACAGCGTCCCGTCGCCCAAGGCGTTCGGCACGTTCGTGGAGCTGACGCACGTCGTCGGTGCCCTCGGTTTCAACAAGGCCGTCGAGCAGCTGTCCGACCACAGCGTTCTCTGCATCGACGAATTCGAACTCGACGACCCGGGCGACACCATGCTGGTGTCCCGCCTGCTGTCGGAACTGTCGGCGCGCGGCGTGTCCATCGTGGCGACGTCGAACACGCTGCCCGGCCAGCTCGGTGAGGGCCGTTTCGCCGCGCAGGACTTCCTGCGCGAGATCAAGAAGCTCGGCTCGATCTTCGAGACGATCCGCGTCGACGGCCCCGACTACCGGCACCGCGACCTGCCGCCGGCCCCGGACCCGATCTCCTCGGAGGAGCTCGCCGAGCGCGCCGACAGCATCCCCGGCGCCACGCTCGACGACTTCGACGCGCTGTGCAAGCACCTCAGCACGCTGCACCCGTCCCGCTACAACAAGCTGGTCGAGGGCATCCCGGCCGTCTTCCTGGACGGCGTGCACCCCGCCGAGGACCAGTCGGTCGCGCTGCGCCTGGTGGTCCTCGCCGACCGCCTGTACGACGCGAGCATCCCGGTCACCGTGGCCGGGGCCAAGCTCGACGCGATCTTCACTCCCGAGATGCTGGCCGGTGGGTACCGGAAGAAGTACCTGCGTGCCACGTCGCGCCTGCTCGCGCTGTCGCGCTTCGAGGTCGCCGCGAGCTGACCCAGCTCGTCACAGCGCCCGCTGCATCACGAAATCGTGGTGCAGTTGGGTGCCGACGAGGAAGGTTTTCGTTCCGACCTGCGTGAATCCGTGCTTCGCGTAGAAGCGCTGGGCGCGCACATTCTCCTGGTTGACGCCGAGCCACAGCCCGGCGCACCCCGCGGCGACGGCGCGTTCGACGATGGCGTCCATCAGCGCGGACGCGACACCGGTCCCGTGATTGCCGGGTAGCACGTACAGCTTGCTGATCTCGGTGGTCGGCCGCAGCGTCACGGCCCTGCCGACATCCGGGTCGGCGGGTTCACCGTCGACCAGCATCGCGTAGCCGACGATCGCCCCGCCGTGGGTGACCTTCAGGACGGTGCGGTTCGGGTCGGTGAGGTACTCCGAGAACCGTTCGGCCGACAGCACGTCGTCGATGAAGGCGGCGATGTCGTCCTGTGTCGCGCCGGGCGGGCACGCAAGAGGGAACGTTGCCGCGGCGACGTCGGCGATCGCCTCGGAATCCCAGATCCCCGCCGGGTCTATCTCGACAGTCACAGCTGATCCACCGCGTCCTTCGCTTCCCGAAGTGTCATTCCCGTACTGTCCCGCAGCAGGGTGATTGCCGCAACGGTCTTGATCGACTCGTTCGTCCTGGGGTGTGCGAGCCGCCACGAGCGGACCGTGCCGAGACCGGAACCGCGACGTAGACGATCGCCGCGGTGATCACGAACCATCCCCGAGTCGGCATGTCCTAAGTAGAACATCTGCCGTCAGTCGCGATCCGGGGTCCACGCGGATTGCCCGTCGCGGTCCCGGTCCGGGGCGAATGCGGGGGCGAGCAGGACGAGCCCCACCGCGAACAGGAGCGGGACCACGAACCCGATCCGCAGGCTGGTCGCGGCGGCGACGCCGCCGACGATCGCCCCGCCCACGAGCGTGCCCACGTAGTTGAACAGGTTGATCCGCGCCACGACGTCGTCCACCTGGCCGGTGGGTGCCAGCCGGCCGGCGGCGCTGAAACACAGGGGAGCGACGACCGGCACGCCGAGGCCAACGACGAGGAATCCGGCGATCGCGACAGCCGGGGACGGGGCCAGCACGACGACCGTCAATCCGGCGACACCGACCGCCGAACCCGCACGGACGACGGCGATCTCGCCGTACTTCGCCACCCAGAAGTCGCCGGTCAGACGCGACACCAGAGCCGCGCACTGGTATGCGGCCAGTGCCAGTGCCAGGGCGGCCGTGCCGGCGTCCGCGAGCAGAACGTTCCGGACGTACAGGGCGGACCAGTTGCCGACACCGAAATCGATGGCGTAGAACAACGCCATCGCGGTGCCGAGCGCGAGCAGCGGGCGAATCGGAACCAGCACGCGCACAGGGCCGGTCGCCGGCGGGGCGCTGCTCACCGGCTCCTGACGGGCGAGGAGCCGGGGGCCGCAGACGGCGAGACCGACGGCCACGACGAGCGCCGCCACCAGTTGCGCGCCGGCCACGGTTACGTCGAGGGCGGAGGTGGCGGCGACGAAGAGTGCACCCGCAATCGCGCCGACGCTCCACACCGCATGGAACGACGACAGGATGAAACGGCCGTACGCGTGCTGGATCGACACCGCCTGCATGTTGGCGGCGGCGTCGACGATGCCCAGCCCGGCGCCGTACACGGACAGGAAGACGAAGAACGCCGCGGTGTTCGGGCTGAAACCGACGGCGCCACCGGCGACCGCGATGGTCGCGAGCCCGAGCTGCAGCGCCGATCTGCTGGAGAATCGGCGGGCCAGGTGCTCGGCGAGGACGCTTCCCGCCCCGGCGATGAGGGACACCGTCACGACCGCGACCACGATGACCGTGTCGTCGAACCCGAATCGGTCCTGGTACTGCGGCAGTTGTGTGAGGACGGCCGCGAGGAGAAAACCCTGCAGGCCGAATGCGCCCGCCGCGGCGATCCGTGCCGAGCGGTGGTCCGCGGACACGTCTGCGCGTGGTGAATCCGTCATAAGAGTCGGCCTTCGGTAGAGGACATCCGATCGATTGGGGGAGTGTCCAATACTTTGCGGGGATGTGCAGCGTTCTCCGAGGCGGCGGGCCAAATGTCCGAAAGTGGGGTGTGAGGGGCCCGGAACAAGACTGAGCCCCAGCCTTGGATGGGGGGTCATGGCTGGGGCTCATTGCCATCGGGGGGGTGGATGGCAAGTTCGACGATACATGAGGAATTCCTCACGTTCCAGATGCAGTGGTAACGATTTCGTCACCCGCCCCTCGCCGGTGGTCGGCGCGACACCGTGAACCGGGGTTGTCTCTGCGGACGGTTGTCGCTTACAGTGTCATCCATGCAGCGCATTCTCGTAGTTCTCCGCCGTAGCGGGGTCTGATACGGACCGACCCCTCGCTGCGGGTCGTTGAGCTACGCGTTGGTCCTCCCTTCTTTCAGGAAGACCACGAGAATGAGTACCAACACTTCTTTCGCTTCATCCTTCCCCTCGTCGACACCGGCCGCCGATCCGTTCGCCGCGCGCCACGGAAAGTCGCTGCCACGGGAACTCCGCACCGAATCCGCCGGAATGGCGTGGACCGCGTTCGAGACCGTCTACGCGCCGTCCACCGGACCGTTCCGTCTGGGCAGTTGGTCGGAAACGAAGACCGGCCCCGGCATGTGGGATTTCGAAGCGACACTCGGTATCGGCGAATCGATCTGCAAGACCGCTGCGAGCGCGCCCGGCCCGGTGGCCGCCATGACCTCGATGCTGTACGACGCGGGGTGTGCGATGGAGATCCTGTCTTTTCATCAGCACGAGATCGGGCACCGCACCGCGACATTTCTGCTCTGCGAGCGCGACGGCATCAGGCTCTGGGCGATGGGAATCGGTGAATCCCACACGGAATCGACTCTGCGCGCGATGATCTCCGGCGCCAACCGGCTCCAGCCCGCCTGACACCCGGACAACAGTTCAGCCCCGGTCGAGGACCGGGGCTGAACTGTCGTGAACTGTTCGGTTGAAAGTGAACTGGTGCGCGATACTGGGATTGAACCAGTGACCTCTTCCGTGTCAGGGAAGCGCTCTCCCGCTGAGCTAATCGCGCGGGATGGAGAAAAGAGAGCGGACGACGGGATTCGAACCCGCGACCCCAACCTTGGCAAGGTTGTGCGCTACCAGCTGCGCCACGTCCGCATTCGTGAAAGCCCCCGGGCTGGGGGCCGTCACTGGTCGAGCAAGTAAAACAGTCGTGCATCTATCATCTATCTCGGTGCGCGATACTGGGATTGAACCAGTGACCTCTTCCGTGTCAGGGAAGCGCTCTCCCGCTGAGCTAATCGCGCGAGGTGGAGACGGGAATCGAACCCGTGTGCACGGCTTTGCAGGCCGTTGCCTCACCACTCGGCCACTCCACCGTGAAGGTTGAGTCCAACCTCTCGAGCGGACGACGGGATTCGAACCCGCGACCCCAACCTTGGCAAGGTTGTGCGCTACCAGCTGCGCCACGTCCGCATGCACCGTGTAACTCGCGGAGAATGTTCTCCGTGGTGCGGTTGAGAACATTAGCCGACCATCCGCGATAGTTACAAATCTGCAGGTCAAGGCATCAGACGGTGAACTACGCATGAACGACGCCGGGTCGCGGACGTGCCGCGGGCGGGGGTCGACACGAATCCCAACGACGTGATTTTCGTTCGGCCGCTCGGTCGTGTTAATGTTCCAACTCGTTCGAGCGCGAGTGTTTGGCGCGCTTCGGTCCCGTGGCTCAGTGGAAGAGCGTCCCGTTCACACCGGGGAGGTCGCTGGTTCGATCCCAGCCGGGACCACAGAAAAGAAGAAGAGGGTGTTTCCGAAATCGGAAACACCCTCTTCTTTTTCGTGTGCGCACCCGAATAATCGGTTGTTCCGGCTCTGCGGCGCGGCGGACAATGAACTCAGCCGGCCGAAATTCCCCGGGTGATCCGCTATCGAAGGACTGAGTCCCATGTTCCCCGTGACGCTGGAAGGCACCACCGCGCCCACCTTGATGTGGGCGGAAGAGTGGACCATCGAGCAGGCAGCGTTGCAGCAGCTGCGGAACATGGCCGACTTGCCGTGGGTGCACGGTGTGCGGGTCATGCCCGACGTCCATGTCGGCAAGGGGGCGACGGTCGGTTCCGTCATCGCGATGCGGGAGGCGGTCGCCCCGGCGGCGGTCGGCGTCGACATCGGGTGCGGGATGACGGCGGTCCGGACGGATGTGACCGCGAGCGATCTGCCCGACAGCCTGTGCTCGATGCGTTCGCGCATCGAGCGCGCGGTGCCGGTCGGGTTCGCCATGCACGAGCGTTCGGTGAACGTCGGCGCACTGGACGTCACGGACGCCGGGGGAGTGAAGAAGGGTTGGCACCGCTTCTGGCAGGAATTCGGTGACCTGCATTCGGGCGTCCAGTCCCGCGAATCCAAGGCGATGAAGCAGATCGGGACGCTCGGCGGCGGCAACCACTTCATCGAGGTGTGCCTGTCGGACGCCGACGAGGTCTGGCTGATGCTCCACTCCGGGTCGCGCAACATCGGCAAGGAGCTGGCGGAGCGGCACATCGCGGTGGCGCGGGCGTTGCCGCACAACCAGCGGCTGGTCGATCGCGATCTCGCGGTGTTCCTCGCAGGCAGCAAGGAGATGGACGCGTACCGCCACGACCTGACGTGGGCGCAGGAGTACGCGGCCCGTAACCGTGCCGTCATGCTCACGTTGGTGATGCAGGCATTCCGGCAGGCCCTGCCCGGCAGGCCGGTGCGATTCGACGAGCCGATCTCCTGCCACCACAACTATGTGTCGGAGGAGATCATCGACGGCGAGCCGATGCTCGTCACCCGCAAGGGCGCGATCCGGGCCGGCCGGGGTGATCTCGGACTCATCCCCGGATCCATGGGCACCGGTTCCTACGTGGTGCGTGGCCTGGGATCCGAGTTGTCCTTCAATTCGGCATCGCACGGGGCGGGACGGACGATGAGCCGCACGAAGGCGAAGAAGCGCTTCACCGTCGACGACCTCGTGCGGCAGACGTCCGGAGTCGAATCGCGTAAGGACGCGGGCGTGATCGACGAGATCCCCGGCGCCTACAAGGACATCGAGCAGGTGATCGAAGCGCAGGCCGACCTCGTCGAGGTCGTTGCCCACCTGCGGCAGGTCGTCTGTGTGAAGGGATGACCCGCGGGCGGTGCGGCGGTGCGACGACGCGCCGCCGCAGGTCGCGGTCGGTAGGCTGGAGCGGTGACTAGCGGAGAAGCTCGGCCGGGACCCGCGCCCGAGAGCGTGGACGTGGACGACTCGGATCTGTCCCCGTTCCAGGAAGCGGAGAGCCGGTGGCATCGGTGGCGCGCGCACATCGCGGCGCGGCCGAGCCTCAACCTGGCGTACCGCATCGCGGTGGGGGTGATCGGGGCTCTGGTGCTGGCCGCCGGCATCGTCGCGATTCCCTATCCGGGCCCCGGCTGGCTGATCGTGTTCGCGGGACTCGGGATCCTCGCATCCGAGTTCGCGTGGGCGCACCGGCTGCTGCACTACGCGCGGCAGCGCTACGACAAGTTCATGGACTGGTTCTCGCGGCAGTCGCTGGTGGTCAAGGGGGCGGGCGCGCTGCTGACGTGTGTCGTCGTCCTCGCCACGCTGTGGTTGCTCGGGACGTTCGGTCTCGTCGGAACGTGGATCGGCCTCGACTACCCGTGGCTGGAGAGCCCGCTCTAGCCGGACGCATGGTTGGGTGTGACTGCTGGGCCGATAACATGGGCTGGCACATTCACCATGTCTGCACCGCACACCTCACCTAGGAGAACATCGCCGTGAGCACCCCCGCATCCGCCGCCCCAGCCGCCCTCGTCCGGGTGCCCGCGGGGACTACGGCCGGTACAGCGGTTCGGGAGGCCGGCTACCCGAGCAAGGGTCCGGACGTCGTCGTCGTGGTCCGTGACGCCGAGGGCCAGCTCAAGGACCTGTCCTGGGTGCCCGACACCGACGTCGAGGTCGAGCCGGTCGCGGCGAACACCGACGACGGCCGCAGCGTCATCCGTCACTCCGCCGCCCACGTGCTCGCGCAGGCCGTCCAGCAGGAATTCCCCGAGGCGAAGCTGGGCATCGGCCCGCCGATCAAGGACGGCTTCTACTACGACTTCGCCGTCGATCGCCCGTTCACCCCCGAGGACCTCGCGAGCCTCGAGAAGCGGATGAAGAAGATCATCAAGGGGTCGCAGCGGTTCTCCCGCCGCGTCGTCGAGTCGCTCGAGGACGCGCGCGCCGAGCTGGCGAAGGAGCCCTTCAAGCTCGAACTCATCGACGACAAGTCGGGAATCGACGATCCGGAGATCATGGAGGTGGGCGGCAACGAGCTGACCATCTACGACAACCTGGACCCGCGGACCGGCGAGAAGGTGTGGGGAGACCTGTGCCGCGGCCCGCACATCCCCACCACCAAGCACATCCCGGCGTTCAAGCTCACCCGCAGCTCGGCGGCGTACTGGCGCGGTAATCAGGACAACGCCGATCTCCAGCGCATCTACGGCACCGCGTGGGAGTCGGCGGAGGCGCAGGACCAGCACCTGGAACTGCTCGCCGAGGCGGAACGTCGCGACCACCGCAAGCTCGGGTCGGAACTCGACCTGTTCAGCTTCCCCGACGAACTCGGCTCCGGACTGCCCGTGTTCCATCCGCGGGGCGGAATCATCCGCACCGAGATGGAGGACTACTCCCGCAAGCGGCACGTCGAGGAGGGGTACGAGTTCGTCAACACCCCCCACATCACCAAGGGGCACCTCTACGAGGTGTCGGGTCACCTGGACTGGTACCGCGACGGCATGTTCCCGGCGATGCACATCGACGAGGAGCTGAACGAGGACGGCACCGTGCGCAAGCCGGGCCAGGACTACTACCTCAAGCCGATGAACTGCCCGATGCACAATCTGATCTTCCGCTCCCGCGGCCGGTCGTACCGCGAGCTGCCGTTGCGGCTCTTCGAGTTCGGTTCCGTGTACCGGTACGAGAAGTCGGGTGTCGTCCACGGACTCACCCGCGTGCGCGGCATGACCCAGGACGACGCGCACATCTACTGCACCCGTGAGCAGATGCGTGACGAACTGGCGACCACCCTGCAGTTCGTGCTCGGCCTGCTGAAGGACTACGGACTCGACGACTTCTACCTCGAGCTGTCCACCAAGAACCCGGACAAGTTCGTCGGCGACGACGCCGTGTGGGAGGAAGCGACGGCGACTCTCTCCGAGGTCGCGGAGTCGTCGGGGCTGAACCTCGTTCCCGATCCGGGCGGCGCCGCGTTCTACGGACCGAAGATCTCGGTGCAGGTGCAGGACGCCCTGGGCCGCACCTGGCAGATGTCGACCATTCAGCTCGACTTCAACCTGCCGGAGCGTTTCGACCTCGAGTACACGGCCAACGACGGCACCAAGCAGCGTCCGGTCATGATCCACCGGGCCCTGTTCGGCTCCATCGAACGGTTCTTCGGCGTGCTCACCGAGCACTACGCGGGTGCGTTCCCGGCGTGGCTGGCGCCAGTCCAGGTGGTCGGCATCCCGGTGGCCGAGACGTTCGCCGATCACCTCTTCGACGTGGTGAAGCGGCTGAAGGCGGCCGGTGTCCGCGCGGAGGTCGACGCGAGCGACGACCGCATGCAGAAGAAGATCTTCAACAACACGGCGCAGAAGGTGCCGTTCATGTTGCTGGCGGGTGCGCGCGACGTCGAGGCGGGCGCCGTCAGCTTCCGATTCCGGGACGGCACCCAGGTCAACGGCGTGCCCGTGGACGACGCCGTGCGGATCGTCACCGAGTGGATCGGTCGCCGCGAGAATGCCTCGCCGACGGCGGAACTGCTGCAACCCGGTAAGGAAGGGTGACGCACATGACCGGAGGTGACGACGTGACGGCCGACGAGATGCTCGGCGGCCCCGGCCGCCTCGTCGACCGCGGCCCAGGCGAACCCGATCACCTCCAGCGGATCTGGTCGCCGCACCGCATGTCGTACATCGCCGAGGCGCCGAAGTCGCGGGACACCCCGAACGAGCCGTTCATCGACATCCCGAAGTTGGACGACGAGGACGGGTTGATCGTCGCCCGGGGTGAGCACGTCTACGCGGTGCTCAACCTGTACCCGTACAACCCGGGGCACCTGATGGTCGTTCCCTACCGCAAGGTCGCGGCGCTCGAAGACCTGACGGAGGAGGAAAGCGCCGAGTTGATGTCGTTCACGCAGCAGGCTCTGCGCGTGATCAAGCGGGTGTCGCGGCCGGACGGTTTCAACGTCGGTCTCAATCTCGGTGCGGCGGCGGGCGGTTCGCTCGCCGAGCACCTGCATCAGCACATCGTTCCGCGCTGGGGCGGGGACGCGAACTTCATCACGGTCCTCGCCGGGGTCAAGGTCATGCCGCAGTTGCTGCGCGAGACCCGGGGGCTGCTGGCGAAGGCCTGGAATGAATGACGCGATAGATGAATGACGCGGGGGTCGCTGGCTCACGCGTGCGGGGTTCCTGGCAGGAAGTGAAGAACGGGGTGGAGAGGTGCTGAGCTTCTTCGGACGGGCATCCGTGTCCAAGGTGACGGCGCCATTGGGGAAGGCCCTGGTCAAGACCGGGCTCACTCCCGATTCCGTCACCGTCATCGGCACCGTGGCGACCGTGGCCGGCGCGGCCACACTGTTTCCCAGCGGGCATCTGTTCTGGGGAGCGATGTTCATCTGGCTGTTCGTCATGTTCGACATGCTCGACGGTGCCATGGCCCGCGCCCGCGGCGGCGGGACCCGGTACGGTGCCGTTCTCGACGCCACCTGCGACCGGGTGGCCGACGGTGCGATCTTCGCCGGTCTCGCCTGGTGGGCGGTCTATCACGAGAACAGCAGGCCGCTGCTGATCGCGACTCTGCTGTGCCTCGTCACCTCGCAGGTGATCTCGTACGCCAAGGCGCGCGCCGAGGCCAGTGGACTGTCCGCGGACGGTGGACTCATCGAACGACCCGATCGGCTGGTCATCGTGCTGGTCGGTGCCGGCGTGACCGGGCTCGGAGTTCCATGGGCCATTCATGTGGCGATGTGGTTGCTGTCGGCGGGCAGCGTCATCACCGTGTTCCAGCGGGTACTGGCCGTTCGCCGGTCGCCGGGCGCCCGGGACGTGCTGCCCCTCCCGCCTGCGGACACGACGCCGGAAGACGGACAGGCGAGCGCGCAGTGAGCGGCCTGTCGGAACGCATCAGCGACCTGGGGTACGCGACCGGCTGGCGGCTGGTCCGTGCGCTGCCGGAGAAGGCCGCGGTCGCCCTGTTCGACAGGGGAGCCGATCTCGCCGTCCGGAACGGCGGCCCGGAACAGTTGCGCCGCAATCTCGCCCGCGTGCTCGGTGTGCCCGCGGCCGAGGTGCCGGACGCCGTGATGCAGGCGTCGATGCGGTCCTACGCGCGCTACTGGCGGGAGGCTTTCCGGCTGCCGTCGATGGACCTCGTGAAGACGGGCGCCGCCCTCGACGAGCTGATCGAAGGGCAGAAGCACCTCGACGCCGCGAAAGAAGCCGGCCGGGGCGCGGTCATGGCACTGCCGCACAGCGGCAACTGGGACATGGCCGGTGTGTGGTGCGCCCAGCACTGGGGCGGGCTGTCCACGGTCGCCGAGCGATTGAAGCCGGAGTCGCTGTACCGGCGGTTCGTCGACTACCGCGAAGGGCTCGGTTTCGAGATCTTCCCGCTCAGCGGGGGAGAGAACCCCCCGTTCGTGGAACTGTCGGCGCGACTGCGCGGCAACAAGATCGTGTGCCTCCTCGGTGAACGCGACCTGGCGAAGAAGGGCGTCCCGGTGACGTTCTTCGGGGAACCGACGCGCATGCCCGCCGGCCCCGCGAAGCTGGCGATCGACACCGGCGCGCCGCTGCTGCCGGTGCACTGCTGGTTCACGGACGGCGGGTGGGGTTTCCGCATCGACCCGCCGATCGACACCACCGCGGGGGTTGCCGCGGCGACTCAGGCACTGGCGGACCGGTTCGAGGCCAACATCGCGGCACATCCCGAGGACTGGCACATGCTTCAGCCGCTGTGGCTCTCCGACCTGTCCCAGTCGAGGCTCTCCCGCATGGAGAACTCGTGAAGATCGGAATGGTCTGCCCGTACTCGTTCGACGTCCCGGGCGGAGTGCAGGCTCACGTCGTCGACCTCGCGGAGGTGCTGATCGAGCGCGGACACAAGGTGAGCGTCCTCGCGCCGGCGTCCGACGACGTCGACCTGCCCGACTTCGTCGTCTCCGCGGGACGCGCCCTCGCCATTCCCTACAACGGCTCGGTGGCCCGGCTGAGTTTCGGCCCCGCCGCGAGCGCCCGTGTGCGGCGCTGGATCTCGGACAACAACTTCGACGTCCTGCACATCCACGAGCCGAACGCGCCGAGCCTGTCGATGCTCGCCATGCGCGTGGCCGAGGGGCCCATCGTGGCCACCTTCCACACGTCGACCACGAAGTCGTTGGTGCTGAGCACATTTCAGGGTGTGCTCCAGCCCTACCTGGAGAAGATCAGCGGCCGCATCGCGGTGTCGGAACTCGCGCGACGCTGGCAGGTGGAATCACTGGGCTCCGATGCGGTCGAGATCCCCAACGGGGTCGACGTCCAGGCGTTCGCGAACGCCGAGCCGCTGCCCGGCTACCCGCGTCCCGGAAAGACCATCCTCTTCCTCGGCCGCTACGACGAGCCCCGCAAGGGCATGGCGGTGCTTCTCAAGGCGCTACCCGCCCTGGTGGAGAAGTATCCCGACCTCGAGGTGCTGGTGGTCGGCCGCGGCGACGAGGACAAACTGCGCCGCGAGGCCGGCCCGGTCTTCGGGCACCTGCGTCTGCTGGGCCAGGTCGACGATGCCGACAAGGCATCGGCACTGCGGAGCGCCGACGTGTACTGCGCACCCAACCTCGGTGGTGAGAGCTTCGGCATCGTGCTGGTGGAGGCGATGGCCGCGGGAGCCGCCGTCGTGGCGAGCGAACTGGACGCGTTCCGCCGGGTCCTGCGGGACGGGCAGGCAGGCGTGCTGGTGCCGGTCGGGGATGCGGCGGCGCTCGCCGCCGGGATCGACTCGGTGCTCGGCGACCCCGAGCGCAGCGCCGCACTCACCGATGTCGGCCGAACGGTGGTCACCGAATACGACTGGCCGGTGGTGGCCGAACAGATCCTGCGGGTCTACGAGACGGTCACCGTCGGCCGCGACGGCGTCCGGGAGGTTGGATCATGACGTTCTCCGCCCTCACGATCCTGGTCCTCGCCCTGGTCGCAGCCGTTGTCCTGGCGATCGGCCTGTGGGCGTACGGAACGGCCAACCGCCTCGACCGCCTGCACGTCCGCTCCGACCTGTCCTGGCAGGCCCTCGACGCGGCCCTCGCCCGCCGGGCGGTGGTCGTGCGGGCGGCGGCCGCGGCGATGGACCCACCCGAGGGCAGGTCGCTGGCCGCGCTGGCGGCCCGGGCCGAACGGTCGGACCGGGCCGACCGGGAGATCGCCGAGAATGCGTTGTCCAGTGCGCTCTCGGCCCTCGACCCGGAGACCCTGCGCCCTCAGTTGGTGGCGGAACTCGCCGATGCCGAGGCGCGGGTGCTGATCGCCCGCCGATTCCACAACGACGCCGTCCGCGACACCCTCGCACTCCGCACCCGGCGTCCGGTCCGATGGCTGCACCTCGGGGGCACGGCCCCGCTGCCGACGTACTTCGAGATCACCGAACGCTCGTCCGCCGCTGCGTACACCGAGGGTCTGTCCCTCGACTCCGTCCGGACATCAGCCCGGGTGGTGCTGCTCGACGGTGAGGGCCGGGTCCTGCTGCTCCGGGGGCACGACCCCACCGTCCCCGACATCTACTACTGGTTCACGATCGGTGGAGCCGTCGAGAAGGGCGAGAACCTGCGGGCCGCCGCGGTCCGGGAGATCGCCGAGGAGACGGGGCACACCGCGTCGCCCGAATCGCTGCGCGGACCCATGTGGCGGCGGGTGGCCATCTTCTCCTGGAACGGGCAGCTGATCCGCTCCGAGGAACTGTTCTTCGCGCTGCGCACCGACGGGTTCGAGCCGCACCACGGGGGCTTCACCGAACTCGAGAACCGCACCATCACCGGTCACCGGTGGTGCACCGCGGACACGGTTCGTGAACTGGCGGCGGCAGGCGAAGCCGTGTACCCGCACGACCTCGCGGATCTCCTCGACGAGGCAGGAGCGGTGGCCTCGGCCCCGGACGAACCCGAGGTGCGCGCGATCACCTGAGCCGCCCCGGGCGTCCGGAGAAAGCCAGCAATCGCGGACTGGCTACGGAAGTGGACCGCCCCTCGTCCTAGAATCGGGTACTGCAGCGTGAACGTCGTCGCTCACGCATGCCGCTATCGAAGTCAATCCACGCCACAACCCAGGAGTTCGCTGTGAGCACCCCCGACACCACCCCCACCACCGGTACGGCACGCGTCAAGCGTGGCATGGCCGAGATGTTGAAGGGCGGGGTCATCATGGACGTCGTCACCCCCGATCAGGCGAAGATCGCCGAGGACGCCGGTGCGGTCGCGGTGATGGCGCTCGAGCGGGTGCCCGCGGACATCCGGGCGCAGGGTGGGGTGTCCCGGATGAGTGATCCGGACATGATCGACGGCATCATCTCCGCGGTGTCGATCCCGGTGATGGCCAAGGCCCGGATCGGGCACTTCGTGGAGGCGCAGATCCTGCAGTCCCTCGGGGTCGACTACGTCGACGAGTCGGAGGTGCTGACCCCGGCCGACTACGCCAATCACATCGACAAGTGGCAGTTCACCGTCCCGTTCGTGTGTGGTGCCACCAATCTGGGTGAGGCGCTGCGGCGGATCACCGAGGGTGCGGCGATGATCCGGTCCAAGGGTGAGGCCGGTACCGGTGACGTGTCGAACGCGACCACGCACATGCGGACGATCGGTGGGGAGATCCGCCGGTTGACCTCGCTGAGCGAGGACGAGCTGTATGTGGCGGCGAAGGAGTTGCAGGCCCCGTACGATCTGGTCGTCGAGGTCGCCAAGGCCGGGAAGTTGCCGGTCACGATGTTCACCGCCGGTGGCATCGCCACCCCGGCGGATGCGGCGATGATGATGCAGCTCGGTGCGGAGGGTGTGTTCGTCGGGTCGGGGATCTTCAAGTCGGGTAACCCGGCGGAGCGGGCCGCGGCGATCGTGAAGGCGACCACGTTCTTCGACGACCCGGACGTGCTGGCGAAGGTCTCCCGTGGGCTGGGTGAGGCGATGGTCGGGATCAACGTCGACGACATCCCCGTCCCGCACCGGCTCGCCGAACGCGGCTGGTGA
>NZ_JBLWIT010000114.1:0-18159 GCF_048381435.1 Rhodococcus mengyinensis | reverse complement strand
GGCGCGGTCTGCTCGGGCTTGTATCCGTCGGGCAGATGAACGAGCATGACGGTGCCGGTCGAACGTTCGACGAGTGTGCCGATCGCGCTCAGATTCCGTTTGCCGACAATGAGATCACCCTCCCAATGTCCCGGTACTGCACGGTCTTTCACGTCTTTGGGGCGGTCCGCAATGTTGGCCATGTCGGGGATCCGATTCTTGCGCTGGCCGGCCTTCCGACTGGGTCGGCGCAGCCCACGTCCGGTCCGCAACGATCGAGTGAGGGTGTGTTCGAGTCCGCCGCGGGAGGGTTGGTAGAGCGATTGGTAGATGGTCTCGGTGCTCACCCGCATCTGTGGATCGTCGGGGAAATCGAGTCGGAGGCGGCCCGCGATCTGCTCGGGTGAGTGGCGCTCGGTCAGGGATTTCTCGACCGTCTCGCGCAGCGACGGATTGATGGCGAGCTTGGACGGCTTGGGCCGCGAGGCCCGATGGTAGGCGGCTGCGTGAGCCGATCTGGCTCGGTACCGCCCGGACGGCTCACGATTGCGGGCGATCTCGCGTGAGATCGTCGACGGACTCCGGTTCAAGGCTTTCGCGATCTCACGAAGCGTGTGACCTGCGGCGATGCCGATGGCGATCTCTTCCCGCTCCGCGAACGTCAAACACCGGCCCTTGAGGTTGCGGCCACGCCGGGGACGCACCCCACCACAGGCCGCGAGCCACCGAGCACCCTGTTTGCGATACGAGCCGGCCGCCTCGGCCGCGCCCGTGATGAACTCACCCGCCGCCATCCCCGACCAGAACGTCTGAAAGATCTCCGGAACCATCCGATGAGAATATTTCGCCATGTGCAACACCCTTTGATCAGTGGTGTTGCGATCACCGCACGAACCCAAGGAACGCTGACCGGCACGTCCCGAAAGCCGGGCCCTGACTGAAACTCACTGACCAGTAGGAACCCGATAGCACCGTCCGGTGAGATTCTCATTGCCGGGGCGCTAACCGGGTCATTGTCGAGTCGGTAATTGGGTGAGCGCAGACCGCCCCTCAATCCTCGAAACAGGTCTGGAATCGCCGTTCTACGACGGCTAGGACGGTCGATGCTGCACCGGATCACCCTCGGCGCCGACGGTGTGCTCGTCCGGTTTCGACTCGCGTCGACGAACGCACACATTGCGATAGTTGCTACTACGCGACGCCCTCGATCAGGTTGCAATCGGCGCTTGGTATCTCGCCTCATCGAGGCAGGCGATGGGGAGTAGCCCGTAGTCCGGTAAAGAACGCCGAAAGGAAGGTAGGTCACCGGCACCTGCCGTCGCAGGGCCGTAGGCGGGCGCAGGGTCTTCGGCCACCTCCGGGTACGAGGAGGTGACGACGTTGAGGTTGCGGGTCCACAACACCGGCGGCTCGCCGCCGCCGACCGCAGCCACGAGGCGGCACCCGTCGTACTTCATTTCCCCCGCCCAGCCGCCGCCCATTGCCTCCGGGAGCTCACCCGGAGTTTCCGCCGGTAGCCGGAACCCGCCCTCGCCTGATCGGCGAGGACGGGTTCGGTTTCAGCTGAGGCACTTACGTTCGGACTTAGCGCATGTCCGCCGCTTCTCCGTCGATCATGACCATTGTGGGACGGGGGATTTCGGTGGTGCCGTCCGCGAGATCCCCGAGGCTGCCGTCGAGCGCCACCAGGTCCGCACGGCGGCCCGCCGTCAAGGTTCCGACACGGGTCTCGTCGTGCACCAGGTACGCGCTGTCGATGGTCATGGCCCGGATCGCGCGATCCACTCCGATCCGCTGGTTCCCGCCGAGCACGGTGCCGCCCCTCGTCATCCTGGTGACCGCGGTCCTGATGGTCGCGAGCGGGTCCATCGGGGTGATCGGGCAGTCCGAATGCAGTCCGAATCGCAGCCCCAGTTCGTCGGCGCAGGCGAGGGGATCCATCTCGGCGGCGCGCTCGGCACCGAGGAACCGGTCGCGGTGGCGGTCGCCCCAGTAGAAGACGTGGTTGACGAAGAAACTCACCCCGAGTTCGGCTTCCCGGATCGCGGCCAGGTCGCTCGGTGCGCTCACCTGGCAGTGTTCGATGCGGTGCCGTCCCACCCGGCCGTCGGTGGCTTGCGCCCTCCGCAGCGAGGTGATCGCGGCACCGACCGCCGCGTCGCCGTTGGCGTGCACGGCGACCTGACCGCCCGCACTATGCACCCGCAGGATCATCTCGTCGAGTTGCGCCTGCGGGTAGAGCAGGTCGCCGTGATGGCTGGGGTCACACGCGTACGGCGTGCGGAGGGCGGCGGACAGCCCCTGGATCGACCCGTCGGCCCAGAACTTCGCGCCGGCCAGCCGGAAGCGTGCGCCGGCCCCGGGTGTGTGCTCGAACGTGACTCCGCGGTCGTCGAGGGCCTCGAGCGCCATGTCACCGCGCAGGAACCCGACGACGTGCACCGGCAGCTCACCCGACGCGTCCAGCGAGCGGTAGGCGGTCAGCTCCTGCTCGCCGGCCGAGAGACCCACCCCGAGATCGTGGATGGTGGTGATGCCCCGCGACCGCGCCGACAGCAGGCTGCGAAGCAGGGCGCCGTTGACCTCCTGCTCGGTCAGCGCGGGAACCGCCGCGGTGAGCCTTGCCACCGCATCGATTTCCCACGCCATCCCGGTCAGACGGCCGTCGGCCCCGCGGGGGAAGAGCGGGTCGTCCACCGGCACCGTGGATTCGTCGATGCCTGCGACCGCGAGTGCGGCGGTGTTGGCGACGGCGAAGTGCCCGCAGATGTGCAGGACGATGACCGGGCGATCGGTGCTGACGGCGTCGAGATCCGTCCGGGTCGGATGCCGCCCCTCGGCGATCTGGGTGTCGTCGTAACCCCACCCCCTGATCCATCCGCTGCCGGCGGCCGCGGCGCGCAACGCCTGCTGGATGTCGGCGATCGACCGGCACGGTGGTGTCCGGCAGTCCGCCCAGCCGTCGGTGAGGCCGGCGTAGGTGGGGTGGATGTGCGATTCGATGAGACCCGGGATCACCGTGGCCCCGGGCAGGTCGAGGCGGCGGGCGCCGATTCCGGCGCGGTCGGCCATGTCCTTCCTGGTGCCGGTGGCGATCACATCGGCTCCGTCGATGACCAGCGCTTCGACAGTCGGCGACGACGGGTCCTGCGTGTGAATGGAATCGGCGGTGAGCAGTGTCCTGGACATCAGGCACCCACTTCGCTGCGTGCGGCCACGGATCCCGCGGAGGTGCCGGACGTTCGGCCGTCGGCGCGAAGGCCGCGGACGGGATCGGTGGGTGGCCAGAACACCCGCGTCGACACCACGAAGAGGATGTTGAGGACCAGGGCGGCCGCGCCGAGATTGACACCGTGCTCGGCGAGCCACACGGACACCGGGCCGTGCTTGTCGAGATACAGCCACAGCACCACGACGTCGCCGAGCACCACGCCCATGGCGAGGGCGGCGGGTCGCAGCTTCCATCCGAAGACCATCGTCGCGAAGACCACCGCGGCCTGGGTGACGCCGTAGTACGCCGTGTTGACCAGGGTGAGCAGGAGCTGAGGTGTCGCGAGGGTGAGCAGGAGTGAGATCCCGAGGTACGCCACGACGACTCCACGCACCCAGACCCGTTGGCGGGATTCCGGGATCCCGGGAATGATGTTGCGCGACACGATCGCGCCGATTCCGAGGGCCGCCCCGCACAGGACCACGATCGCGCAGAGGGCCGCGCCGCCTGCGACGACGCCGGTCAGCCAGTCGGGCAGCAGTTGTCGCGACAACTGCAGGAGCACCTGGTCGGATTCCGTGCCCTCGAGCTTCGTGGGCAGCAGCGTGATCGCCCCGAAGGCGGCGGCGACGAGGAACGGGTACATGAGCATGTACAGGGGATTGAACTTGGCGACCCGCTTGATCGTCGCCTCGGACTTCGCCGCGAGCACGGCCTGCACGATGATCGGGAAGATGAAGAACCCGACCGATTGGAACACGATCGTCGTCAGGACGAAGGTCAGTGACGACCCGGTGACCGTGGAGTGCGAGGCCGAGCCGCCACCACTGGCTGCCGCTGCGGCGAACAGTTTCTCGGTGCCACCGGTCTCGATCACTGCCGCCAGTCCGATCAGGACGGCGCCGAGCAACAGGGCGGTGTCCTTGACGTACGACACGAATGCGGGGGCGCGCACCCCGGACAACATGAGGAACAGCAGCGCGAGGGCCGCGCCTGCGAAGACCGCGACGGTGGGGTCGATGGAGATACCCAGACCGGTCAGCGCGATCTGCAGTCCGGCGAGCTGAAGCTGGCCCCACGGGATGAGGAATACGACCGAGGCGATGGCGATCGTCAATTCCAGCCCACGCGACCGGAAGTGGCGCCCGGCCACATCGGGCAGGGTCATGGCGCCGTATCTCTTACCCGCGCGCCAGAGGTAGGGCGCGAAGAAGTATCCGATCGGGTAGGCCAGCAGGATGTACCCGATGAACCAGACGCCGTAGCTCGCCCCGTGCGCGTACACGCCGCCGGGGAAACCGATCAGGGTGCCGATGCTGTACGCCTCGCCCGCCCCCAGGATGAAGACCAGCAGCGGACCGAACGACCGGCCACCCACCAGGTAGTCGGAGATCTCCTTCTTGCTGCCGCGCCGCGACAGCACGCCTGCCCCGAGGGCGAGGACGAGCACGAGGGTGAAGAAGGCCGCGGTCATGACTGGTCTCCCGTCCGAGCGCTCGTAGCGGCCGATTCGGCGCGCTCGGCAGCTTCGAAGTCCTTGCGGTCGAAAAGCTTCCAGGCGAGATGGAGGCACAGCGAGGTGAGCGGCATCCACAGGAACAACCACGCGAACAGGATGGGGACTCCGAAGACCGTGGCCGTGGATCCGGACAGCGCGACTATGCCGCCCAGAACCCCGGCGAACGGGACACCTATCGCGAGTAAGGCGCTTTTTGCCTCGTTGGACATGATTGTTTTGTCTCCTATTCCGACTGCGTCCACCGGCGTCGCGGGTTGGGTCCGGTGCCGGGCGACGTGCACTCTGGCACTAGTGTGGTCTGAATCACTCCCCTCGGGCCATGGGCGAATCCCGGAAAACGCCGAGGCGGTTCGTGAATTTCACGGGAGTGCGGAAAACGAGGGAGAGGGTGCCCGAGTCCGTGGGTGAAGACACGATCCAGCGGCTGTGCCGGCAGGTCTCGGAGGAGATCGAATCGGTAACCGACCGAGCGGTGGGTCAGATCCGCGCAGAATTGCAGTCGTACGCCGCCGTACCGATCGACGAGCAGCGCGGATACATCAGTCGGCAGCTCGCGGCGACGTTGCGCGCCCTCGCGGAGAGCGAGCCTCTCGCCGACGACGTCCTCGAGCGTTCGCGTCAGCTCGGCAGGCGCCGGGCCATGCAGGGTTTGCCACTGTCCGACGTCATCGAGACGTACCACATCGCGTCCCGCGAATTGTGGAACACGATGGTGGCCACCGCCGCCGAGCCGACAACCGACCTGCTGCGCGCGGGCGGGATGATGTGGGATCTCGTCCACACCGCCACCAGCGCGGTCGCCGTCGGACACACCGACGCGACCCGAAGCGAACAGGCCATCCGCGCGGGAGTGCGATACCGGTTCTTCGAGGCCCTCGCGAGGTCGGTCGACGGCGACCACCGTGATGTGCGCGAGCTGGCAGAGGCGCTGGGTTTCACACCGCAGCACGAGTTCCAAGCGGTGTGTGTCGCCGCGGAGGAGTGGTCGGAAGCGCAGCTCGAAAGGCTGCAACGCACCCTGGACACGATCCCGGGCACCACTCAATGCAGCGGGCACGGCACCGTCATCATCGCGCTGAGCCAGCGCGCACCGGTCGACGACATCATCCGCGAGGTCCGGCTCGGCCACCCGGGGACAACGGTCGGAGTCGGACTGGGCCGCCCCGGCCTGGCCGGCGCGGCGATGAGCATCACGGACGCGCGCCGCGTCCTGCATCTGGCCTCGCCTACCGGCGAGGTGGTCCGTTTCGCCGACGAATGGGTTGCCGCCACCCTGGCCGACCATCGCGACGAGCTCGCCACGCTGCTGGAGCCGGGTGTCGCCGTCGCCGCGGACCATCCGCACCTCGTCGAGGCGGTACTGGCCTTCGCCCGCAACGAATTCTCCATCAGCGCGGCCGGGCGGGACATCCACCTGCATGCGAACTCGATCACCTACCGGCTCGACCGCTGGCAACAGCTGACCGGCTGGGATCCCCGGACCCTCGACGGCCTGCAGCGGTCGGTGGCGAGTCTGACTCTGTTCCAGCGCGATTCGGGCGACACGCCCTCCGACACCGCGGGGGAATAGCGGTCTACCGGCCCCAACTGCGACAAGATCTGCGCCTCGGTCATCGGCCGAGCGGGTAACATCGACTCGCCGGCAGGTCGGACGAAGATGGGATTGCGTGGTGAGCGAAGAACTGCCTGCGGGCACACAATCCGTCGGACGTGCGCTGGCCGTGCTCAAGTTGCTCGCATCTTCACCCGACGAACTCACCGGCAGTGCTATCGCGGCAGAACTCCAGTTGTCGTCCGGTACGGCCAACAGACTCATCCGGGCCCTGATCGCCGAGGGTCTCGTAGCGCGGAATCCGATGTCCGACAGCTACTACCTCGGCAGTGGAACGGTACTGCTCGGCCAGGCCGCCCAGCGCGGGTTCGGCATGGACAAGGCGCTTCCCATCCTGGAGCAGCTCAATTCCGAGACCCAGGAATCCGTGAACCTTTCCATCCGTCAGGGGCCGGAATCGGTGGTGATGATGCGGGTGCAGTCGACGCTCCCGTTGCGGTTCGAGCAGCACACGGGCGCCCGGTTTCCCCTGTACACGACGGCTTCGGGCAAGGCGATTCTGGCGTTCTCGCCACACGCCGAGACGTACGTCAAGTCGCTTCCCGCCACGCTCGCCAAGGTCACTCCGCACAGCTTGAGTACTCCCCGTGAACTCTCGGAGCAACTCCGGGAGATCCGGGTCCGCGGGTACAGCATCGACGAGCAGGAGAACGTCGAGGGTGTGCGTTGCGTAGGCGCACCTATTCTGGACGCGGACGGGTACGCGCAGGCTGCGCTGGTGATTCAGGTCCCCACCGTCCGAATGCCCAAGTCGAGGGTACGGACGCTCGGAGACCGCATTGTCCAGGCGGCGAAGGAAGTATCCCAATTCGTCCCGGTCAACCGGGCGATGTCTCACTGACCCGAGGCTCTCCCACGGCCCGGGTGTTTGGCGCGGCCGCCGTTCCGTGGCGTCGCGATCCGCTGTGTGCTGGATCCCTCGAATTCTTCTTGTGAGGCACTTCACATATCCACGTCGCTGGCCTATCGTCGGTTCACAGTGTGGGGACTATCCCTACATTGTGACAGCGAAGGAGTCTCAACGATGTACCGATCGAACGAGAACGAGAGCGTCTTCACCTGGGCGGCACCCCCATTGAAATTCGGCATCGGCGCTCTGGACGAGGTCGGCGCCGAACTGTCCGCACTGGGATCGGAATCCTGTTTGGTGATCACCGACCCGGGCGTTCGAGACACCGGGATCCCCGACCGCATTCGCGATCAGCTGATCGCCGCAGGAATCAAGTCGGACGTATTCGACAGCGTCGCAGTGGAACCCACGGATCAGAGCATCGAGGAGGCCGTCTCTTTCGCCCGTGAACGGGAGTGGGACTCCTACATCGCAGTCGGCGGAGGTTCCGCGATCGACACCGCGAAGGCTGTCAACCTACTCACCACTCACCCCGGGGAACTGCTCGAGTACGTGACTCCGCCCATCGGCGGAGGTAAGGCGCCGTGGCTTCCCCTCAAACCCCTGATTGCCATACCGACCACCGCGGGCACCGGATCGGAATCGACGACGATCTGCGTCATCGACTTCCTCGGCTTGCACTTGAAGGCCGGGGTCAGTCATCCCAAGTTGCGACCGACGCTCGCAATAGTCGATCCCCTGACCACCGTCACGCTGCCCTCGCAGGTCACCGCTGCGAGCGGAATGGATGTACTCTCTCACGCGCTCGAGAGCTACACCAGCGTCCGGTTCGACGCCAAACCTGCGCCCGAAGACCCGATGAAGCGCCCCGCCTTCTGCGGTTCCAACCCCATCAGTGACACCTGGTGCGAGCAGGCCCTGTCGTTGGTGGGGAAGTACCTGCGACGCGCGGTGATGAACGGACGGGACCTGGAAGCTCGTTACCAGATGGCGCTGGCCTCGACCTCCGCCGGAACAGGGTTCGGCAACGCTGGCACCCACCTGCCCCACGCCAATGCGTACCCGGTCGCCGGCGCCGTCGAGAACTACCAGGCCGAGGGCTATCCTCGAATGCCCATGGTGCCGCACGGGCAGGCCGTATCCGCCACTGCCGCAGCAGTTTTCCGATGGACCTACCCGAGCGACCCCGGCAGGCACCTGCGAGCGGCCGAGCTCCTCTCCGGACGGACATTCACGGCCACCGATGGAGCGGACGCGCTTGCGCACGTACTGAGCGAGCTGATGGCCGACATCGAAATGCCATCGGGATTGCGAAGCTTCGGCTACGGGGAAGAGCACCTGGCGACGCTGGTGGATGGCACGATGAAGCAGACGCGTCAGCTGGCGGTCGTGCCCCGACCGGTGACGAGGAACGCCCTCACAGACATATTCCGGGAGTCGTTGTGACTTTTCCGCGAGACACCGACCAGGAACCGTCGAAGTCCGAGATCCGTACCGTCGTAGCCTCGAGCATCGTCGGAACGACGGTGGAGTGGTACGACTTCTTCCTCTACGGCATCGCCGCCGGCCTGGTGTTCGACAAGCTGTTCTTCCCCAGTTCGGATCCGATCGTCGGCACATTGCTCGCGTTCGCCACGTTCGCGATCGGATTCATGGCCCGGCCGTTCGGCGGTCTGATCTTCGGTCACATCGGCGACCGCATCGGCCGGAAGAAAACCCTGGTCGCGACCATGATGATCATGGGTGTGGCAACCTGCCTGATCGGACTCGTCCCCACGTACGCGACGATCGGAATCGCCGCGCCGATTCTGCTGGTGGTGCTCCGGCTCGCACAAGGAGTCGCAATCGGCGGCGAATGGGGTGGGGCAGTCCTGATGGCCGTCGAATACGCACCCCGCGGTAAGCGTGGGTTCTACGGAAGCCTGCCGCAGATCGGTCTCGCAATCGGCTTGATGTTGGGCACGGGTGTCTTCGCGGCACTCAACTCGACCCTGTCCGAGGCCGCATTCCTGGACTGGGGTTGGCGGATCGCCTTCATGCTCAGCGCGATCCTGGTGGCGGTCGGCCTGTTCATCCGCCTCAAGGTCATGGAGACCCCGGCCTTCCGCAAGCTCGAGACGGTGGAGGAGAAGGCCACCGTGCCTGCTTTGGAACTGATCAAGAGCCCGCAGTCACGGCGAAACATGGTGCTGGGAATGGGCAGTCGATGGGCCGAGGGTGTGGCCTTCAATACGTGGGCGGTATTTGCGATCGCCTACGGCACCGGCACGCTGCACCTCAGCCGTCAAACCCTGCTTCTGGCAGTGATGGCGGCGGCCGCGACCATGATCGTCTTCATTCCCGTCTTCGGAAAGGTCGCCGACCGGTACGACCGCAGACATGTGTTCGCGGCGGGCAGCGTGATTCTCACGGCTGCAGCCTATCCCGCTTTCGTGCTCATCGGCACCGGAGATACCGCTGTCATCGTCATCACGATCGTGCTGGTCCTCGGCGTCCTCTATCCGATCGTCTACGCCCCCGAGTCCTCGCTGTTCGCGGAACTCTTCCCCACCCGAGTCCGCTACAGCGGAATCTCTGTCGTCTACCAGCTGTCGGGAATCGTCGCATCGGGTCTGACGCCGCTCGTGCTCGCGTCCCTCCTCGGCTCGGCGAGCGGAGGACTCTCACTGATCATGGGATACATCGTTGCGGTGGGCGCGGTCAGCACGCTGTGCACGCTCGCAATCCGCCGCCGGGACATCTACACGGAAGACCAGGACGGCAGTTCACACCCTGACAACGCCGCCATGTCACAAATATCCCCGACCTGACACTAAAGCTGCTGTGGCCCCGCCTCGGTCTACCGAGAGCGGGGCCTCGCGCTACCGCAACGCCACCTGCACGAGGACGGCGGCGCCGAGGAAGCCGAGTAGCCACAGCACGCGTTGACGGACCTGCTGGGCGGTGGTGCGGTCGAACAGCCATTTCCCCGCGGCGGCGCCGAACATGCAGAGCGGCGTGAACAGGGCGATCTGTGCGAGGACGGGCACGGTGAGGAGACCACCGGCGGCCGACCCCGCGGCGCCGAACGCATCGATGACGAGGAAGAACACGACGAGCGAGGCGCGCCCGGCCGCCACGTGGGTGGACGCGGAGAAGTACATCAGGACGGCGGGCGGACCGCCGAGCGCGAAGCCGCCATTGAGGAGACCGGACGCCACCCCCGTCACAGTGGTCAACCCGGGGCCGGGCAGCGACTGCCGGTCGGGGACAGCGGCCATGGCGACGGCGGAGCCGATGATCGCGACGCCCAGCAGGACGCGCACCAGGTCACCGGACAGTTGCGTGAGCGCCCACATCCCCAGCGGCATTCCGATCAGGGTGCCGGCGAACAACCAGCGCAACGACTTCCAGTGCACCTGCCGCCACACCTGGGGCAGCATCGCGGCGCTCGCGACGACCTCGAGGACGAACACGGTGGGGATCACCGACGTCGGGGGGAGCAGGACGACGAGTCCCGCGACCCACACCATCGCGCCACCGAACCCACCGAAACCGCGGACGACACCGCCGGCCACCACCACGCCGAGCGCGAAGAGGAGGGCAGGCAACGACAGATCCCACACTGTTGCCGCCATACCCTGTTGCACCGCTTCCGTTCGCCGTTTGTCTCCGTCAGAAGTGTGGGGGTCGCGGCGTCGAAGCGACAGGTCCAGACGACGGCGAATCGTCGGTACCAGCACGGCACGGGACGTGGCCCCCGGCGACTGCGCCGGGGGCCACGTGCTCGCAGGGAGCGGACTACACGTAGTCCTTGTACTTGTCGAGCAGGCGAACCGGCTTCGACAGCGCGTCGCGGCGGAAGGGGTCGCCGAGTTCGCGGGTGCACATGATCTCGATGACCGTCGTCTTGCCCTCGTTCATCTGTGCGGCGACCGCGCGCTGCAGTGCGGGACCGACCTCTTCGAGCTTGTCCACCACGATGCCCTCGGCGCCCATCGCCTGTGCAATCCCGGCGAAGGACTCGCTCTCGAGCTCACCCGCGACGAAGCGGCGGTTGTAGAAGTCGACCTGGTTCTTCTTCTCCGCACCCCACTGCCGGTTGTGGAAGACGACGGCGGTGACCGGGATGTCGTGCCGGACAGCCGTCATGATCTCGCCCAGGCTCATCCCCCATGCGCCGTCGCCTGCGTAGGCGATGGCGGGCCGTTCCGGTGCCGCCGCCTTCGCGCCGATGATGGTCGGCAGCGCGTAACCGCAGTTACCGAAGCTCATCGGGGCGAGGAAGCTGCGCGGCTTCTCGAACCGGAGGTAGCTGTTGGCGACGGAGTTGATGTTGCCGATGTCCGTGGACACCATCACGTCTTCCGGCATCGCCTTCTCCAGCTCGCGCAGCACCTGACGCGGGTGCAGCCAGTTGCCTTCCTCGCCTTCCTGTTCGGCGATCATGTCGAGGCTGAACGCATCGCGCTCGTGCGTCCATTCGTCGAGTTCCGTCTCCCACGCGGCCTTCTCGGCGTCGATCTTCTCGCCGCGTGCCGCACGATTGCCGTCGCAGACGAGGGACTTGCCCTCGAGCCGCTCGGTGAGCGCGACGGCAGCGGCCTTCGCGTCACCGCAGATCCCGACGGAGATCTTCTTGACCAGACCGAGCATCTTGTGGTCGGCGTCGATCTGGATGATCTTGGCATTCTTCGGCCAGTAGTCCATGCCGTGCTGCGGGAGAGTCCCGAAGGGGCCGAGGCGGGTGCCGAGGGCTAGCACCACGTCCGCCTGGCTGATCAGCTTCATCGCGGCCTTGGACCCCTGGTAGCCGAGCGGTCCGGTCCACAGCGGGTGGCTGGCGGGGAACGAGTCGTTGTGCAGGTAGCTGTTGACGACGGGGGCGCCGAGACGCTCGGCGAGTGCCTTGCACTCCTCGACACCGTCGGCCATCACCACGCCGCCGCCGGACACGATGACCGGGAACTCGGCCTGCGCCAGCAGTTCCGCCGCCTCGTTCAGGCTCGTCTCGCCACCGGGACCGCGGTCGAGGCGGGTGGGCTGCGGGATCTCCGTCTCGATCTCACCGTAGAAGTAGTCGCGCGGAATGTTGAGCTGCGTCGGGCCCATCTCGGACATCGCGCGGTCGAAGCAGCGGCCCGTGAACTCGGCCATGCGCTTCGGGTTGTTGACGTGCCCCTGGTACTTCGTGAACTCCTGGAACATCGGCAGCTGGTTGGCTTCCTGGAAGCCGCCCAGGCCCGTTCCCATGGTGCCGGCCTCGGGAGTGACGATGACGACGGGGCTGTGCGCCCAGAACGCGGCGGCGATCGCGGTGACGCAGTTGCTGATACCCGGACCGTTCTGCCCGATCACCATGCCGTGCCGCCCGCTGACCCGGGCATACCCGTCGGCCATGTGTCCCGCGCCCTGCTCGTGCACGACCGGGACGAGCCGAATCCCGGCGGGAGCGAAGATGTCCATCGCATCCATGAAGGCGGATCCCATGATGCCGAACATGTCGGTGACGCCGTTGGCGACCATCGTCTCGACGAACGCCTCCGACGGTGTCATCTTCTGTACACCGGAGACAGCGGTGCGATCGGCACCGTTCTTCTTCTTGCTCATGTGTGATCCTCCTTCAAGGGCGCGCCGGAACCGGCAGAGAATGTCAAAAATCGGAACGTCTCGTTCGTGATTTTGTGATCTGCAACGACAGTAGGCCACGTCACACACTTCGTCAATGAATGTTCCTAAAACTGGAACGAGATGTATGATTTTTCGATACACGATGCGAATGCGTCGCCGTTTCGGCCAAGGAGGAACCGTGGGTGAGATTCACCGGATCGACGAGTCGAACGGACACCCGACTACGGAGCTGCCCGGAGACACACCGACGCTCCGCCTGTTCGCACTGCTCGAGATGATCGCGTCCAAGGACCAGCTGTTCACGTTGCAGGGGCTCGTCGAAGAGACGGGCATGGCCAAGCCGACCCTGCACCGCATGCTCCAGCAGCTCGAGGGCGCCGGACTCCTCACCCGGCAGAACAACGGCAGGCATTACGGCACCGGCGTGCGCCTGCGACGCTTCGCCGAAAATCTGCTGCTCAACGACACCCACCACGGCGCGCGGCACGCCATCCTCCGGAACCTCGTCGCGGAACTCGGCGAAAGCTGCAACGTGACCACCCTGTCGGGTAGCGAAGTGGTGTATCTCGACCGCGTGGAAACCTCCGAGCCCCTTCGCTTTACACTTCATGCGGGATCGCGGGTGCCCGCGCACTGCTCGGCCAGCGGCAAGATGATCCTGTCGCAGCTCAGCCCCGCCCAGCGCCGGCGACTTCTCGGACGGATGCCGCTCGAGAGGTACACCACCAAGACGGTCACCGACGTCGAGCTGATCGAGACCGAACTCAAGCAGGTCCGCCGTGACGGTTACGCCATCGACGACGAAGAGTTCCTTCCCGGCCTCGTGTGCGCTGCGGTACTCGTCCCCTGTGCCACAGGCAATTCCAACCTCTGCATCGCAGTCCAGGCCCCGGTCATGCGACTCACCCCAGACAAGGCGCTCAAGCTTCTGCCCGCGTTGCGGCGGGCGGCCGACGCCATCGGTGAGATCGAGAACGAGGTCACGGACGACGGTTCGCCAGACCTGAACTGAAGGAGGGCGCATGCCCGAAATGACCACTGCGACACCCAGCCACGTGCTGTCCGCACGCGAGCTGTTCGGACTCGACACCGACCTGACGGTGCGCGCCTTCCGCGAACCCGCCGACCACGTCCCCGACATCGACCCCGCGTACCGGTTCGATCACGCGGTGACCACGGCCCTGCTCGCCGGGTTCGACCGCAACCGCCGGGTGATGGTGCAGGGTCTGCACGGCACCGGCAAGTCAACGCACATCGAACAGGTCGCGGCGCGGCTCAACTGGCCGTGTGTGCGGGTCAACCTCGACGGACATCTCAGCCGGCTGGACCTGATAGGCCGGGACGCGGTGGTCCTGCGAGACGGCAAGCAGGTCACCGAATTCCAGGAAGGCATCCTGCCCTGGGCACTGCAGCGACCCGTCGCCCTCATCCTCGACGAATACGACGCCGGCCGCCCCGATGTCATGTTCGTCATCCAGCGTCTCCTCGAACGCGACGGGAAACTCACCCTGCTCGACCAGAACAGGGTCCTGACTCCGCATCCGGCCTTCCGGTTGTTCGCCACCGCCAACACCGTCGGCCTGGGCAATCTCAACGGGCTGTATCACGGCGTGCAGCGGCTCAATCACGCGCAGATCGATCGCTGGAACATCGTCGCGACGCTCGATCACCTCCCCGCGGAACAGGAAATCGAGATCGTGTCCGCGCGGGTGCCGTCGCTGAGCCGGGAGCTGATCGGGTCGATGGTCGCCGTGGCCAACCTGACCCGGAGCGGTTTTCGGGTCGGCGACCTGTCGACGCTGATGTCGCCGCGCACGGTGATCACCTGGGCCGAGAACATCGAGATCTTCCACGACCCGGCGCTGGCATTCCGGTTGTCGTTCGTCAACAAGTGCGACGAGGCCGAGCGCCCCGTCGTCGCCGAGTACTTCCAGCGATGCTTCGACTCGGAACTGGAGCGGTCGGCGATGCTCGCGACGAGCACGGCCTGAGCGGGCAGCGATGACAGAACTGCCCGTGCGCCCCGCGTCGGTCCGCCGTCAGCAGGAGGTGCACGAACTCTGTGCCGGCACGATCCGTGCCCTCGCGGGCCAGGGTGGGTTGCACTTTCGCGGACCGGAACTCCACCGCGGACATCGGCGCGTGCCGATGCCCGCCCCACATCTGCACCCGTCCTTCGACGGCGCCGACTTCGCGTCCTTCCGCGGTGCGGCGGACGGCATGGCGTCGCGCCTCCTCCACACCGACCCCGTCCTGCATCGCAGCCTGTGCCCGGACGCCACGGCGGGTCGGCTGATCTTCGAGATCCTGGAACAGTTCCGCGTCGAGTCGCTGGCCGCCGACGCGTGGGGTGGCGTGCGCGCCAACCTCTCCCACCGCTTCACGCAGTGGTCGCAGGACTACGTGGCGTCCGGGCTGACCGAGACCGTGCACGGGATGCTGCTGTTCACCGTGACGCAGATGTGCCGGGCCCGGATCACCGCCGAGCCGATACCCGAGGCCACCGAGGACCTGATCGAATCGACGCGGTTCGCTCTTGCCTCCGTCCTCGGCGACCACCTCCCGTGGCTGCGTCGAACCCGTCTCTCGCAAAACGACTTCGGGGTCCACGCGCAGGACGTCGCCGAGCTGATCGGTCGTCACCTGGAGTCACCCGCCGGCACGGACGTCTCGGCCGACGACGGGAGCGACGGCCGGGCGGCGTTCTCCCTCCTGTTCGACTTCGACCCCGACGACGACGAGACCTTCACGACCGCGGTGTCGGGACGCAGTCGCGCACTGGGGGAGGGCGGAGACGGATACCGCGTGTTCACCCGCGCCTACGACGAGACCCGGCAGATCGCGTCCCTCGTCCGGCCCGAGTTGCTCCAGGACTACCGCCGGCGACTCGACGTCATCATCGACACGCAGCATCTCGACGTCCGGAGACTCGGACGGCAGCTGAAGGCGCTGCTCGCGGAACCGGTCCCCGACGGATGGGAAGGCGGCCGGGAAGAGGGGTACCTCGACGGTCGCCGGCTCGCCCAGCTCGTCACCTCGCCCACCGAGCGCAGACTCTTCCGGGCCGAACGCACCGAGCCGCACACCGACACGACGGTGACCTTCCTCATCGACTGCTCGGGTTCGATGAAGGAGTTCGGCGAACCGGTTGCGGTCCTGGTCGACGTGTTCGCCCGGGCACTCGAACTGGCCGACGCCCGGTGCGAGATCCTGGGTTTCACGACCGCCGCTTGGAACGGGGGACGGGCCCGCCGAGACTGGCTCCGGTCCGGCCGTCCGCGCAACCCGGGACGCCTCAACGAGGTCCGGCAGCTGGTGTTCAAGGACGCCGAGACTACCTGGCGCCGAGCCCGTCCCGCGATCGCGGGGCTGCTGAAGAACGACCTGTTCAAAGAGGGCGTCGACGGTGAGGCCGTCGACTGGGCGTGCTCCCGGATGCGGGACCCCCAGGGCCGGAGGCTCCTGTTCGTGATCTCGGACGGAAGCCCACTGGACGGCGCCACCGCCCTGGCCAACGACGAGTTCTACCTGGACCACCACCTACAGGACGTGGTCGAGCGACACGAGGACGAGCGGGCCGTCGAGGTGTACGGACTGGGAGTCGGGCTGGATCTGAGCCCGTACTACGACCGCTGCCGGACACTCGATCTGACGCGCGGTACCAACAGCGACGTCATTGCCGACGTGCTGTCGATGATCGGCCACTGACAGCCAGCACCTGCCAGTGGCGCAACAGTGAAGGAGTCACACCCATGACCGCACACGGGGTTTCCCTGGTCACCTTGGACATTGCCGGAACGAGCGTCGACGAAGGCGGCGCCGTGTACGTCGCGTTGCGCGACACCGTCGAGAAGCACCTCGGCGAGCCGATTCCGGACGATCGGTTCGACCGGTGGAAGGGCACCGGCAAGCGGCAGGCCATCGAGGGACTGCTGCGGGAGAGCGGGGTGCCGGCCGAGAAGAATGTTCTGGATTCCGTCGAATCCGATTTCACCGCAATGCTTCTGGCTGCGTACCGGAAGACACCGCCCACCGCACTGCCTGGGGTTCACGACGCCTTCGGTGCGTTGCGGCAGAACGGCATCAAGATCGTTCTCCAGACCGGCTATTCACGCCAGATCGCGGAACCGCTGCTGGAGCAGGTCGGGTGGGAGATCGGGCGGGACATCGACGGTGTGATCACGAGCGACCAGGTGCGGATGAGCAGACCGTCGCCCTATCTCATCTTCCGCGCCATGGAGATCGCCGGAGTACAGAGCGTCGACGAGGTGCTGGTGGGTGGTGACACCCCGAACGACCTCCGGGCGGGGACGAACGCCGGGGCGCGGTACGTGGTGGGTGTTCTGACCGGCGCGCACGACGCTGCGACGCTGCGTCCGGAGCCCCACACGCACATCCTGGAGAGCGCAGCGAAGATCCCCGAACTGCTGGGCTGAACGACGACTGTGGGCCGGTTCTGCTGCACGACAGCGGAACCGGCCCACAGTGGTTCCGGAAGAGCGGGATTACCTACGTCACCAGCCGCGTTCGGCGAGCCGGTGCGGGACGGGGATGTCGTCGACGTTGATCCCGACCATCGCCTCACCCAGCCCACGGGAGACCTTCGCCAGCACGTCCGGGTCGTCGAAGAACGTGGTCGCCTTCACGATCGCCGCGGCCCGCTCCGCCGGGTTACCCGACTTGAAGATCCCCGACCCGACGAACACACCCTCCGCACCGAGCTGCATCATCATCGCCGCATCCGCCGGGGTGGCGATGCCACCGGCGGTGAACATCGTGACCGGCAACTTCCCGGCCTTGGCGACCTCGACGACCAGATCGTACGGGGCCTGCAACTCCTTCGCCGCCACATACAGCTCGTCCTCGCTCAGCGAGGTCAACCGGCGGATCTCCCCACCGATCGTCCGCATGTGCGTGGTCGCGTTCGACACGTCACCGGTACCGGCCTCACCCTTGGACCGGATCATCGCCGCACCCTCGGTGATCCGCCGCAGCGCCTCACCCAGATTGGTGGCACCACACACGAACGGGACGGTGAACTGCCACTTGTCGATGTGATTGGCGTAGTCGGCCGGGGTCAGCACCTCCGACTCGTCGACGTAGTCGACCCCGAGGGACTGCAGGATCTGCGCCTCCACGAAGTGCCCGATCCGGGCCTTGGCCATCACCGGGATCGACACCGCGGAGATGATGCCGTCGATCATGTCCGGATCACTCATCCGGGACACCCCACCCTGCGCCCGGATGTCCGCGGGCACCCGCTCGAGCGCCATCACCGCGACCGCACCGGCGTCCTCGGCGATCTTCGCCTGATCGGGGGTGACGACGTCCATGATGACCCCGCCCTTCAACATCTCGGCCATGCCACGCTTGACGCG
>NZ_JBLWIT010000113.1:0-3281 GCF_048381435.1 Rhodococcus mengyinensis | reverse complement strand
GATCACGTAGGCGGTGTTGTCCGCGCGCAGGGGATGCGCCCGATCGGCGTCGTTGATCGGATGCGACCCGAATTCCGACAGGTCCAGCGCGTCGACCTCGATCACCGGGAACGTGCCGGGAAGGGCGCCGCGATCGGCGGACGTGCTCAGCACACACACCGGCTGCGCCGAGTCGAGCACGTACCCGATGCGATCGACCGGATGATCCGGATCGACCGGCACGTAGGCGCCACCCGCCTTGACGACGGCGTACATTCCCACCACGAGGTCCAGCGAGCGCCGCATCGCCAGCACCACCCGCGACTCCGGCCCCACACCGCACGACACGAGATACCGCGCCAACCGGTTCACCCGAGCATCGAACTCCGCATACGTCAGCGAGGCGCTGTCGAACACCACCGCCGTCGCACCCGGCGTCCGCGCCGCCTGTGTATCGAACAGATCCGGCAGGGTGGCGACAGGAACGGCGTGGTCGGTCGAGTTCCAGTGCGTCAGTGCGGCGTTCTCGTCGGCGTCGAGCAGTTCGATGTCGCCGACACGCGTGCTCGCGTCCGTGGTGACGGCATCGAGGATCGCGCTGAATCGGGCGGCGATGAAGGCAGCCGTGTCCTCGTCGAACAGGTCCGCCGCATACGTCAACTGTGCGGTGATCCCACCCGGGTTGCCGTCGGCGTCGAACCGCTCGACGAGGGTGAAGTGGAGATCGAATTTCGCGACGTCGATGTCGGTGTCGAGTCCGCGCAGTGTGAGTCCGTCGAGTTCGAGTGTGGTCTGCGCGAGGTTCTGGAACGTGAGCATCACCTGGAACAACGGGTGCCGGGCAGCGTGCCGGGTGGGGCTGAGCACCTCCACCAGCCGTTCGAACGGCACGTCGGCGTGGGAGAACGCCGCGAGATCCGCGTCCCGGACATGGTCGAGCAGGTCGGTGAATGCCGAACCCGGATCGACGGGGGTCCGCAGGGTCACCGTGTTGACGAACATGCCGATCAGATCGTCGAGTTCGCGTTCGCCGCGGCCCGCGACGGGGGTGCCGATGGTGACGTCCGAGGAGGCGCTGAGACGCCCGAGCAGGACGGCGAGCGCGGTGTGCACGGCCATGAACAGCGTGGCCCGCCGGGACTGTGCGAGCGCGGCCAGCGCGCGGTGCGTCGACGCGTCGACGGCGAAGTCGACGTGCCGACCGCGGTAGGACTGTTCCGCGGGTCGCGGCCGGTCCGTCGGGAGATCCAGCTCCTCGGGAACACCCGCCAGGGTGTTCGTCCAGAAGTCGAGTTGCCGGGCCTCGAGAGAGTCGGGGTCGGATTCCTCGCCGAGCAGGTCGCGTTGCCACAGGGCGTAATCGGCGTACTGCACGGGAAGCGCCGTCCAGGTGGGGCGCTCTCCCCGTGTGCGGGCCGCGTACGCGATCATCACGTCGCGCACCATCGGTGCCATCGACCAGCCGTCGCCGGAGATGTGGTGCACCACCAGTGCCAGCACGTGGTCGTCGGCGCCCAGCCGGATCAGCGTGACGCGGACGGGCAGGTCGGTCGTGACGTCGAAACCGGTGGTGAAGAATCGTCCGAGGACGGTCTCCAGTTCGTCCTCACCAACGGCCGCGACGGACAGGGTCGGGCGTGCGTCGGCGGTGTCGCGCACGACCTGGTGCGGACCGGTCGCTGAATCCGGGAACACCGTGCGCAGCGTTTCGTGGCGTTCGATCAGGTCTGCGATGGCCGTCTCGAGTGCCGCCCGGTCGAGTGCCCCGGTGAACCGCACCGCGAACGGCAGGTTGTAGGCCGGGGACGACGGGTCGAACTGGTTGAGGAACCACATCCGCTGCTGGGCCGGCGACAACGGAATCTGCACCGGCCGTTCCCGCCGGGTCAGTGCCGGTCGGGTGTCCGCACCGTGCGACTGCGACAGTCGGCCCGCGAGTTCCGCGACGGTCGGCGACTCGAACAGGTCCCGCACCGCGACCGGCACGTCGAGTTCGCTGCGGATCCGGGACACCAGCTGGGTGGCGATCAGCGAGTTGCCGCCGAGGTCGAAGAAACTGTCGTGGACGCTCACCCGGTCGAGTCCGAGTACCGTGCCGAACACCGCGGCGACGGAGTGCTCGACGCTGGTGGACGGTGCGATGTATTCACCTGCAGCCGAGGAGAACTCGGGTGCCGGGAGGGCCTTGCGGTCCAGTTTCCCACTCGTGTTCAGCGGGAACTCGTCGAGCAGCACCACAGCCGACGGCAGCATGTACGCCGGAAGCGCACCCGCTGCGTGCCGGCGCAGGTCCGCGGCGTCGACAGTGCGACCCGCCGCGGGAATCACATACGCCACCAAATGATCACCCGTCGAGGCATCCGAATAGACGAGGACCGCAGCACCCGTCACATCCGGATGCGACCGCAACACCGCCTCGATCTCACCCAACTCGATCCGCTGACCACGGAACTTCACCTGAAAATCGGTACGCCCGATGTACTCGAGCACTCCATCCCCCCGGCGCCGCACCAGATCACCCGTCCGGTACATCCGCGCCCCGGCACCACCGAACGGATTCGCCACGAACCGATCCGACGTCAAATCCACCCGGCCCAAATACCCCCGCGCCAACTGGATGCCACCGAGATAGAGCTCCCCCGGCACCCCCACCGGAACCGGATGCAACCGCGAATCCAGCACGTACGCCTGGGTGTTCCACTCCGGCACACCGATCGGCACCGTCACCTCGTCGGCGTCCGACGTCTCCCAGTACGTCACCGACACCGCGGCCTCCGTCGGCCCGTACAAATTATGCAACCCCGCAGACGACACGGTACGGAACCGACTCGCGGTTTCCGGGGGAAGCGCCTCACCGATCACGAACACGTGCCGCAAACTCGAACACGACCCGGCCGGTACCGACGCAACGAACACATCCAGCATCGACGGCACGAAATCGGTCACCGTCACCCCGTACTCGTCGATCACCTCCGCCAGATACACCGGATCCCGGTGCCCGTCCGGAGTGGCCAGCACCATGGTGGCGCCGACCTGCAACGGCCAGAAGAACCCCCACACCGACACGTCGAACGTCGTCGCCGTCTTCTGCAACAACACATCCCGCTCGGTCAGCGGGTACTCCGACTGCATCCACACCAACTGGTTCACGATGCCCGCATGCGGCACCGCCACACCCTTCGGCTTACCCGTCGACCCCGACGTGTAGATCACGTAGGCGGTGTTGTCCGCGCGCAGGGGATGCGCCCGATCGGCGTCGTTGATCGGATGCGACCCGAATTCCGACAGGTCCAGCGCGTCGA
>NZ_JBLWIT010000112.1:0-5111 GCF_048381435.1 Rhodococcus mengyinensis | reverse complement strand
CGGAATACCTCAACCCAGGCAACCTTCCCTACCCTCGATTCGGAATGAATCCGGGTGTGGCGACCAAGGACTACGTGTTCTGCGGCGGCATGGCGCTGGATCTGGAGACGCTGGCGCGTAAGCCGGAGGCCGACACCGTCGCGAACGAGACGAAGATCGCGCTGGAGGAGATCCAGGGGATCCTCGAGACTGTCGGCTGCACGCTCGGGGACGTGGTGAAGACGACGTGTTACCTGGCCGACGATTCGTATCGCAAGGAGTTCTGGACCGCGTACACCGAGGTCTTCGGCGAAGGCCCGTACCCGGCGCGCACGACGCTCGTCGTCGGCATCGCCGGCGACTGCCGCGTCGAGATCGACGCCGTCGCGATCCGACCACGGAACCAGCGGTAGAACCGCGCGAAGAAAATGTCGGGCCGTGCGACCGACAAGTCTTCGACCGACGCACAACTCGACCCCGAAGTCATCGGTGAGACCGCTCGACCGGAACAGACAAAATCTGCACAAAACACGAAGCGCCCGCGCCGAATGAGGGCCGCCGTCGAAGTCAGCACGGTGCCCAAACTGCACACTGAAGCTGTTCATGCTTCCTACAGGATTCTGCGACGACCACGGCGCGACATGACGGCTCCCAGTCTCTACTGACACCGTCCTGCCCAGGACGCCCGAATCCGAAGTCTTGTCCTAGTCGGATTGCCCTCGAATCAGAGGCTCCGCGCATTATTCGACCGATCTGTGAAAAGGCGGGTCGCTAAAGAAAGGAACACCTGCGATGGAGTTCGGTATTTTCATTCCCAGTGCTCGGAATGGTTACATCATTTCTGAGGCTGCTCCACAGTATTCGCCGACGTACTCGCACATGAGGGAGATCATCCAGGCGGGTGAGGAAAACGGGTTCTCGTTTGCCCTGTCGTTGTCGGCGCTGCGCGGGCACGGTGGCACGACGGGGTTTTGGGACGACGCACTGGAGTCGATGACACAGATGGCTGCCCTTGCCCGGGACACAACGACGATGAAGCTGATTGGCTCCGTGAATATTCTGGCGATCCATCCGGCGATCGCGGCGCGGATGGCGGTGACGATCGACCAGATCAGCGAGGGGCGTTTCTCACTCAACATCGTTCCCGGCGGCTGGCACCCCCGTGAGCTCGAGGTCATGAATGTGTGGCCCGGCTATGAGTACAACAACTACCGTTGGGAGTACGCGGGTGAGTACTGCCAGGTGGTGCGCGAGCTCTGGGAGAGCGGCGTCTCAAACTTCAAGGGTAAGCACTTCCAGTATGACGATCTGCGGATGGGCCCGAAGCCAGACAATCACGTGAACATCGTGTGTGCCGGCGCCTCGGACGACGCCATCGCATTCACCACGAAGTACGCCGACTACTCGTTCCGCCTGGCCTGGGGAGGCGTGGACGCCCTCGAGGAGGTCGTGGGCAGGTTCAACGAGCAGATGGAGAACGCGGGGCGGACCATCCGGCCGTTTGTGGCATTGGGTGTTGTCCTCGCTGACACCGACGAGGAAGCGGAAGCAAAGCTGCAGAGCTACATCGACAGCCCGGATCGGGGCGTGATGGAGTACATGATCGGGCAGGCATCCACCGATTCCGCCAAGGGCGGCACCTCAGAGATCCTCGCCGGGGTCGACGCCAAGGGATTCGTGCAGTTTTCGACGGATTTCATCACCGGTTCCCCGGAGAGTATCGCGCGCCAGCTCGACGAGTGGGCCGAACTCGACGTCGCTGGATTCATGCTGATCTTCCCGGACTACGTGGAGGACATCAAGCGGATGGGTCGTGAGGTGTTCCCACTGATGAAGAACTTTACCGCGGTGCAGGCGCTGCAGAACGCCTGAGTTTTCCCGCGCCTCGAGCTCCCAAATACGGGCCGCCACATGATCTGGCCAGGCTGTCTGGCGGCCCAGGGCGGCACCTTCCGTTGGGAGAGTGCCGAGAACCTGTTAATGCGATGAAGATGAGGATGGAACCATGTCCACAACGCTGCTCAGTGAAGAACTGAGGACGAACATCAAGAAGGCCGAGAGGATGCTGATCGGCTTCGAGTGGGTCGACGCGTCCACTGCCGAAACGATCGCGGTGGAGGATCCCGCGACCGGGGAGGTCGTTGCTCATGTCCCGGCCGGGAACGCCCAGGATGTCGACCGCGCGGTCTCGGCTGCGTGCGCAGCATTCCGCGGACCGTGGCGCCGGCTGACTCCGCAGGAACGTGGCCGACTGCTGTGGAAGCTGGCGGATCTGATTGAGGACCGTGCGCAGGAGTTCGCAGAGTTGGAGTCGCTGGATGCGGGGATGACGATCGGCGAGGCCAGATACGTCGATGTGGCGTTCTCGGTCGATGTGTTGCGGTATTACGCGGGATGGCCGACCAAGATCACCGGGGACACGATCCCGGTGTCGTTTCCGACGAACTTCGGCGGCCCCTATCACTCGTACACGCTGCGCGAGCCCCTCGGTGTGGTGGGGTGCATCGTGCCGTGGAATCTCCCGTTGATGATGGCGGTCAAGAAGATTGCGCCGGCGCTCGCGACGGGAAATACGGTGGTTGTCAAGCCGGCCGAGCAGACTCCGCTGTCGATCGCACTGCTGGGGGAGTTGGTGCTGGAGGCCGGCTTCCCCGAGGGTGTCTTCAACTATGTCACCGGATACGGAGAGACGGTGGGGGCCGCCTTGGTCGAGCACCCGGACGTGAACAAGATCAGTTTCACCGGTTCGGGTCCGACAGGGAAGGCGATCATCAAGGCAGCCACGGGCAACCTCAAGCGCGTCTCCCTCGAGCTGGGCGGGAAGTCACCGAATATCATCTTCGGCGACGCCGATCTGGGGAAGGCGATTCCGTCGGCCGCGCTGGCGATCTTCGCCTGCCAGGGTGAGAGTTGTGTCGCCGGGTCGCGTCTGTACGCGCACCGCTCAGTGTTCCAGGATGTGGTCAACGGGCTGGTCGAGGCGGCTGACAGCATCCGGTTGGGCCGCGGCTTGGATGCGGCGTCGCAGATGGGTCCGCTGATTTCGGCGGAGCACCGGGACCGGGTGCTCGGTTTCATCGAACTCGCCCGCAGCGAGGGAGCCGAGATCGTCACCGGCGGCTCTGCATGGGGGAGCGAAGGCTATTTCGTCGAGCCCACTGTCTTGGCGAACGTCGGCTCGGACTCGAAAGTCTTGCGGGAGGAAATCTTCGGTCCGGTTCTGACGATTGTGCCGTTCGACACCGAGGGCGAGGTCCTGGCGTTGGCCAACGATTCGCACTACGGACTCGGTGCGGGGGTGTGGACCCGGGACCTCGGCCGCGCGCACCGCGTGGCCGCGGGAATCGAAGCGGGTCAGGTGTGGGTGAACTGCTATCAGACGGTTGATGCGGCGTTGCCGTTCGGTGGGCACAAGCAGTCGGGTTTGGGTCGGGAGACCTGCAAGGAGAGTCTCGACGAATATCTCGAGCTCAAGACAGTCGTCGTCGATCTGTCGTAGACCACGGGCACATATGGCTCCATAGTCGTCGGTGGCGCCGGTGTGGGGCCGTATCGGCCCACGTCTGACCGAGGACCCGCAGGTGTCGGTCTTGCCGGTCGCGGTCGTCGGCGGCACCTACCAACGATTTTCGAGTAGTGAGGGTTTGAATAGTGACAATCTGCGATGTGGATTTGACGGCTGCGTGTTTGATTGGTGGTCGGTGGGTGCCGGGGTCGGGAGCGGATGCCGTCGAGGTGTTCAATCCTGCGACGGGGCTGGTGATTACGGAGTTGGTTCCGGCGACGATCGAGGATGCGGAGGCGGCTGTGGTGGCTGCGTCTCGCGCCTTCGGTGACTGGGGTTCGCGGCCGTTGTCGGAGCGGGTGCGGTTTTTGTATCGGATGAAGGTGATCCTCGAGGACAATGTCGAGTCGTTGGCGCGCACGATCACGATCGATCAGGGTAAGACGTTGGATGAGGCGCGCGGTGAGGTGGGGCGGGCCGTCGATTTCCTGGAGACGGCGATTGCCGCTCCGATGCTGTATCACAGCGACGCCGTGAATGTCACCACTGGTGTGGATGCGCGGCGGGTGCGGGAGCCGTTGGGGGTGTGTGTGGCGGTGACGCCGTCGAACTTCCCGGTGATGAACACGGTGCAGTTCTCGGCGTGGGCTCTGGTCACGGGTAATGCGTTGATCATCAAGGCGTCCGAGCAGGATCCGCTCGCGTCCACCGCGGCGATTCGGTTGCTGCAGCAGTCGGGTCTGCCGGATGGGGTGCTGAACTTGGTGCACGGCCGGGCGGATGTGGTCAAGCACCTGATCGCCCACCCGTCGGTGGTGGCGGTCTCGTGCATCACGTCGTCGCCGACGGCGCGGGCGATCTACGGGGCGGCGGCAGCGGCCGGGAAGCGGGTGCAGGCCAATGGTGGTGCGAAGAATCCGATCGTGGTGGCCGCGGATGCGGATCTCGATAGGGCGGCGGCCGGGATCGTGTCCTCGTCCTATGGGATGGCGGGTCAGCGGTGCCTGGCGGGGAGTCGGGTCGTGGTGGTTGGTGATGTCTACGGCGATCTGATGGACCGGGTGGTGGCGTTGGCCGATCAGTTGGTGGTCGGTGACGGTATGGACGAGGGTGTGACGATGGGCCCGGTCGTCAGCGCCGAGAGCAAGGTGCGGATCCTGGCGGCGCTGGGGGAGGCGGAGGATCTGGGTGCGACGTTCGTCCTCGATGGTCGGAATGTGAAGCCGGTGGGTGGGGCGGGGTCGGAGAACGGCTATTTCATCGGGCCGACGATCGTGGCCGATTTGGATCCGCGGCACGGGGTGGAGGGTCGGGAGTTGTTCGGTCCGGTGATCAATGTGCATCGGGTGGATACGCTCGTGGAGGCGATCGCGTTGTCGAATGATACCGAGTTCGGTAACGCTGCAGCGGTGTTCACCAGCTCTGGTGCGGTGGCGGCGGAGTTCGAGCGGGGTATCCGGGCCGGGAATGTGGGTGTCAATGCGTTTCCGGCGCCGCCGGCGAATATGACGATGGGTGGGTACGGTGCCTCGTTCTACGGTGACCTGCATGTGTGTGGTGCTGCGCCGTTGGATTTCTTCACCGATCAGAAGCTGGTCGTCACCCGATGGTGAGCACTATGCGGCGA
>NZ_JBLWIT010000111.1:38202-93899 GCF_048381435.1 Rhodococcus mengyinensis | reverse complement strand
GTGGCGGGCGACCACTGCGGGTTGCGGTCCTTGTCCACGACCTGCGCCCGGATGCCCTCGACGAGGTCGGGCGAGCTCAGGCAGGCGACGGACACCCGGAACTCGTCGTTGAGCACTTCCTCGAGGCTGCCGGCCTGCCGTGCGCGGCGCAGCGATGTCAGGGTGACCGCGCACGCGGTCGGCGACTTCGAGCGCACCTGCTCGGCCGCCTTCTCCGCCTCGGGCACCCCACTGCCGCGCAGCCGGGCGACGATGTCGGCGACACTGTTCGCCGAGTACGCGGCGTCGATCCAGCCCTGCTGCGCCAGCAACTCCGAGACCGGAGCCGGTTCGGTGAACTGTGCGAGCGCGTCCTGAACCGACGCGGTCGACAGCGCGTCGAGGAACTGCTCGATCTTCTCCGACGGGATGAAGTGGTCGGCGAACCCGCACGCGATCGCGTCGCCGGCACTGAGCCGGGCGGTGGTCAGGGCGATGTGGGTGCCCAACTCGCCCGGGGCGCGGGCGAGCAGGTAGGTGCCCCCGACATCGGGGACGAAACCGATCCCGGTCTCGGGCATCCCGATCATCGACCGCTCGGTGACGATCCGCACGCTGCCGTGCGCCGACACCCCGACCCCACCGCCCATCACGATGCCGTCCATGATCGCCACATACGGCTTGCCGTACCCCGCGATGGCCGCGTTGAGGATGTACTCCTCGCGCCAGAACTCCCGCGAACCGGTGCCCCCGTCCTTGGCGTCGTGGTAGATCGACACGATGTCGCCGCCGGCGCACAGGCCCCGCTCACCCGCACCGGTGATCACCACCGCACGCACCTCGTCGTCGCCGGACCACCCGGCCAAGGCCGCCGCGATCTGCCGCACCATCGCATGATTGAGGGCGTTGATCGCCCTGGGCCGATTGAGCACGATCCGGCCCAGCCCGTCCCGCTTCTCGACAATTACCTCAGATTCAGAATTCACGTAGGTCACCCTGCCGTTCCACTATTTCCGACGACGCTCCGGGCGATGACCACCCGCATGATCTCGTTGCTGCCCTCGAGGATCTGATGGACCCGCAGGTCCCGGACGATCTTCTCGATTCCGTACTCGGCAAGATAGCCGTAACCGCCGTGCAGTTGCAGCGCCTTGTTGGCCACCTCGAAACCGGTGTCGGTGGCGAAGCGTTTGGCCATCGCACACAGTTCGACGACATCGGGAGCGCCGTCCTCGAGCGCGGCCGCCGCCCGCCACAGCAGGGTGCGGGCCGCCTCCAGTTCGGTGCGCATGTCGGCGAGCTGAAACTGCAGCGCCTGCGAGTCGATCAGCGGCGAACCGAACGCCTTCCGGTCCGTCAGGTAGGCGACGGCCCGCTCCAACGCGGTCTGCGCGCCGCCCACCGAGCACGCCGCGATGTTGAGCCGGCCACCGTTGAGGCCGGCCATCGCGATCCGGAAGCCACCGCCCTCGGAACCGAGCAGATTCGCCGCCGGCACCCGCACGTCCTCGAAGATCACCTGACGGGTGGGCTGGGCGTTCCAGCCCATCTTCACCTCGTTCGGCCCGAAGGACAGACCCGGCGACCCCTTGGGGACGATGAACGCCGAAATCCCCCGCGGCCCGCCCTCCCCGGTGCGGGCCATCACCACGTACACATCCGAGGTGCCGGCACCGGAGATGAACTGCTTGACCCCGTTCAGGACGTAGTCGTCGCCGTCGCGGACCGCCCGGGTACTCAGCGCCGCCGCATCCGAACCGGCACCCGGCTCGGTCAGGCAGTAACTGCCCAGCTGATCCATCGAACACAACCCCGGCACCCACGCGCGGCGCTGCTCGTCGGTGCCGAACCTGTCGATCATCCACGTGACCATGTTGTGGATGGAAATGTAGGCGGCGATCGACGGGCACCCCTTCGCGAGCTGCTCGAAGATGCGGGCGGCATCGACACGAGTGAGCTCGGATCCACCCACGTCCTCGCGGATGTAGATCCCACCCATCCCCAACGACGCCGCCTTACGCAGGACGTCCACCGGGAAATGCTTGGCCTGATCCCATTCCACGGCGTGCGGCGCGAGATGCTCGGCCGCGAAGTCGCGGGCAGTGTCGCTGATCGCCCGCTCGTCATCGGTCAAGGTGAACATATAGACCCTTTCAGATCGGGGAAGTTGGAAGTACTATAGTTGGACATCCACGCAAATTGCCAGTGGGTGTGACCCACTCCAAAACGGAACCGCTTCGACACGGGAAGTGCCGACACAGTCCCGTCCACCTGAACGCGAGTTTCGCGAAATACACACTCAGGGTGTTCATTCGATGCCCATTCCGGACAACTAGGAGGCTTCCGGTGGCCACCGCGCAACCACCCCACTCGGCGCCGGCTGCCGACTCTGTGGCGCCGTACACGTCGCTGATCGCCGCCGTCCTGCAGACGCAGAAGCTGATCAGCCATCAACTCAACTCTGCGTTGCGTCCGCTCGGGCTGTCCTTCGCCCGGTACGAGGTATTGGCGATGCTGGTCGCCGCGCACGGCCCACTGCCGATGGTGCGGATCGTCCGCGCTCTGGACAGGCATCCCACCACGATCGGAACGCTGATCGACGGGCTCGAAGGTTCCGGGTTGGCCTTACGGACGATCAATCGCGCCGATCGCCGTTCGACCCTCGTCACGATCACCGACAAGGGTCGCGAGGTGGCAACCTCGGCGACCCGCGCCCTCGATGCCGTCGCCCTCGCGGACCCGAAGGTCATGCACCGTCTCCACGAGGACCTGCAACAGCTCCTCTCGGCCACCCGACGTGCATCGACCGCTGCACCGGGCGGACGCCACACCACGGCGGTCGAGCTATCAGGAGGCCGGCCGTGATCGACGCACGCAACATCCGCTCGGATGACCTTCGGTACCTGCTCGCCGTCGCGCGAACCGGTCGCCGCCAATCCGCGGCACTGGACCTGGGTGTCGACCACACCACCGTCTCGCGGCGAATACGCGCCCTCGAGAAGGCCCTGGGTGTCCGTCTGCTGCAGCGCAGTGCCGACAGCTGGGAGCTGACCGATGTCGGCCGATCGATCGCGGAGAAAGCACGACTGATCGAGGAAGCCGTTCAGGAAACCGCCGACGTGGTCCTCGGGATCAGTGAGAATGCACTCCGAGGAACCATCCGGATCACCGCCCCGGACGGATTCGGATCGTTGTTCGTCGCTCCCGCACTGGCCAAGCTGCGAATGAGTCACCCACACCTTGTCGTCGAGTTGATCACCGATACAAGGCAATTGAATCTCTATCAATCAGGGTTCGACCTCGCGGTCGCGGTGGGCACACCGATCACCAGTCGGCTGGTCTCCGAACGTGTGTGCCAGTACTCGCTCGGGTTGTACGGCAGCGAGGAGTACTTTCGCGAGCACGGCGAACCCGGCAGTCTGGACGAGCTGACAGCGCACCCGCTGGTCTTCTTCGTCGACTCCTTGCTGCAGGTCGGGGATCTCGACTTGAGCCGGCATCTGCCCGGTGTCGCGGCAAAGTTCATGTCCACCAACATCTTCGCTCATGTTGCTGCCACGCGTTCCGGCGGCGGCATCGGGCTGTTGCCGGCGTTCATGGCGGACCAGCACGCCGATCTGCGCAGGATCTTGCCCGATGCGGTCGATGTTCGGCTCGCCTTCTCCCTGGCCGCGCGCCGCGAAAGCCTCACCAATCCCGCGGTCCAGGCAGTCCGGCAGGCGATTCAGGAAGAGGCGCGCAGTCGGCGAGACGAACTGGTCCCCACTGTGTAGTTGCCGGGCGCACCAGGGGCGGCGCCGCAGGACGCAGACTCCTGCAACGCCGCTGACCGGTGCGCCAATCGGACTCTCACCGAATTCATGCCCGCGCGGGCACCATCGCATCGAGCGGATCGGTGGCGTCGACCGAGTCGAGCCAGTCGAGAATCTGTTCGGTGTGCTGTCCGAGCACCGGCGGCGCAGCATGCGCGGTCCGCACCAGCGACGCACCGTCGGCAGTTTCCATCCGCAAGGACGGACCCGGCAACTGCACCGGCCCCACCACAGGGTGCTCGACCTGCACCAGCAGACCCTGACTGCGGGTCTGCTCCCACTCGTAGACCTCGTCGATCGTGCGGATCGACCCCGCCGGAACACCCGCGGCCTCGAGCGCGGCGAGGACATCGACCCGCGTGCGGTCGGCGAAGTCGGCCTCGATCGTGGCGATCAACGCCTCCCGCGCCGCGACCCGGTCCCGGTTGACCGCGAACCGCGGATCCTGGGCCGACAGACCGGCCACCGGGGCGAACTTCGCCCAGATCGCCTCGCTGCCGACCGCGATCTGAACGTAGCCGTCGGCGCAGCGGAAGCTTCCGTACGGTGCGATCTGCGGGTGGTGATTGCCGGACCGCTGCGCGACCTGCTCGCCGACCGTCCACTTGGTGCCCTGGAAGGTGTGGGCGCTGATCGCGGCGGCCAACAGGGACGTCCGCACGACCATGCCCTTGCCGGTCTTTTCCCTCGATGCCAGTGCAGCCGAGACACCCGTGGCGCCGTGGACACCGGCGAGGACGTCCGCGATCGGGACTCCGATCCGCGTCGGTTCCCCGTCGGGGTCTCCGGTCACCGACATCAGCCCGGCTTCGCCCTGGGCGATCTGGTCGTAGCCGGCGCGGGATCCCTCCGGCCCGTCATGCCCGAAGCCGGTGATCGACAACGTGATCAGGCGCGGGTTGAGCTCTTCGAGCACGTCGGCCGCAAAGCCGAGCCGGTCGAACGCGCCCGGCCGCAGGTTCTCGATCAGCACGTCCGCGCGCCGGATCAGGCGGCGCAGCGCATCCTTGCCGTGCTCGGATTTGAGGTCGAGGACGATCGATTCCTTGTTCCGGTTCGCCGACATGAAGTACGACGACTGCGGGTCGTCGGCCGGCCCGACGAACGGCGGCCCCCACGTGCGGGAGTCGTCGCCGGTGCCCGGGGCTTCGACCTTGATCACGCGGGCACCGAGGTCACCGAGCATCATTGCGGCGATGGGCCCCGCCAAAGCGCGGGAGAGGTCGAGCACGAGGATGTCGCTCAGTGGTCCGACAGTCATGGCGTGCTCCCTTCTCAGAGTGTGCGCAGGCGCACGTTGACCTGCTTGGTCTGGGTGAATCCGGCAATCATGCCCTCGAGCGACACTTCGCGGCCGAGACCACTCTGCTTGTATCCGCCGTAGGACTGGCCGACCATCTGGCCGCCGCCCTGGTTGACCTGCACCCACCCGGTTTCGAGGGCGTGTGCGGTAGACAGCGCCAGATCGAGGTTGTGCGTCCACACGTAGGCGGCCAGACCGTAGTGCGAATCGTTGGCCATCTCGATGACGTCAGAGTGGTCGTTCCACGGGATCGCGACGAGCGCGGGCCCGAAGATTTCCTCACGGGACAGGCGCCAGGAGTTGTCGGCGCCGGAGAATACGGTCGGTCCCATGTAGTAGCCGTCGGAGTTCGGAACCTTGGCGGGGGAGCCGTCGAGGACGGTGGCAACCTGGGTCGAACTCAGACCGTCGTCGAGAAATCCGCAGACGGAGGCGAACTGCGTCTCGTTGATGATGGCGCCCATGTCCGTGGACTCATCCAGCGGGTTCCCGACCTTCAGGTCGGCCAACGTGTTCACCAGCCGGTCGAGGACCTCGTCGTAGATGTCCTGGTGAAGGAACAACCGGGAGCCGGCGGTGCAGCTCTGTCCCTGCCGGTGTACCCGGGTCGACAGCAGCAGTTGATTGATGAAGTCGTCGTCGATGTCCACGTCGGGGAAAACGATCGAGGGATTCTTGCCGCCGAGTTCGAGGGAGACGTGCGCCAACCGGCCACCGGCCTCACGGGCCACTCGTCGCCCCACCTCGGTCGAGCCGGTGAAGGAGATCTTGTCGACGTCGGGGTGCTGGACCAGCGCTTCGCCGGCGACCCTGCCGGATCCGGTGATGACGTTGAGGACACCGGCGGGCAGGAACTCGGCGCAGATCTCGGCAAGCAGCAACACGCTCAGCGGGGCCGCCTCAGCCGCCTTGACCACGACGGTGTTCCCTGCAACGAGGGCGGCAGGGATCTTGAAACCGGCGATCATCAGCGGGGAATTCCAAGGCAGGATGCATCCGATGACGCCGAGCGGCTCCTGCCGCGAGTACTGAAGCTGATCGTCACCGGCGGGCAGAACCGTGCCCTTGATCTCGCCGGCGACACCGGCGAAGTACCGGAACAGGTTCGCCAGGGTGGCGACCTCCGGACGCGCCTGGGTGCGCAGCGCGTTGCCGGTGTCGAGGGCGGTGAGACGGGCCAGTTCCTCGGCCCGCGCGTCGATGGCGTCGGCGATCTGGCTCAGGATCCGGCCTCGCGCCGTGAAGTGCTGAGACCGCCACCGAGGGAAGGCTTTCTGCGCGGCACGCACCGCGCGATCGACGTCCTCGGTGCCCGAGGACGGGACGCGGCCGATCACGTGCTCACGCAGAATCGGGGTGGTCACCTCACTCCACTGACCGGACAGGGCTTCCACCCAGGCCCCGTCGACGAACATGGGGTAGTCGCGGGGGTCGGGAATGTGGAGCTCGGCGAGTGAGGTTTGGGTGGAGGTCATGTCGGAATCTCCTTGATATACGGATGGCTCTGCTGCGGTGCAGGGAACAGTGCTAGGTGGACGGAGCGACGCTTCCGCGTTCGGACAGCGCGCCGATCGCGTGGGCGTAGACCTCGTCGACCTCGCCTTCTGCATCGACGGACAGAAGAAGCGGCGAGTAGTAGTCGAGCAGCGGTCGGGTTTCGTCGTGATAGACCCGCAGACGTCGACGAATGACGTCCTCGGTGTCGTCGGCGCGGCCACGGGCCAGCATCCGTTCGACGACTGCATCGTCCGCTACCGAGAAATCCAGGACGGCGTCGATTTGGCGCAGCTGCCGGCTGAGGAGCTCATCGAGCGCGGTCGCCTGAGCCACGGTGCGGGGGAAGCCGTCCAGAATGAATCCCGTGGCCGTGTCGTCGGCAGCGAGGCGCTCCGCCACCATCCCGATGGTGACCTCGTCCGGGACCAGTTCGCCGGCGTCGAGGAACGATTTCGCCGTCTGCCCCAGTTCCGTGCCCTGCGCGATATGGCTACGGAACAGATCACCAGTCGAGATATGGGGGAGCTGCAGCGCCGTCGAAAGCAACTGGGCCTGAGTGCCTTTACCCGCTCCCGGCGGCCCTGTCAGGATGATGCGCACAACGAATTCCTTTCACATCGAGCAGTGCCCCACGCCCGGCGCAGCAGCACGGGGTGAGGTCTACGTGGGAGGGGCTACGACTGTTGTGCCTGCGCGTCGTATGCGCCGGCACGGATCGCCGTTACGATCGCCGAGAAGTCGCGACCGGGGCCGTCCTGTGCGACGAACTGTTCGTAGAGTTCGGTGGCGCGTCGTCCGAGCACTGTGTCGACACCGTTGTCCGCCGCGGCGGCCTGCGCGAGTCGAAGGTCCTTGAGCATCAACGCGCTCGCGAATCCACCGGCGTAGTCGCGGTTGGCGGGGCTGGTGGGAACCGGTCCGGGAACCGGGCAGTTCGTGGTCAACGCCCAGCACTGACCGGACGCGGTCGACGAGACGTCGAACAGGGCCTGGTCGGTCAGACCCAGCTGCGCGCCCAGCGCGAAAGCTTCGCTGACGGCGATCATGGAGATCCCCAAGATCATGTTGTTGCAGATTTTCGCAGCCTGACCTGCTCCGGAGTCGCCGCATCGGACGATACGGGACCCCATGGCGTCGAGAAGTGAGCTGGCCTGGTCCACCGCGTCGGTCGGGCCGCCGACCATGAACGTGAGGGTCCCGCCGTCGGCGGCGACGGTTCCTCCGGACACCGGTGCGTCCACCGCACGATGCCCGGCGCCGACGGCCAGTTCAGCGGCTGCCCGCGCGTCGGCGACATCGATCGTCGAGCAGTCGAGGAAGAGGGTTCCCTGCGCTGCGGCCGGGACCAGATCGGCGTAGACGTCGAGTACGTGCTTGCCGCTGGGCAGCATGGTGATGATCACGTCGACACGCTCTGCTGCATCCACAAGCGATGCAGCAGAGCCTATTCCGCGTGATGCCGCCTTCTCCGCTGCCGCCGGGGAGGGGTCGAATCCGATGACCGTGTGGCCGTTGCGCACCAGATTCGTGGCCATACCCAAGCCCATGTTACCGAGCCCGAGGAAAGCGATCTTGCTCATCGTGTACTCCTAGCGATGTGGTAGCCGACATTCCACGCACGGGGCCGAGAAAACCCACCTGGGGCATCGATTCGAACAAACGGCTCGTGGATGAACCCCGGGGATCATGGCGCTTCGCGTCGCTCTCCGCCGGGAACGGTAATCAGTGTGCCCGCGTATGGATGATCGTGGAATCACCTAACCTGCAATGGGGATGTGCAGAATTGCATCACCACGATCGAAGTGAATCGAACCTGCTGACCTGTGTTCCCGGTGATGCGGTCTGGCCCGCGCCAGACCTGGGCCAGACACTGGGTCTTCCGACCGCGGGCACCGAGGAAGACGTCAGATCGGGTCGGTTACCCGACACTCAGCGCGCCCCAGCAAACAACGGGTCGCATCTGTCACGCACTGCCGCGGATTACCGCCGGAGCAAGACCTGGCGTACCCGACGCACCTTTTAACCGCACAGGGCGGGTGAAGAATTCAATCTGGCCGCATCTCGATGGAGGTCGATGGAGCCGTTGTGCACCAGAGTAGCGGAGACCTACTCGGCATTGGTGATGATCGCTCCGGCCTTGTCGGCAAGCGGCATCCGCGCCTTGTGGTCGAACACCTCACGAACGTGTCCCGGTACCCTGGGCAAGTCCTATTTGTGCGTGCTCCAATACGACCGATGCCGGGCGGGCGGCGGCCGCCGCCGATCACAAGAATGGACCGACGTGACTGATCATTGTGATCGGCGACCTGAGCGGACAGACATCTACCGCTACTGATGGCTGTGGAAGGGCTCCGTCGTTGTTCGACGTGGACGACACTTCGCGTCCGCCGGCGGACCGCCTACGGCCGTCCGAACTGTCGGATGTGGTCGGACACGAGCGTCTCCTGGCGTCCGACGGCCCGATCGGGCGAATGGTCGCGCAGCGGAGGCATACTCGAGCAGGTTCCGAAGCCCCGGCTGCGGGGCAGCGTAGGCCGCCTCGAGCCCCTCGATCTCGAACGACCGCCGCGGCGAGCAGATTCTGCTTACCTCGGAAATGGCGATACAACCGGTGATACCGACATCGGCCGCGATGTCCGTGATCGCGGCATCGTGAAAACCCCGGCGCTCGAACTGCTTCGCCGCAGCGGCGACGATGAGCTGCTTGCGGTTTCGTGGCCGACGCTGCACGGCAACATCGGTCATGGTCCGCTCCTCTTTGTCAGGTGCCGCACCCAGCGAATCTCCACGGCAGCGCGCACGCTGGGCACCGCCGTCCTTCACCATCATGTGAGCAGTCGTTCGGGACTCCTTCGGAGTGCCCGACTCGATCCATCCCACGGACCAGCCTCGCCGACATCAGTCGTCAGTCACTATTCGCCGTGGTGCACATTACCGGCGGTCTGCGGGCCCGCCGCGGTCGTGGCCCGGTGCGATCCGGACGAGCGCCGCGGGATCAGGGTGGGCATCGCGCGCCGGATCGGATCGTCGACGGGGGTGGCGGCGGCGAGCATCAGGTCGAGCGCGGTGGCTGCGATCTGGTCGAACGGGGTGCGCACCGAGGTGAGCGGGACCGGAAGACGTTGCGACAGTGGGATGTCGTTGTAGCCGACCAGGGCGACGTCGTCGCCGACGGTCAACGAGCATCTGTGCGCGGCGGCCACGACTCCGAGCGCGAGGTTGTCGTTGGCGGCGAATACGGCGGTCGGACGGGACGTGGAGCGGAAGAGCCGGTTCCCGGCCTCCTCGCCGTCCTCGATGCCGAACGTCGTTTCGACGATCCACTCGGGCACTTCCGCGATTCCCGCTTCCCGCAGCGCCTTTCGCGCCCCGGCCAGACGACCGACGGCGGTGGACGCGAACAACGGGCCCGACAGGACGGCGATGTCGGTGTGCCCGAGATCGATCAGATGACGGGTGGCGAGATAGCCGCCCGCCTCGTCGTCGCCGACCGAGGACGGACTGATCCCGTCGGTCCTGAGCACGAGCGCGTGCGGCACGCCGCGCTCCCGCAGCTCGCGCGGCAGCGGGTCGTCGCGCCGGCTCGAGGCGACGATCAGGCCGTCCACGTTCCGGGCGAGCAGCGTCCTCGCCGCGTCGGACTCGTCGGCGGGGTTGTCCCCTATCGTGGCGACGACCGTGAAGTAGCCGAGGCGGGTCGCGGCCCGGCTGATCGCCTCGTACATCAAGGCCATGACGGTGTCGCTCAACCGTGGGACGAGGACGCCGATCGTCGCGGTCTGCCCGCGGCGCAGGCTGGAGGCGAAGGTGTTGCGCCGGTAGCCCAGTTGATCGGCGACCGCCCGCACTCGTTCGGCGGTCGCGGAGCGGGACGGCGGAACGCGATCGTCGAGCACCCGGCTGACGGTCGAGGTGCTCACCCCCGCCGCGTCCGCCACTTCACGCAGCGTCACGACGTGCTTACCGTCCCGCGCCCGCTGGGGCGCGCTCCCATTGGCTTCCATGGTCTTCCTCTCTACCGCCTCGGCCCGGCCCTCCGCGCGTGAGGTAAGGCCTGATCACATCCGATTCAGAACGTGACCCTTGACACAGACTCGATCGTATCGCACGATGAAATCGTTCACGGGAACGTTCCCGGGAACGTTTGCAAAAGTCTTCTTCGATGGAAAAGAGCGATCATGAGCACACTCGACCTCCGCGGCCTCACACCGGCGCCGGTGACACCCTTCACCCGTGACGGCGCCGTCGACTACGACGCCATCCAGCGCCTCGGCTCGTGGCTCGGCAGTGTCGACGGCGTCAAGGGCCTGGTCGTGCTCGGCCACGCCGGCGAGGGCACCTTCCTCACCCAGGACGAGCAGGTTCGCGTCATCGCCGCCTTCAAGGAGTCCGTCGACGGCCGGCTGCCGATCATCGCCGGCATCACCGGCGAAGGCACCGCAGTCTCCGTGGAGGAGGCCCGCCGCGCAGTCGACGCGGGCGCCTCGGCCGGCCTGGTGTACCCCTCCCACGGATGGCTGCGGTTCGGTTACCAGGACGGCGCCCCGCAGGATCGGTACAAGGCGATTCACGAAGGGTCCGGGCTGCCGCTGATCCTGTTCCAGTACCCCGACGCCACCAAGGCCACGTACAACCTGGACACCCAGCTCGAGATCGCCGCCCAGCCCGGTGTGTTCGCCACCAAGAACGGCGTGCGGAACATGCGCCGCTGGGACCGTGAGATCCCGGTCCTGCGCCGCGAGAACCCCAACCTGCAGATCCTGAGCTGCCACGACGAGTACCTTCTGCACACCATCTTCGACGTCGACGGCCTGCTCGTCGGCTACGGCGGACTCGCGCCCGAGCCGCTGGTCGAACTCATCGCGGCAGGCAAGGCCAAGGACTACCCCGCGGCCCGGGCCATCCACGACCGCCTCCTGCCGGTGACGGCGAACGTCTACCACCGCGGCTCGCACATGGAAGGCACCGTCGCCCTCAAGGAAGGCCTCGTCGCCCGCGGAATCCTCGAACACGCCACCGTGCGCTCACCGTTGCTGCCGCTCGCCGAGGGCGCTGGTGCCGAAATCGCCGCCGCGCTGCAGTCGGCCGAGCTGACCTCGGTCGTCGCCCACGCCTGACCCCGCTCGACCCGTCACGTCGGATTCACCGAATCCGCCGCACGCGGTGCCACCGCGCCGCGTGCCGGTTCTGCCGCCCGGCCCGGACACCCCGGGCCGGCCGGCACCGCCCGCAGCAGACCCGGCCCACTCCCGGCCGCAGGTTCCGTTCGCCCCTCCCGAGCCGGCAGCGTCGGATGCCCCATCGTCAGTTGCGCCACACTCCTCGTCTGCGGTTCGAACACCAGAAAGTAGGCTCACCGATGAGTCAGCCATCTCGCACATCAGCCGATCCCCTCGGAGGCGGTTCAGTGGTCGCAGACACCCCTCCACCGCCCGGAGGTCGCGTCCGGCCCGAGCGGCGGTACTGGGTTCGGACCCTGGCCATGGCCGGTCCCGCATTCATCGCCGGAGCCTGGCAGTTCGGGCCCGGCAACCTCGCCAGTGCCGTCCAGGCCGGCAGCGAGTACAGCTACTCCCTGATCTGGGTGATCGCCGTCTCGACGATCTTCATGCTGGTCTACGCCGACATGAGTGTCCGCCTCGGCATCCGCACGCCCGTATCGATGATCAGCTCGGTCAAAGACATCCTGGGCCGACGCGTCGGCGTCTCCGCCGGCATCGGTGTCTTCATCATCACCCTGTGTTTCTCCGTGGGCAACGCCGTCGGATCCGGCCTGGGACTGTCGATGGTCTTCGGCGGGTCCCCGATAGTGTGGTCCGCCGTCTGCACAGTCTTCGTCGGACTGATCCTGTTGTTCCGCAACGTCTATCGAACCGTCGAACGCGTCCTGCTGGTGATCGTCGCCCTCCTCGCGGCCACCTTCGTCTTCAGTGCCGTCATCGCCCAACCCGACTGGTTCCAGGCCGTGCACGGACTCGTCCCGAGCATCCCGCCGGGTGGACAACTGCTCGTCGTGGCCCTCGTCGGCACCAACTTCTCCCTCAACGCCGCTTTCTTCACGTCCTACGGCACCCACGAACGCAAGCGCACCGCAGCCGAATACCGGCAAACCACCATCGCCGACACCATCCCGGGCATCGTCGCACCCGGCATCATGACCTCGCTCGTGATCATCGTCGCCGCCGCCGTCCTCGGCCGGCAGAACACCGAAGCAACCACCCTCGCAGGCCTGGCCAAGATCTTCGAACCCATCGCCGGCCCTATCGGATCGACGATCTTCGCGCTCGGGCTGTCCGGGGCCGCGTTCTCCGCGATGGTCGCCAACGCCACCGCCGGAGGCACCATGCTCTCCGACGCGCTCGGCAAAGGACCGTCGCCCAGCACACCGACAGCCAAACGTACCAGCGCCGTGATCCTCGGCTTCGGACTCCTGATCACGATCCTGTTCACGAAATCCCCTGTCCAGCTAATCATCTTCGCCCAGGCATTGACCGTGCTGATCGCACCGTTCCTCGGACTCCTGCTCTTCGTGATGAGCAACAACCGTCAGCTGATGGGCAACCTCCGCAACACCTGGTGGAAGAACATCATCGGCGCCCTGGGATTCCTCTCGATCCTGTCCCTGTCCGGCCTGCTGATCTACGAACTGCTCGGCTGACACCGACATGGGGCGGCACACTGCACACCGCAGTGTGCCGCTCGACTGCTGCATCCACCCCCTGAGGCAACCCGCGAGGAATCAGAAACCATGCCGCACTTCGTCGTCGAATACACCTACTCAGCCCAGACCGCCGCAGGACGTGACACGTACCGATCCGAACACCGAGCATGGCTCTCCGAATTGGTCGACCGCCGGATCGTCATCGCCTGCGGTCCGTACGCCGATGACAGCGGAGCCTTCATCCTCGTGGAGTCCGACACCACCGACACGGTGGCACAACTCTTCACACACGATCCCTTCGTCATCCACGGCCTGGTACCGGAACATCGAATCGTCGAGTGGACGCCAGTGATGGGTCGTCTCCCCATATCGCATGGCAACGATGCAAGTGACCAGCCACAATGCGGGAATCGCGATCACCGTGCCGAGCCAGGACAGCGTGGAAGGGTGCGCACCGAGAGCATCGACTCCTGACAGAACCGGCAAGGCGATGGTTCACTCGCCCCGCCGGCTCATCGTCTCAGTCTCGCGCGTACACCTCCGCGCCCCCGACAAACGTTGATTGGACACCGATTTTCGAGATCTGGTCGTGCGGCACTTCCAGCGGATCCTCGTCCAGGACCACGAAGTCAGCGAGCCGGCCTGCGGCGAGTGTGCCCTTGCGGTCTTCCTCGCCGGTGGCAACCGCTGATCCTGCTGTGTAGATCGCGAGGGCTTCGGTCGGCGAGACACGTTGCGACGACCCGACGAGGGCACCGTCCCACCCGGTTCGAGTGACCATGCTCTGCATCGCCAGGAGTGGTTCCACTGCTCCACAGGGGAAGTCGGAGGACCCCGCCACTGCGACTCCGGCATCGAGGAACGCCCGGTGGGCAAACATCCGCTCTACCCGGTCCTCGCCGTACCAGTCGATCAGATGGCTGCCATGTTGATGGACGTAGTTGCCGAAGGGGACCGCGATCGCGGAAAGCTCGTTCATGCGTCGCAAGATGCCCTCGTCCACCACGCTGCAGTGTTCGATGCGGTGCCGCAGTCCTGGTCGCGGCATTTTCTTCTGCGCGGTTTCGAATTCGTCGAGGACGAGCCTGATGGCGCGGTCGCCGTTGGCGTGGACGCAGACTCGGTTGCCGTCACCGTGCACCTTCTGGACCACCTCCGCGAGTTCCTCACGGGTGAGCACCTGGATGCCGTGATGACCGGTGTCGTGGTCCGGCTCTTCCAGCAGGAGGGTTCGTCCCCCGACAGCGCCGTCGACGAGCGCCTTCACTCCGACGAAGCGCAGGTAGTCGTCCCCGAAACCCGAGCGTAGGCCGAGCCGGTGTACTGAGTCGTAGTGCTCGGCGGCGAGAAGGAATCCGACACGCATCGTCAACAGGCCCTGCTCGCGAGCTGCCTCGAACAGGCGAATATCGGCGGGCCCGGCAAAGGCGTCGCAGACCGATGTCAACCCTGCTGCGTGCCAACGGCGAACTACATTCCCCAGCGCTGTTATCCGTTCGTCGAGCCCCAACTCCGGTACGACCGTCCTCCCGTCCACGTCGCCCTGGGCGTAGGCGAAATCGGTGAGAGCGCGCTCATAGAGAATGCCGTTGAGCCGACCAGTTCCGTCCCGTCCGAAGTCACCTCCGCTGGGCGGCTCCGAATTGTCGGTGATGCCTCCCGCGGCGAGCGCTGCGGAGTTGACCACTCCCCAATGACAGGCGACATGGAGGACGATCGTGGGAACGTTCCCGGTGACGGTGTCCAGGTCCCAGCGGGTCAGAACCCGACCTTCGGGCATCTTTGCGTCGTCGTAGCCCACCGCACGGACCCAGCCCTGTGCAGGGTCGTCCTTGGCCGCGGCACCGACTTTGTCGAGTAGCTGCGTGAGCGTGGATGCCTGCGAGGGTGACACGTCGAGCTTCAGTTCGTTCTCGGCGGCCATAGCGAGGTGCAGGTGTGCGTCGTGAAATCCGGGTGAGATCACGGCGTCTCCCCTGTCGTCGACCCATGCGGTGGGGAATTGTCGGTGCAGATCGTCGGAGTCGCCGAGCGCAACGATACGGTCACCGATCATCGCGATCGCGTTGGCGGATTCCGCAGCGGAGGTGAGGATTCGACGTCCGCGAACGATGCGCGGTCGTGCGGGTGTATTCATGAGATGGTCCTTAGATCGTGATGGTGATGGTGGTGTTCAGTCGACTTCGGCAACGACGTGACGCTCGGTCGCGACGTTGAGGCTGACATCTGTGTGTTCCGAGTGAGGGGCGGGCTGAGTTCGCGTTCGCCGGGCGAGCAGGACCACACACGCCAAGGTGAGCAAGGTGAGGGCCACGTGGTACAACGCCACCATGGCGATACCGCTGCCGGCGAGGAGCCACTGAGCGATGAACGGCACCATTCCGCCGATCAACGTTGCCGACAACTGGTAAGCCAAAGAGATACCGGTATAGCGGATCCGGGCGTCGAACGCTTGTGCGAGGAAGCCGGCCAACACGGCAAAGTACGCCGGACTCGTCAGAGCACCGAGGGCGAGGCCGACGTAGATCAGACCAATGTCCCCTGTGCTGACCAGCGCATAAACAAGCGGCGTCAAAATCACCGTGGCGACCAGCGCCGTCACCATGATTCGCGTCCCCCCGAAGCGATCCGCCAGGAGTGCGCCGATCGGTTGGACGAAGAACTGCACGACCGTTGCCAGCAGCAAAGCCGACAAGATCGTCGATCGGCTGACACCCAGGTCCGTGGTCGTCCACGCAACCATGAACGTGCCCATGAAATAGGCTCCACCGACACCGATCGCCGCGGCTCCGATTCCGAGAAGGAGCGGGACGGGAGCGGTTCGGATGGTTTCGAGTGCCGGCGCCTCGGAAATTTCCCCATGCTCCTTCGCTGCAAGGAATTCCGGTGATTCCTCTACGCCGATTCGAATGATCAACCCGACCAGAAGCAGTACCGCCGAGAAGAGGAATGGGATCCGCCAGCCCCAGGCGGCAAAATCGTCCGCCGGGAGTGTGCTGACGCCCAGAAAGGCGAGGGTCGCCAAGATGTTGCCGACGGGCGATCCCTGTTGCGCGAAAGCACCGAACAGCATCCGTCGGCCGGGCGGCGCGTGCTCGGCGGCGATCAACACCGCACCACCCCACTCGCCGCCCAACGCGAGTCCTTGAACCATCCGGAGCAGGATGAGCAGAACTGGGGCGGCGATGCCGATCGACGCATAGCCAGGCAAAAGTCCGATGGCGGTACTGGACAGACCCATCAGGACGAGGGTGGTGATCAGCGTCTTCTTCCGGCCGATCCGATCGCCGAGGTGGCCGAAGACCACACCCCCGAGTGGACGGGCCAGGAACCCTGACCAGAACGTCGCGAACGAGGCGAGCAGTCCCACGGTCGGCGATGCCGACGGGAAGAACACGGGCCCGAAAGCGAGTGCGGCCGCGGTACCGAAGATGAAGAAGTCGTACCACTCCACCGTGGTGCCGATCAGCGCGCCGAAGCCTGCTCTCCGAGCCCCGCGAAGGTTCGGGACGGCCTCGGAACCCGGGCCGGATATAGCGTTCATGCCTTCTCCTCGAAAGAAACGGAGCCATGAGCCGGCTCACAGTCACGTGCGTGTAGATAAGTGTGAAGAGTGCTGCTATAACCGTCCAATATCCATTTCGCAGCAGGCCAATGCCTAGGAGGCATGGTGGAGATTCGTGTACTTCGGTACTTCCTCGCGGTCGTCGACCACGGGTCGGTTACGGCGGCCGCCCGCGCGGTGAGAGTGGCGCAACCCTCGCTCTCCCGGCAACTCCACAGTTTGCAGCAGAAGTTGGGTGTCGAGTTGTTTCGCCGCGGACCGGGCGCTTTGCGTCTGAGTGTCGCAGGCGAACGCTTCCTGCCGCTCGCCCGCGACCTCGTGGCGCGGGCCGACCAGGCGAGCTCAGTACTCCGGCACCTCGCCCGAGGCGACGACATCCCGCTGACGATCGCAGCGCCGGCGACAACCATCGCCGACGTCCTCGGACCGTATCTCGCTGGTCGATACTTGCGGTCAGGCCTGAACGACATCATCGAGCGGGACACCCGCACCGTGTACGACGTGGTCCAACGCGGAGATGCCGACATCGGGATCTCGACGTTCCCGCCACCCGGGTCGATGGAGACCCGGGTAATCGGCCGCGCCCCGGTGTGCGCACTGACGGCACCGGAACATCCCCTGGCCGGACAGACCCAAGTCGCCTTAGCCGACCTCGTTCGAGAATCGCTCATCCTGATGCACCGCAACAACGCTGCCCGACTCGCATTCGATACCGCCACCGCCGGCCAAGGCCTCGCCTACGTCGACCCGCGGGTCGTGTCGGTAACGTCTGTGGCCAGAGCACTCGCCGCATCGGGCCAGGGGGTTGCCGTGCTGACCGACCAACCCCTCTTCAACCTCGTCCGTGTGCCGATCCGGATCCCTGAGGGCATTCTCGCCGTCACCCTCTATGCGGGTTGGGAGCCCGACCACTTCGCCGCGCCGGCAGTGTCGGCACTCGTCGATTCGATCTCCGACTACCACCGAAACGTCCTGACGCCGACGACGGAGATCACCATTACCGACCCGCTGCACACTCCCGACCGACCATGACACCGGCCATCACAGCACGAGGAAGTCGGCGAGAGCCTGCGCCACGAGGTCGGGCTCGTCCTCGGTGAGGAAGTGCCCGGCGCCGGGCACGAGTGTCGCTCGCGCCCCGGGAATGCGGCGCGCGAGATCGTCGGCGAACGACCGGTCCAGCCAATCGTCGTCGGCACCCCACAGGACCTGTACCCGCACCTTCACGGTGCCGAGTTTCTCGACGACGTCGGCGGTGTCGCGTTCGTCGAAATATTGGACCTGGTCGAGGTAACGCTGCTGCCCGCTCGCGCCCGCGAAAGGACCGAGGTAGGCCTCAGCGACGGACGCCGGCAGCCGACGGCGGGTCGCGGTGTCGAGGTGTGCCTCGGTGATCCGCTGGAAGATGTGCGTCGGCATCGTGCGGTACACGTCGAGGTGGCGTTGCAGGTGCTGCGCTACCGGCGTCACCCACGGCGAGAGCACCGCCGCGTCGAGGAGTCCGATGCGCCGGACCGGGACTCCCTCGACGAGGTGTGCCCGGAGCACCGTTGCCGCACCGATGTCGTGGCCGACCAGCACAGGCCGTTCCAGTCCCCAGTGTTCGACCAGCCGGGCCAGCACGCGCGCGTGCGTGCGGATCGCCACCGGCTCGCCGGGAACCGATGGGGAGTCACCGTAGCCCGGGAGATCCCAGACATACACCGTGTTCCGCTCGGCGAGGCGGGGAATCACCGCGCGCCACAGATACGACGACGAGGGCGTGCCGTGCACGAGAACGACGGGCGGTCCGTCGCCGAAGACTCCGGCCGCGATGGTGGCGCCGTCCACCGTCAGCCGGTCGGGCAGGCGCCACCGGTCGGTGTCGACCGTGCTGGAGATCTGCTGTCGAGTCATGATCATCCTCCCGCGACGTAATGGTTAAACTGGATTGGTAACCATTACGCTAGAGGAAGGATGTAAGTGATGCAACTGACTTTCACCGATTACACCTTCGGGGCAGCGGTGGCGACGGCGCTGGTCCTCACCGCCCCGGAGGTGCTCGTCGCGACCGGTGACGCCCTCACCGACGGCGAGTCGCTGCACGCTTTCCTCACCGAGCACGGCATCGTCCTCGGAGACCGGCAGGCAACCGGCACCGATCTGGACGAGGTCCGTGCGCTCCGGACACGGGTGCGCGACGTCGTGGCCGCGCCGAACGAGGAGGCGATCGTCGACGGGGCCAACCAACTCCTACGCGTCGCCCACACCGTCCCCTTCCTCGGGCGCCACGACGGCACATGGACGTGGCACCTCGAGACCCCACCCGAGTCGACGCTCGCCGACGACCTGGCCGTCGTCATCGGAACGGGCCTGCTCGGAACCGTGGCTTCGCTGGGGCCGAACCGATTCCGATCGTGCGAGTCCCCCTCGTGCAACGGAATTTTCGTCGACACTAGCCGGGCGGGACGGCGCCGGTTCTGCATGCCCCAGGTGTGCGGAAACCGTGTCAACGTGGCGAACTTTCGCGCCCGACGTCGTCGCGAACAGCAGGATCGCCCCGGAACGGGCCCCACAGACGCCAGGTGAGGAGTCGATGCCGATACGACCCCCACCACCGGCGCCGGGTCATCGCGTGGGAACAGCGAGGAGTTGCCTAGGCTCGGGCCGCCGCAGGAGACGCGGTGAACCCGGCGCTCGGCGCGAACCGTGCCAGCACGTCCTCGGCCGGTTCCCCGGCCTTGGCGGCGATGAACGCGAGAACGTCTTCCCGGGTGTCGATACCGATCAGCGTGTCGGGTTCGGAGAGGAACCCGAACAGGGCCGCGGCGACGGGTTCGCTCACGGTCGCCGCCGGGAACAGCAATTCGGCGTGGACCGCGTACTTCGGATCGCCGAGGAACAACCGGGTGACCTCTGCGGCAGCGTGACCCCTTGTGTGCCAGTGCTTCTCGAACTGCTCGGTCAACCAGTCGGCGGTGAACTCGCCGTCGTGCGCACGCGCCGCGTCGACGAGCGCGGCCACCTGCACGGCGGTGTTCTGGGCTCCCTGTCCGGCGAGGGGGTCGAACGCGATCGCGGTGTCACCGATCGCCGCGACCACGTGGCCGCTACTGGTCGTCCCGACCGCGCGGCGCACCGTCGGGGTGACCGCCCCTTTCAGCCACGAGTGCGGGTCGGACTCGATCACCTGCAACTGCTCGATCTCGGGGGCGTCGTGCGGGAAGTAGTCGCGGTAGAAGTCGACGACGGTCTGCCGCGCGGAGTGCACGTCGGTGACCGCTTCGAACCGCTCCTCCCACGGGCTGCCCGGCTTCGCGAAGCCGAGGAAGCTCCATGTGGCGCCGGCGTCCTTGTGCAGATACGGGCCGAGCCAGGCCTCACCGAAGTCGGTGTGCAGGTTGAAGAGATTGTGCGCGCCGCCCGCCGCGGACCGGTAGCCGAAGGTGTCCGCGCCGTGTCCGAGGCCCTGCAACGTCACCAGCAGCAGTCGGCGCTGCGGTTCGCTGTACACGGTCCGTTCGGTGTCCACCGGGAACAGCGTGGACAGCCCGCCCTTTCCGGTCGCCACGAGCGTCAGGTCGTGGTCGGCGGCGATCGCGTCGAGGGCGTCGGGGTCCACCGCCCGGACCTCGAAGCGGCCGCCGCGGTCCAGGAACCGGCCGAGCCGGTCGTCGGCCCGCAGCCGCACGTCGACGCCCTGCGCGACGTACCGGAAGTCGGGGTCGAACTCGAGGACGTCGGCGCGGGTGTCGCCCTCCCCTGTGTGCAGGCGGGTGCTCATCCCGGTCGAGTGCGGACCGTCGGCGTAGAGGTCCTCGATGATGCGGGCGTCGGCCTCACGGGACTTACCGAAGTAGACGGCGGTGCCGGTGGCCGGGACGTCGTTGCGCAAGGCGTCGCGGTCGCGGTCACTGTAGAGGGTGACGGTGAAACCGGCGTCGACGAGACCGAGCGCGGCAGTGGTGCCGGCCAATCCGGCTCCGACGACGGCGGCGGTGCGGGGTGTACTCATGGGTCCTCCCGGTGGTTGTGGTGGTCGTTCAGGTGTTCGTGTACGCGCGGTAGCGGTCGGTCCGCGTCGAGAGGTCGCCGCCGAGGCGGTACCGCGCGCCCCGGTGGTCGGCGGGAAGCCGGTCGCCCTTGTCGAACAGCTTGTGACGCAGGGTCCCGTCGGTGTAGCCGGTCGGGTAGGCACCCCGGGCCTGCAGTGCCGGCACGACGTGGGTGACGACGTCCTCGAACGAACCCGGGGTGATCGCGTACGCCAGGTTGAACCCGTCGACGTCGGTGTCGGCCACCCACTCCTGCAACTGCGTTGCGACGGTCTCGCCGGAGCCGACGAACCGCGGCCCGAGACCGCCGATGCTCGCCCACTCCGCGATATCGCGCACCGTCCACTCGCGACCGTCGTCGGCGGCCTCCTGGAATGCGGCGACGGCCGACTGGATGGCGTTGCTCTCGACGTTTCCGATCGGGTCGTCGAGGTCGTACCGCGACAGGTCGATCCCCATCCAGCCGGACGTGAAGACCAGTGCGCCCTCGAGGTCCGCGTATCGCCGGTACTCCTCCTGCTTCGCGGCCGCGGCCTCGTCGGTGCTGCCCGTGATGACGGTGGACAGCGCGTAGATCCGCGCCGAGTAGGGGTCGCGGCCGGCGTCGACGAGGGCCTGGCGGATCCGTGCGACGGTGTCCTTCAGCACCCGCTTCGACGGCGGCCCCACGAAGATCGCCTCGGCGTTCTCGGCGGCGAACCGGACACCGCGCGGCGACGCCCCCGCCTGGTAGATCACCGGCGACCGCTGCGGCGACGGTTCCGACAGGTGGATGCCTGGGACCGTGAAATGCGTTCCGCGGTGGCCGATGTGGTGCACCTTCTCCGGATCGACGTACACGCCGCGCTCGGTGTCGCGCACGACGGCGTCGTCCTCCCACGAACCTTCCCACAGCTTGTAGAGCACCTCGAGGTACTCGTCGGCATGGTCGTACCGGGTGTCGTGGTCGAGTTGGTCGGCGTCACCGAAGTTCCGGGCCGCGGACGGCAGGTAGCCCGTCACGACGTTCCACCCGATCCGTCCCCCGGTGAGGTGGTCGAGGGTGGAGAGTCGGCGCGCGAACGGATACGGGTGCTCGAATCCCGTCCCCGTGGTGATGCCGAAACCGAGGTGTTCGGTGACCGCTGCCATGGCCGAGACGAACAGCAACGGGTCCGCGACCGGGATCTGGGCGCCCTGCCGCAGCGCGGCCTCGTCGGTTCCGCCGTAGACGTCGTAGGTGCCGAGCACGTCGGCGATGAACAGTCCGTCGAACAGCCCGCGTTCGAGGAGCCGGGCGAGGTCGGTCCAGTAGCCGAGGTCGGTGTAGCGGTGCGACTGGTCGTCCGGGTGCCGCCACAGCCCCGGCGACTGGTGGGCGACGCAATTCATGTCGAAGGCGTTGAAGCGGATCTGCCGGGTCATGCCGGCGCGTCCGCGTCGCGCACGCTCTGCCGCTGCCCGGCGCTCCAGGCGTACGGCAGCGGGTCACCGTTCAGGACGTACGCCCCCACCGACTGCTGCTTGTAGATCAGAGGGTTGTGGGCCGAAATGGTGCGTGCGTTGCGCCAGTGCCGGTCGAGGCCGAGTTCCGACGAGGTGATCGACGCGCCCCCCACCTCGAACAACTGCGCGGTCGCGTCGAGGACGGTGCCGATCACCACGGACTGTGCGCGAGCCGCGGCGGCCTCGGCACGGTCCAGGAGTTCAGGGTCCTCACCACCGGCGTCGAGCAGGCGGTCGAGTTCGTCGGCGACGGCGAGCACGGTCGCGCGGGCGCCGTATGCAGCGGCGGACAGCCTGCCGATCACCTGCTGCACGAGCGGGTCGTGCCGGGGCAGGTCGGCGGCGGCGTGGGTGAACGTGCGGGTACGGGCACGAACCCATTCCGCCGTGTCCGTTTCCGCACGGCGGGCGATCCCGGCGAGGACGGCCAATTGCACGAGTTGCAGGTAGGACGTCGCATAGGTGCGGCCGGGCGCGCCGTATCCGGGCCCGAGGATCCGGTCCTCGGGCACCACGACACCCGAGAACGTGGTCGTGCCGCTTGCAGTGAGCCGCTGTCCGAAACCGTCCCAGTCGTCGGTCTGGGTCACGCCCGGAGCGTCGGCGTCCACCAGCACCGACACCCGCTCGCCGTCGCGGTCGGCCGCGACGAGGATGTGATCGGCGTAGAGACTGCCCGTGCTGTAGTACTTCACGCCGTCCAGGACCCAGGTGCCGTCGTCGCCGCGGCGCAGCGTCGTCTGGTACCGGTCGGCGGCTCCTACCCCGGGTTCGGTGATGGCGTTGCCGACCAGTGTCCCCTCCGCCGCCGCGCGCAGCCACCGCTCGCGGTTGACCGTCGGGGCGGCGAGGCGCTGGTCCTCGACGAAGCTCCAGTGCACCCGAAGCGCCTGGGGCAGATTGGATTCCGCGGCAGACAGGTCGATCAGCAGACCGAACAGCTGTCGGACCGACGCGCCGAACCCGCCGAACTCGACGGGAACGCGCAGGGCACCGAACCGCGCGTCGCGAAGCAGACCCACCTCGTCGAACGGCAACCGGCGATCCCGTTCCCGGCCCAGCGCGCCCTCGGCGATCCGGTCGAAGATCGGATGGAACCGGTCTTCGAGTTCGCGGTCGGTCACTGCCTCGGCCTCGATCGTTGAACTGCTCACGTGCCTGCTCCTCGGTGCGTCGACTATGTCGACACCACGATGGGCGAACGGGCCACGTGGGGGCACTACTTACGATCGTGCAGAGTCGAACGCTCGGCTCGCGCGGTCTGAGGTGCCGCTCTACCCGCACCGTGTACGTCGAGCCGACCGATCATCGACGGAGGAATCGATTGTCCCGGTGAAATCACTTGGAACAGCGGCCATATTCGCAGCCTCGCTAGCTTCCCGACCCGACGTCGATCGGCACACGAGGCGCCGAACGGTGATCACTGGCGATGGTTACCACGCATTCCACTCGCGTACCGAGAAGTGAACGAACGCCGGTGAGCTCGCCGATGGTCTTCTCGTCGAGAAACTGCTCCTCGATGCTCTGCTCGTCGAGCGACCCGACCTCTTCGGAAACTTCGACGGGCGCCTTCGGTCCGCGCGTCGCCCACCAGCACAGGATTGCCCCGAGGCACACCACAGCGGTTCCCACCCAGAACGTGAGGCCGAGTGCCGTGGCCAACATCAACGACGAGAATGCGGCGGACAGTACAGGCGTGAAGTACGAGGCAGCGGCGAGCAAGGTCATGTTTCCGCGGAGGATTCCGACATTCCACAAGGCGTAGCCGAAGCCGATCGCGCACGCCGCCACCATCGTCGCCGCGATCGCGGGGAAGCTCAGGTGCATCGGCTCGCGACCGGACAACAGGTACATGCACCAGAACGCCACAGCCGTCAGCACGAAGAACGGGGTGATGCCGTTGTTCCCGTTCGCGAACATCTTGGTGACGGTGCAGTAGCCCGACCAGATCACTGCGCCGGCGAACGCGAGCCCATAGCTCAGAGGATTCGAGCGCACGTTGTCGACGGTGCCTGCGACGTCCAGTCCGGCGTCACCGCCGAGAACGACGGCAATGCCGACTACCGATAGCACGATGCCGGGCAGGATCAGGCGCGAAGCCTTCTGTCCGGCGAACACGATCGCGAACACCACCGTCAGGCTCGGCCACAGATAGTTCACGATTCCGACTTCGATTGCCTGCCTCGGAGTGTCCGCCAGTCCGATTGCGAGGGCAAAGCACACCTCGTACGCGGCAAACATCACGGCACCGGTGACGAGATACGTCCGACTGAAGTCTTTGAACTTGGGCCATCCGACAGTCACCGACAACAGAATCGCGCAGCACGAGTAATTCATCGCAGCGCCGCCGATCGCCCCCAGGCTATCGGTGACCAGACGGATCATTCCGACCATCGAACTCCACAACACAATCGCCAACAGCCCCGCCGCGGTGGCACTTCCGCTCGACTTGGTCGCTCTCACAACAACACTCCTCCTTTACCGTGCTCGTGAACTCTCGGTGACACCGACGCTCGGACCGATTCGACCGGAATGCAACGAGTTCGCGCCCTGTCGCACAGGGAAACGACTGCCGCTGCAACCGAAGGTCTCGGTTGTACTGCGGGCGTCAGAGACTAGGGAACAGTCCGAGGAATCTGCCGAGCACCAGACCGATGTGCAGTTCGAGACGATGCGCGCCCACCGCGAGGTCGAGTCCGGTGAGGTCCGCTCGGTCGTCAGTGGGCATCGAGGAAAGCCTGCTCGATGTCCGCGGGTATCCGGCCGCGCGAGGAGATCTCGTAGCCCTGCTGGACTGCCCATTCCCGAACTTCCTTGGCCGTGCCCCCGCCCCGGGGCCGTCGAGTGCGGGAACGGCGCGTCGGCCGTTCCTCCTCCTCGGGCTGCTCGGTCTCTTCGCCCTCGTCGTTCTCGCCCGTCACCTCGGGTTGCTCGTCTCCTTCGTCCTCCGGCAACTCTCCGCCGTCCCACACCTGTTCGTCCTCCGCGGACTCGTCACCCGCAGGTTCTTCCTCGCTCTTTTCCGGCTCGACTACGCGGAGGTCGCGGTTCTCGCCCGACCTCCGCTTGGTGCCGGCCTCCTCGGCCACGCCACCCACGAGGTGTCCGGCGCTCGACTGGAGGCGGTTGTTCAGCGAATCGATGCGCGAGCTGGTCGCGGTGACCGCCGCGGCTTTCGCGGCGTTCATCAGCTCTCCCCGAATAGACTCGGTCAGCTTGGCGACCTCCGGGGAACTCGCGAGCTTCGCGGTCCAGCCCCTCAGTAGAAAGCCGGCCCCGACCGCCACCACCAAACGACCTTTGGTTTTCATCACCCTCACCCGCAGTTGCCGAGTTGTCACCCCGCACCTCGGCGTCGGTGGGCGGCGAGATACATCACGGAACCGTTCCCGGCGGGGTGCGTAAGCGGTGTTTACCCCGGACAGGGGCGCCTAATCATCATCACCTGGCGCTCATAGGACAAACACCAAACTCCACACCCTCCCCTGGGCCCCCGGCGCCCACTCGATCGGCGCGTCCGGGAGCTAGTCGTAGATGACGGCAAGTCCCCGGCGCTCGAGGTCGGCCAAACCGTCCCGCATGGTTTGGAGCTGTTCGGGTGAATGCCCCACCCAGTCCGTGATCTCGCCGACTATTCTCACGGGCTCCCGTGTGCGGTAGGAGCGGGTCGGATTTCCGGGAAACTTCTTGTCCGTCACGTTGGGGTCGTCCTCCAATGCGCCTTCCGGTTCCACGATGTAGATGCGCCCCCTGCCCTCGCCTAGAGCCAACTCCGCTCCCCACACTGCGGCATCCAATGTTTGCGTCACATAAACGTGGTTCGAGAGGCGCCCCCTGCCGTAGTTCGACAGGTACCCGGGCACCAGCACATCACCCACCGAAAGGTCTGCCTTGGTGCCGTGAAAGAGCGCGCCCGACTCGTGCACTTCGAAAGGTTTCGTCACAACAACCCCATCCGTTGTTCTCGTCGGACGATTGTGCAGCACGTCAGGGGCCTTGCCGCAATCCCCACTCCCCGCCATATAGTGAGAGTGGGAGAATCCGTAATGGGAGTTTGCTGCCATAATCGTCGACCGTATCGTCGTTCGCAGTGAGATCCATTCGTGGACCCCACCGCCCAGCCAGTAACAGCCTGCCGGGCAGAGTGGACACAAGGGCGACGATGTCCTCCACCCGCAACGCAGCCCGCGGCGTCCTGGATCGGCCGCGGCGGTTCAGTGCCGTCGGATCCCCGGACAGGTTCGAGGGAACCAAGCTTCCGCTGCAGGACTCTGCAGGCACGCGGTCCGCGTCGTAGTGCCCGATCACCCACACCCACCGACTCAGCGTGGACGACGAATAGGCGCGCTCCCCTCTCTGTCGACGGTGTCGGCGGCATAGGCCACGTCGGCGGCGACGCGAGACCGGGTGCGACGGCAACGCACTGCGCCCGCGCGTCTCACCCCAGCCCAGAAGCCCGCCAGTCGCCGGCATAGACCCGGTCGGTCCGGTGCCGCGCCGAGGACCGGACCGGGCTTCAGGGCGGCTTGCACACCCATGCGAGGTCGAACGAAGATGGAACGGTGATCATCGAACGCAGCTCGGTCGTCGGCGCACCGATCGGGCAGGTGTGGGCGAGGGTCGTCGACCCGGAGGGGATCAACGACGAAATGCGTCCGTGGATGACGATGAGCATTCCGCGGGGTCGGGAGTCGATCACCATCGACTCGGTCCCGATCGGTGAGCCGCTCGGGCGGGCGTGGCTGCGGCTGTTCGGGCTGGTCCCGTTCGACTACGACGATCTGACCATCGCCGAGCTCGAACCGTGTCGGCGGTTCCACGAGAAGTCGACGATGCTGAGCATGCGCCGGTGGGAGCACGAACGGACGCTGCGGCCCTTCGACGACGGGAGCACCGGCGTCCACGACCGGATCACGTTCGAGCCGAGGCTGCCGCTGGTGCCGCTGACGCCGGTGCTCGCCCGCGTCCTGGGCGCGTTCTTCGCCCACCGGCACCGCCGTCTGGTGCGACACTTCGACTGACGTGCTCACCCAATGTCACACCGGTGCAGTCGGACTGAACCAGTGTGACATTGAGCGCGACAACCGGGTCAGTGCGCCGTGTACCCACCGTCGACGACGAGTTCGGTGCCGGTGGTGAAGCCGGACTCGTCCGAGGCGAGGTAGAGCACCCCGTACGCGATCTCGTCGGGTTCCCCCTGCCGCGGGAGAGGGTTGCCCGAGACGAGTTGACGGTAGTACTCCTCCGGTCCGATCGCGCTGCCCTCGGCCGACCGCTGACTCATTGCCGTCCGCATCGATCCGGGGTGGATCGAGTTGACGCGAATTCCGTGCGGCCCGTACGTGACGGCGTCCGCCTTGCTCAGCAGTCGCACAGCACCTTTCGACGCGTGGTACAGCGGGACGTTGGAGCCGCCAGTCAACCCGTGGATCGACGAGAAGTTCACGATGCTGCCCTTCTTCCGGCCGATCATGTGGGGCACGACGTGCTTGGTGATCAACCAGACACCCTTGACGTTGACGTCGAAGATCTGGTCGAACTCGGCGACCGACGCCTCGTGCGACGGCGCGGGCCGCCCGATGATGCCGGCGCAGTTGACCAGGATGTCGGGAACACCCACAGTCTCCACCACCGCTGCGACGGCCTCGGCGACGCTGGCCTCGTCGGTGACGTCGACCGCGAACGACGTGATCGCCGTCAAATCCCACGGCGCATCCGGTACTTTGAGGTCGAGGGCCGCGACCAGCGCGCCCTCTCGTGCGAGCATCCGCGCGGTCGCGCCACCCAGGTCACCGTTCGCCCCCGTGACGACGGCGACCTTCCCTGCCACTCGACCCGTCATGACCTACCTCCCACTGCAGCGACGGCCCACGGGCCGATCATCGGATTCCATTCGGTGATGTCGTACGACGCGACGAACCCGCGCGTCCGGAACGGGTCGCCCTCGACGACGTCGACGACGTCGTGCTTGCCCGCGGCCTCGTAGATCATCGCCGCGCCGGGTTCTTCTCCTGCCGCGAACGGTCCGGACCCGAGGATGAGTCCGCGGTCGGCGGCGGCTTGCAGGTGGATCTTGTGTTCGGGACGGTGCTCGTCCCGGCCGGCCGTGTCGCCGGTGTATACGTAGCGGACGAGGAAGAACGGCACGTCAGACCTCTTCCAGGACGGTGGGCTCGACGGACTCACTGCGCAGCGACGCGAGGATCTCGGCGTCCCGGCCGATGGTGTATCCGAAGACGAGGGCGGGCCCGATGTTGGCGCCGTAACCCGGGTAGCCGCCGCCGAAGATACTCACGGCCGCGGAACCGGCGGCGAAAAGGCCGGGGATCGGCTGGTTGTCGTCGTCGAGGACCTGGCTGTGCCGGTTGACGGCCAGACCGGAATAGGCTCCGAGGTCGCCCATCTCGATCTTCGCGGCGTAGTACGGTCCCTTGTCGAGTGGCTCGAGGTTCGGGTTGGGCTGGTGTTCCATGTCGCCCTTGAAGTGGTGGAACCAGTTCGACCCGCGGTTGAACTTCGGGTCCTCGCCCTTGGCGGCTCCCGCGTTGAACTCGGCCAGGGTCTTCTTCAGCCCGGCGGCGTCGACACCGATCTCGAGGGCGAGTTCCTCGACCGTGTCGGCCTTGTGGAGGAAACCGGTCTTCTTGAAGTAGCCCTGCGGGATCGGCCACGGCTTGGCGTAGCCGATGCCGTACTTGTTCATGGCTTTCGAGTCGGCGATGATGTAGCCGAATGTCGCGTCCTGACCGTCGTTGTCCTGAATCATCGCCATGCCGAAGTCGTGGTAGGAACTCGACTCGTTGGCAAAGCGTTCGCCCTTGCGGTTCACCGCGATCAGTCCGGGAAGTCCGAATGCCCGCAGGTGCGGGAAGATCCGCTGTTGCCCGCGCAGACCGGTGAACACCGTCACCGGGGCCCACGCGGCCGGCTCGTGGACGTCGGTGTCGACGTGCCCGCCGAGCGGCGCGGCCAGTCGCACGTTGTCGCCGTCGTGCCCGACCGTGGGAGTGAAGTGGTTGTCGCCGTGCGGATCGTGACCCCAGTACTCGGCTCGCAGCGCCGGATCCGAGGAGTAGCCGCCGGCCGCGATGACGACGCCGAGCCGTGCCTCGACCGTTCCCGCGTGCACTCCCCCGAGCACCGCCCCGGTGACGACGCCGTTCTCCGACTGCAGAATCTTCGTCACGGGCGTCTCGGTCCACATCCGGATGCCGAGCTTCGCGGCGGACGACACCATCCGCACCATGAGCGAATTGCCGTTGGTCCGGTCGAACGATCGGCGGCAGAGGACCGTCTCGACCCACGTCTCGAGGAGCTTCTTCGACACGTAGGCAAACGATTTCCACGACTGGTTGGCGTGGAGGAACTGTGCGATGTCGGGCCCGACCTCGGGCATGTAACCGAACACGGTGTAGGTGTCGAGGTAGGGGCGCAACCGCAGCCGGTTCTCGCCGAGGGTGCGCGCGTCGACCACCTTGCCGGAGATCGCGCGCCCCGACGGCTTCGCGCCCGGCGCGTCCATCTGGTAGTCCGGAGCCATTTCCGGATAGACGAATTCGACGTCGGTGTCGCGCTCGAGCCAGTCGATGGCCTCGGGCACCTCGTCGAGGAACGTGTCGACCATCTCGGCCTTGTAGCAGTCCTTGGCGAGGGCGCGGATGTAGGTTTCGATGTCCTGACGGGTGTCACCCTGCGCGACGCCCTGCTTGTTGCCGGGAACCCATGCCCAGCCGCCCGAGATCGCGGTGGTGCCGCCGAGCCACTGCGACTTCTCGGCGACGATGACGCTGTGCCCCTCGCTCGCCGCCTTGAGTGCGGCGGCCATGCCTGCGGCCCCGGATCCGATGACCAACAGGTCGCATTTGACAGTCTTCGAGCTCATGCTTGGACCTTCCCTGGAGAGTCGGCACTCGATCAGGCATCTGCGAAAGTTCTGGTGTGCAGTGACTTTCGGATCGCGATGCGTGATCGGTGACGGTGTGTTCGTGACAATCACTCTGACCGACCCGAGACCCGAGTCACAGCGCGACTCCAATGGATGGAAAGGGTTTCTGTCAGTGCCGCGATCCGCGCGTCATCGCCCGGGTGATGCCGCGCGACGCCGTCGTCAGCGCCGCGACCACCGACTGCGGGTTGGCCTGATCGTGCGGTATGACGACGGACAGGGCGGCGATCACCCTGCCGCCGTCGGTGTCCCGCACGGGCACAGCGACTCCCGTCGCTCCGGGTGTGATGAGACCTGCGGCTACCGCGAAGTGCTGGTGCCGGACCTCGGCGAGAAGACGTCGCATCTGCTCGGGGTCGGTGACCGTGGCGTCGGTGTAGCGCTCGAGCGGCTGCGACAGCAGTTCGTCCTGCACGTCGCGGGACGCGTTGGCCATCAGGACCAGACCGGACGAGCAGGCGTGCACCGGCAGACGTCCGGCGATCTTGGTGACGTTGACGACGGACCCGCGGGTGGAGAGCCGTTCGACGAACAGCACCTCGTTGCCGTCGAGGATGCCCAGTTGGGTGTGTTGCTTGATCGCGGCGTTCACGTCTTCCATGAACGGCATCGCGGCTTCGCGCAGGCTCAGGGTGTGTGAGCCGCGGGAGCCCAGTTCCCACATCCGCACGCCGATGCTGATGCGGGTGTCGTTGCGTTCGAGGAGTCGGTACTTCACGAGTTCCCCGACGATGCGGTGCGCCGTCGCGACGGGGAGGTCGGATCGACGCGCGATGTCGGACACCGACAGGGACGGTGTGTCCGCGTCGAATGAGGACAAGACCCTCACGACGCGGGCAGTGACCGATTCTCCTGTCGGTGTCCGTGACATCGCCCTATTGTCCTCCGGCTACTGCCGAGGGGTCGACGGACGCCCGAGTTCGGCCAGCGGCACCCGGTACGTCTCGCGGGCGGTGAAGGCGGCGAGGGACGAGACCAGCATGCAGAGCGCCGTGAACACCGCCACGGGGACCCACGCGTTCACCCCGGTACCGAGCAGCGCCCAGCCGATCGCCGGGGCGAAACCGGCGATGAGGAAGCCGATCTGCGTACCGACCGCGAAACCGGAGTAGCGCACGGGCGCCGCGAACATCTCGGTGAAGAAGCTGGGCCACAGGCCGTTCACCATCGAGTAGAACAGCGTCATCGTGAGCAGTGCGGCGAGGAAGATCAGCGGAATGGAGCCGACGGAGATGGCCCAGAAGTACCCGAAGATCGTCACGGCGCACCCGAGGGCGCCGGTGATCCAGACGGGGCGGCGTCCGACGCGGTCCGACAGCTTGGCGAGCAGCGGGATCGCGACGATGGAGCCCGCGATCGACACCGACGACGCCCACAGCATCGTGGTGCGGTCGATGCCGACGTCGGGTCCGGTGGCGTAGGCGAGCCCGAAGACCGTGAACACGGTCTGCCCGACCGCGAACAGCGAGCACAGCGCGATCCGCAGGACGTCCCGCCACTGAGTGGTCACGACGGTGACGACCGGCAGCTTCTGCACTTCCGCGTGCTCGCGCGACTCCTCGAACACCGGGGTCTCGTCGAGCTTGGTGCGCACGAAGTAGGCCACCACGAGCATCACCGCACTGCACCAGAACGGAATTCGCCAACCCCAGCTGTCGAGTTGGTCTTTCGGCAGCGCGGCCACGGGGATGAAGACGAGGGTCGCGAGGACCATCCCGGCGGCATATCCCGTCATGGTGAAGCTGGTGAAGAACGCCCGCCGCCCCTCGGGTGAGTGCTCGAGCGTGAGAGTGCTGGCGCCGGCGGCCTCGCCGCCCGCGGAGAACCCCTGCGCGAGACGGCACAGCACGAGGAGTATCGGGGCGGCGATGCCGATCTGCTCGTACGTGGGCAGGAATCCGATCGCGAGGCTCGACAGGCCCATGATGAGCAGGGTCAGCAGCAGAATCTTCTTGCGGCCCAGCTTGTCTCCGAAATGTCCCAGCACTATTCCGCCGACGGGACGGGCCACGTAGCCGACGCCGAACGTCGCGAGCGCGGCGACCGTGCCGATCGCGTCGTTGCCGACCGGGAAGAACGTGTGCCCGAAGACGAGGGCGGCGGCGGATCCGTAGATGAAGAAGTCGTAGTACTCGAGCGCACTGCCGAGGAACGACGCGAGCGCCGCCTTCTTCGGCGTCTTCGCGACCTCGGTGGGTGTCGCGGTCGTCGGGCTGTCGTGCGTGACGGCGGATACGTTCATCGACTCTCCTGCGATCGGGCCTGACATGGTGTGACACAACGTGCCAATCACGCCTACGCGTGCGCAACGTCACATCCATCCATTGGAAAGCCGGCCTCGCGCCCCGGACGAACGGGACGGTCGTTGCGTCAGATCGAACGAGCGTCCCGTTCGTCCGGGAACGGCTACGGATGCGCCGGGGACAACTCCCAGCCGGTGCTCATGTCGCGGGCGAGGTCGGGCACCCGCCGCAGCACCCGCTGGCTCTCGACGAAGTCGCGGAACGGGATGGCCAGCAGGGCCCGCAACTCTCCCGGACGACCCTCGGCCAGCCGCTGGTAGGACGACGCGATGTCACTGACGATGTACTGCCAGCGCGGTTCGCGATCGGCCCAGTTGAAGCCGGGCAGGGGCGTGCGGAGGCGATAGGCCGAGCCGTTCACGTCGCCGTCGACCGACATCGGTGAAACCTGACCCGGTGCGCGCGAGCCGGGAACCGACGGTTGCGCCGCGACGGTGGTGGCGTACGTGAGCGCGCGACCGACGCCGTCACGGGCTGCCGCGGTGACGTCCCACTGATCGGCGATGATCTGATTCTGCTCGCGCGACGCCATCCGGAACAGCGCGTCCGCGTACCCCGCCGGAGTGCCGGAGAAGATGGCCCTCCACGCGATCTCGGCGTTCTCGTCGAGCAGTCCGGCGGCGGCCATCTCCTCGACAGCGGCCCTGCCCTCGTTCAGGTACGCCTCGTGCATGGGCACCATGTCGAAGTAGATGTGCTTCTGCATCATCAGCAGGCGCTTCTGGTACCAGTCCATGTCGTCGGCGGTCATCGCCGGGCCGACGGTGGCGAGCGTTCTCGGGTCCGCAGGCAGGAGCGTCATCGCCTGGCCAGGCAACCCACGGACCGTGGACGCGACGGCGTTGCCGAGCGTGTGGACGGCATCGACTCCGAGCACGGTGCGGCCGAGGTCGAGGTCCCAGAAGCCGGCGGCGAACGACCCTCCCGCCAGCCCGGCCATGCCGGACCAGTAGAGCTCGGTGCGCTGGAGTTGGTACCGGCCGTAGTTCTCGTAGACCCGATCGACCACCGCTGCGTTGGCGATCAGCCCTGCGTTCGGATCCCAGGCGGCCAGGTCGATGCCGGACGCCTCGGATCCTTGAGCGAGCCAATACTGTTGCAGAAGAGCGGAATACCGCGTCGGAGCGACACCGTCGGAGCGGGCGACCGCCAGCGCGGCGCCGAGTACGGCGGAATCGGTGGGCAGCCGGGGGTCGAGTCCGCCGATGGTCTCCGCCGCCGCGTTCGCCGGTGTGATGTCGAGCAGGCCCTCATAGTCGGTGGCGTGCGCGACGATCGGCGTCGGCGCCACGAGCGCGACCACCCCGAGCAGCGCGACGAGCACCGCGCGGATCGTCGTGGTGCGGACCCACGGTGATTGGCAGTGCACAGCACCGGGCATGTCAGGTATTTAACAACATATATGTGATGGTGTCTGGGGTTTGCCCGGATTGCCGCCGGCGCAATGCAATCCCAGGTCAGCGCACGTGAGTGGCAAAGCGTGCCCCCGGACGCTTTGCCACTCACATGGGCTGGGGACCGAGCTGGCCCAGGACGGCCGAGAGGATGGTGTGCGCGCTGCCGATGACGGACTCGATCGGCTGCGGGTTCTCCGACAGCACCCATTGCTGGGCGATCATCAGCACGGCTCCCACCAGTCCGGTCGCGAGAGTGCGCAGGTGGAAGTCGGGGAAGGCGGTCCGGTCGACGGCCGGACCGATGACGACGAGAACGGCGTCCACGAACGACAGGGTGACGCGGCGATAGGCGTTGTCGACCTCCGGCCCGACACCGAGGACCTCCTGGAATGCGATCCGCGGGATTCGTGGGTCGTCGGCGACGGATCGGAAGAACGCGGTCAGCGCACCGCGAACCCGCGCGTCGAGATCGGCGCCGCCGTCCCCCGCACCACGCAGGACGCTGTCCCGCAGGCGGTCGGTCACACTCGCGTACGCGGCCAGGAGCAGGGCCTCGCTGCCGTCGAAGGACTCGTAGAAGTAGCGCTTGGTGAGCCCGGCGGTCTCGCAGATCTTGCCGACCGTTGCCGACCGGTATCCGCTGGTCCCGAACACTTCGACGGCCGCGTCGACGAGGCGCACGCGGCGCTCTTCCTGACGCTGGCGTGGACCCGCACCGCGGTAGGTGCGGCCCGTTTGGTCGAGCTTGGGCGAACTCACGCCCCCATATTGACACCGCACAGTTCCAGATACAAACTGACACCGAACGGTGCCAGATCACACGCCAGGAGATCCCATGCCCACGCTCAGGAACAAAGTCGCACTCGTCACCGGAGCCGCGCGTGGCATCGGCGCGGAAACGTCCCGCGCCCTCGCCCGCAAGGGCGTCAAACTGGTTCTGATCGATCTGGACGCCGAGCCGCTGAATGCCCTCGCCGCCGAACTCGGCGACGACGTCGCGCTCGCCGCGACCGCCGACGTCTGCGATCTGGCCGCCGTGCAGAAGGCAGTCGACGCCGGTGTCGCGAAGTTCGGCGGCATCGACCTCGTGCTCGCGAATGCCGGCATCGCCAGCTACGGCTCGGTCATGCACGTCGACCCTGCCACGTTCAAGCGGGTCATCGACATCAACATCCTCGGCGTCTTCCACACCGTCCGAGCTGCGCTTCCGTCTGTGATCGACCGCAAGGGCTACATCCTGGTGGTGTCGTCGCTCGCCGCGTTCGCGCCCGCACCCGGGCTGGCTGCGTACAACACGAGCAAGGCCGGCATCGAACATTTCGCCAACACCCTTCGTCTCGAAGTCGCGCACCACGGCGTCACCGTGGGCTCGGCCCACATGTCGTGGATCGACACACCGCTCGTTCAGGATGCAAAAGCCGACCTCACCGCGTTCAACCAACTTCTCGCCGCTCTGCCGGGACCACTGGGCAAGACGACGTCGGTGGACTCGTGCGTCGACGCGTTCGTGGACGGCCTGGCCGGGCGGAAGCGCCGGGTCTACGTGCCGCGGTGGGTCGAGCTCGTCGGCTGGCTGAAGGCGGTGGTGACGTCGCCGATCGGGGATCGCAGCCTGCTGCCCCACGTCCCCCGCATCCTTCCGCTGATGGACGAGGAGGTCGCGAAGCTCGGCCGGTCCACCAGCGCACGTAATGTCGCTCTCGGCGACGTCGCCGTAGACCCGAAGTAACCACCAGTCCCCGCCAGCGAGAGAGTGTTCATGTCACACACCGATACCGCCGCCGAGACCACCGGCGCGAAGGCTCCCGTCGAACACGTCGACGTGCTGATCATCGGGGCCGGACTGTCCGGGATCGGTGCCGCGTACCACCTGCAGGACAATTTTCCCCGACGGACCTACGCGATCCTGGAGAGCCGCGAATCGATCGGCGGCACCTGGGACCTGTTCCGCTACCCCGGCATTCGCTCCGACTCCGACATGTACACCCTCGGCTACCGGTTCAAGCCGTGGTCGGGTGAGAAGTCCATCGCCGATGGGCCGTCGATTCTCGAGTACGTCCGCACGACCGCCGCCGAGCACGGGATCGACCGGAACATCCGGTTCCAGCACAAGGTCGTTCGTGCCGAGTGGTCCACCGCCGATTCGCGCTGGACGGTCGACGCCGAGCGCACAGACACCGGCGAGACGGTCCGGCTCACCGCCGACTTCCTGATGTCCTGCAGCGGCTACTACCGTTACGACGAGGGCTACACCCCCGAGTTCCCCGGGCTCGACCGCTTCGGCGGTCGCGTCGTGCACCCGCAGCAGTGGCCCGAGGACCTCGACTATGCGGGCAAGCGGGTCGTCATCATCGGCAGCGGCGCCACCGCGGTGACGCTGGCGCCGTCCATGGCTGCCGACGCCGCACACGTGACGATGCTGCAGCGGTCGCCCACCTACATCATCTCGATGCCGGCGAAGGACAAGCTGGCCAACAGGCTGCGACGTCACCTGCCCGCCAAGCTCGCCTACGACCTCACCCGCCTGAAGAACGCATCGGTCGCCACCGCGATCTACCAACTGTGCCAGCGATACCCGGAATTCATGAAGGGCCGCATCCGGCAACTCCAGGAGAAGTGGCTGCCGAAGGGGTACGACATCGACACCCACTTCACGCCCCGATACAACCCGTGGGATCAGCGACTGTGCCTGGTGCCCAACGGGGATCTGTTCCGCGCCATTCGGAACGACGAGGTGTCGATTGTGACCGATCACATCGACACCTTCACCGAAACCGGGATCACGCTGAAGTCCGGTGAGGAATTGCACGCCGATGTGGTCGTCACCGCAACAGGTTTGAACCTGCTCGCGTTCGGCGGGATGACGCTCGCCGTCGACGGCCACGACATCGACCTCACCGAAACCATGGCGTACAAGGGAATGATGCTCAGCGGGGTGCCCAACTTCGCGTTCGTCATCGGGTACACCAACGCGTCCTGGACGCTCAAGGCCGACCTGGTGTGCGAGTACGTCTGCCGTCTGCTCGCGCACATGGACGCGAACGGCTTCACGCAGTGCGCCCCGGAGCGCGACAGTTCGGTCGAGGAGGAGCCGTTCCTCGACTTCGCCGCCGGATACGTGCTGCGGTCGGTGGAATCTTTCCCGAAGCAGGGTTCGAAAGCGCCGTGGCGGCTGCGGATGAACTACTTCCGCGACCTGGTTGCACTGCGGCACGGCAAGATCCTGGACGACGCGATGGCGTTCCGCCCGTGAGTACTTGTTAACCGCCCGCGGTTAACAAGTACTCACGGGCCCGCGGCCTCGCTCTCGCGCAGCGCCTTGCCCTCCTGCACGTACTGCTCGTACTTCTCGGCGTTTTTGTCGGAGACCCGCGTATCGCGGGCCGGCAATTGCAGCTCGTCCTCGGCCGGAATGCCGGCCTGCAATTCCCGTCCGCGTTCGAGTTCGGCGTCCAGTTCGGCGCCGAAGAGCAACGCCAGGTTGGTGATCCAGAGCCAGAGCAGGAACACGATCACGCCGGCCAGGGAGCCGTACGTCTTGTTGTAGCTGCCGAAGTTGGCGACGTACAGACCGAACAGGACCGACGCCACGATCCACGTCACGATGGCGAGGAACGCGCCGGCGCTGATCCAGCGGAACTTGGGTTGCTTCACGTTGGGCGTGACGTAGTAGAGGATGGCCACGGCCACCACGACGATGCCGAGGACGAACGGCCAGCGGGCAATGTTCCACACGGTCAGGGCGGTGTCGCCGAATCCGATCGTGTCACCCACCGAGCGTGCGACGGGGCCGCTCAGGGCGAGCATCGCCGCAGCGGCCGCGACCAGGACCAGGCCGACGATGGTGACGGCCAGCATCTGGGGCCGGAGCTTCCACACGGGACGCCCCTCCTCGACCTCGTACATGCGGTTCATCGCGCGTCCGAACGCCCCGATGTAGCCGGACGCCGACCACACCGCACCCAGCAGGCCGAGGACGAGAGCCATTCCCGCGGTCGGTGCTGCGACCAGTTGCGCGATGGGTTCGCGCAACGTGTCCACGGCGGAGGACGGCCCGAGGTCGTCGACCATCTGCAGGACCGCGTCGGTGGTGCGCTGTCCCTGACCGAACACTCCCAGCAACGAGACCAGCGCCAGCAGCGCAGGAAACAGCGAGAGGACCGCGTAGTACGTCAGAGCGGCGGCCAGGTCGGTGCACTGGTCGCGCGTGAACTCGTGCGCCGTCTTCCTGATGACGTACCACCAGGACGGTTTCGTCAGGTCCGCGGGCGAATCCGGCTTACGCGGATCGTCGGGTTCCGGTTCGGCGTGCTGATCGTCGTTCATCGGTCACGCCTACCCGGAACGCAGGTCGGGGAAACTGGGGCCTTATTCGCGGTCGGTGCCTGCGGTGAAGTTCGCGACGACCTCTGCCGCGATCTCCCGAAGTTTGACGTTGCGGTTCTGCGAATAGGAAGCGAGTTTGTCGAAGGCGGTGTCGGCGTCGCACTGGAAGGCGGCCATCGTCAGCCCGACAGCTTGGCTGAGGGTTGTTCGCGTATCCAGTGCTTTGCGCAGTTGTTCCGTTTCGAGCTCGCTGTCCGTGACCAGAGTTTCACGAAGCCACGACATTTCGAGATGAACACGCACCCGCGCGACGAGTTCGCTCGGCTGAAACGGTTTGACGATGTAGTCGTCGGCGCCGTGGTTCAGTCCGTCGATGGTCGACTCCGTTCCCGCTCGGGCGGTGAGCAGAACGACCGGGAGCCGTGCCGTCGACTGCTCCGATCGCAGCTCGCGGAGGAAGTCGATGCCGTCGCGACCGGGAAGCATGATGTCGCTGAGCACGAGATGCGGCGTGCGGACGGCGACGCGCTTCAGCGCGGACTCCGCGTCGGCGACGGCGTCGACGTGCCAGCCCTGCTCGTGCAGCAATCGTGTGAGATAGGCCCGCAGGTCCGGATGGTCTTCGACGAGCAGGATGCGGCGGCGGTCCGCTCCGGGTTCGGTCGACGGCGCGACCTCGGCGAACGGTTCCCGCTGGTCGATGTCGCCGAAGGACCTCACCGCGCCGACGGGTCGGTCGTCTGCCCGCGGGGTCACGCCGTCCGGCGCCGGGACCCGCGGTAGGCGGACGGTGAAGGTGCTGCCCCTGCCCGGTGCGCTGTCGAGATCGACGGAACCACCGAGTGCAGCGGCGAAATCGGCCACCAGGGAAAGCCCGATGCCGACGCCGCCTGATCCGCCGGCCTCGACGCGATAGAACCTGTCGAATACGCGTTCCCGTTCTTCGGCGGGAATGCCCACACCCGTGTCGGTCACGCTCAGCACCAGCCGGCCGGCATCCTGGCGGAGCGCCACGGATACGGATCCGGACCGGGTGTACTTGACCGCGTTCGACACGAGGTTCAGCACGATCTTCACCCACATCTCGCGGTCCACTTCGACCGGACCGGCGCCTTCGTCGATGTCGGCCCGGAGCGCGAGTCCGGCCTGCACGGCGGCGGAATCGAACATGCTCACGCATTCGGCGGTCAACCGGCCGACATCGGTCGGCTCCGGGCGGGGCAGCAGCTGGCCGGCTTCCGCCTTGGACAGATCGAGAAGGTCGTCGACGAGCTGCTGTAGCCGGACCGCTGCCCGGTGGGCGGCCGCGATCGCGTCACGCTGATCTGCGGGCGACTCGTCCCCGGTCCGCTCTCGCAGAGTCTCGAGGGGGCCCAGCAGCAAGGTCAACGGGGTACGGAACTCGTGACTGACGTTCTGGAAGAACCGCGTCTTCGCCGCGTCCAGTTCCGCCAGCGCAGCCGCGCGGTCCCGTTCGAACTCGTAGGCCAGAGCGTCCGAGATCAGCGTCGACACCTTCGCCGTCACCAACTCGGCGAAGCCCCGATACGCGTCGTCGAACGCGCGATACGGACTGATCCCGAGCACGAGCACACCCACCGGCTCCGCGTGACCCGTCACGATCAACGGACACAGCCGCACCTCCGTCACCGCCTTCGACCCGGCGGACTCGAACTCGCCCGGCACCCGGACACGGTGGCTGGTGACGTCGGTCGCCGGGATCCGGGCGGGCCTGAACTCGCCGTCGTCGTCCACTCCGACGGCACCGACGAGCACGAGGTCGTCGGCGGCGTCGTCGCCCGAGCCGCCGGCGACCTCCCGGCGGAGGTAGATCGCGGCCAGCGGAACGTCTTGTCCGCTGTCGCCGAGTACCCGCACGACCGCACGGCAGGCGTCGACGAGCGGATCGTCGCCGCCCGCGGTGGATACCGTGCCCAGTTGCCGCAGCGTCTCCAGTCGCCGCTCCCCGAGCACGGTCGCGGTCACGTCGGTCGTCGCCACGAAGATGCCGGCGACGTTCCCGTCCTCGTCCTGCACCGGACTGTAGGAGAACGTCCAGTACGTCTCCTCGAGGTACCCGTGCCGCAGCAGGTACAGCGGCTGATTCTCCGTGTAGGTCGCCGCGCCGCCCGACATCACCTGCTCGGCGAGCGGTCCCACCTCGTCCCAGATCTCCGCCCAGCACTGCGCCCCGGGTTCGCCGATCGCGGCGGGATACTTGGCGCCGAGGACCCGGGTGTACGGGTCGTTGAAGATCTGCACGAGCTCAGGACCCCACCAGAGCAACATCGGGACCTCGGAGGGCAGCACCGTGCGTACCGCCGCCCGCAACTCGACAGACCAGGTCTCGACCGGGCCCAGCGGCGTGGCCGCCCAATCGGTGCGGCGTAGCCGCTCCCGTGTCTCGCCCGGCCCGGCGAACAACCGCTCCGCCGACCAGGAATTACCGAAACCCGAGCCAGTCACATCCATGGACCTTTCGCCCACCGCCGGTCGCCCGGACCCTTCCAGTTGTCAACAGAGAAATCATGGCCCAGTACCGCGTGCAACCGCCACTTCTGTATTCCGACATTCGGAAGCGAAGTTGGAAACGAGTGACCCGTCCGCCACGGTAGGTGAGTCGTGAGCCACATCACAGCCCACCTCCGAGGAAGAACAGGTCCCGCGCATGCAATTCGACCTACGCGAACGCATCGACAACAGCCCGATGACGCGCTACCAATGGGGCGCCATCGCCATCTGCGGTCTACTCAACGTGCTCGACGGCTTCGACGTCCTCGTCATGGCGTTCACCGCCCAGTCGGTATCGCAGGAGTGGGATCTGTCCGGCTCGGTCGTCGGCCTCCTGCTCAGCGCCGGACTGTTCGGCATGGCCGCGGGATCGCTGTTCCTGGCGCCGTGGGCTGACACCATCGGCCGCCGCGCCATGATCCTGCTGTGCCTGGCACTCGCGTCGACGGGCATGCTGCTGTCGGCGGTCAGCCAGAACGCGATGCAACTCGGCCTGCTCCGCGCCCTCACCGGCGTCGGCATCGGCGGAATCCTCGCCAGCAGCAACGTCATCGCCAGTGAGTACGCGTCGAACCGCTGGCGCGGGCTCGCGGTGAGTCTCAACTCCACCGGCTACGCCGTCGGCGCCACCCTCGGCGGAATCATCGCCGTCGTCCTGCAGAACTCGCTCGGCTGGCGCTCGGTGTTCCTGTTCGGCGGACTGTGCACGGCGGCCATCATCCCCGTCGTCTACGCCCGGCTCCCCGAATCAATCGACTTCCTGCTCGTCCGGCGACCGGCCAACGCCCTCGACCGGATCAATGCCTTCGCCCAGCGGGTCGGTCAGCCGCGACTCGACGAGCTGCCCGCACCGCGTGCCGCCGCCACCGCCGACGCCGGATTCGCGATGCGCGTCCTGCTGTCACCGCAGCGCCGGCGCAGCACACTCCTGGTGTGGTTCGCGTTCTTCATGGCGATGTTCGGCTTCTACTTCGTCACCAGCTGGACCCCGAAACTGCTGGTCGAGGCGGGCATGTCCGCGAACCAGGGCGTCACCGGCGGAGTGCTCCTCAACCTCGGCGGCATCTTCGGCGCCACCCTGCTCGGGGCGCTGTCCGCACGTTTCGCCCTGAAGCGTGTGCTCATCGCCTACATGGCGATCGCGGGCGTACTGCTCGTCGTCTTCGTTCCCGCCACCGCGTCCATCGTCATCGCGTTCGGGCTCGGCGCCCTGATCGGCGTCTTCGCCAACGGCTGCATCGCCGGGCTGTACGCGATCACGCCGTCGGTCTACTCGCCCGCCGTCCGGGCGACCGGCGTCGGCTGGGGCATCGGCATCGGCCGCGTCGGCGCCATCGCGTCCCCGATCGTCGCGGGCGCCCTCCTCGACCGCGACTGGTCGCCCACCCAGCTGTACATCCTCGTGGCCGTGTCCTTCGTCCTCGCCGGACTCGCCGTGTCGCGACTGCGGTTCGAGAAGACCGGCGTGGACGCCGGGGACGCCACCGCGGATGCGCCGCTGACCACCCACTGAGGCGGCTCCGCCACCCGTGCGCCTTTCTGGTTGCTGGAACAACCAGAAAGGCGCACGGGCCCGGAGGGCCTAGATCCCGACCTTCGACAGGATCGCCGTCATCGCCGCCTGGACGCCGGTGGACAGGGTGGGCTCCGCGACGGGGGCGAAGAACGGTGAGTGGTTCACCGGCACAGGCTTTCCGCTCTCGAGGGTCTCCGCGGTGTGGCCACCGAACATCCAGAACACCGACGGCACACCGATCACCTCGGCGAGCAGACCGAAGTCCTCCGAACCCATCATCGGAGACGACGGCGTGACGTTGTTCTCGCCCAGCACTTTCTGCAGCTCGGCGACGAGTTCGGCGGTGGCGTCGGGATCGTTGTAGTTGCGCGGGAACGTGTACAGCTCCTCGATCAGCGGCTTCGGCGCCCCGGACGCGTCGGCCTCGGCGTAGATGATGCGGCGCAGCGCGGCATTGACCTGCTCACGCACCTCGGGGTCGAGGGTGCGCACGTTGATCGTGAACTCGGCCCGGTCCGCGATGATGTTCTCCTTCAGCCCCGCATGGAACGTCGCAACCGTGACGACCGCCGGCTTCAGGGGGTGCACTTCGCGGGACACAATGGTCTGGATTCGGTTGATCATGTTGACGCCCTGGATGATCGGGTCGATCGAATCCTGCGGCTGGGAGCCGTGTGAACCCTGGCCGTAGACGGTGACCTTCAGCGAATCGGCCATGGCCATCGCGTCGCCACTCGTGACGTGCACGGTGCCGGCCAACATCGGCCCGACGTGCTGCCCGAAGACGATCTCCGGCTTGGGTGCCCGGTCCCACAGGCCGTCCTCGACCATCGCCTTCGCCCCGGCCGCCGTTTCCTCGCCGGGCTGGAAGAGGAACACGATCGTTCCGGCCCACGCCTCCCGCGCGCCTGCGAGCAGTTCGGCGACGGTGAGCAGGGTGGCGACGTGTGTGTCGTGGCCGCAGCCGTGCATCACTGGCACCTCGGTGCCGTCGTCGAGGTGTCCGGTGGCGGCGCTGGCGTAGTCGACGCCGGTGTCTTCCGCGATCGGCAGCCCATCGGAATCGGCGCGGAAGGCCACCGTGGGGCCCTCGCCGTTGGTCAGGACACCCACCACTCCGGTGCCGCCGCAGACGAACGTGTCGATCCCGAGGGCGACGAGGGAAGTCTGGATCAGCTCGGCGGTCTTGTGTTCCTGCATGGACAGTTCCGGGTGCGCGTGCAGGTGGTAGTAGAGGTCGTGCATCTTCGTCCGCAGCTCGTCGGTGAGCGCGATCGGCAGGTCGGTCATGGAGCCTTCTTTCGAATCAGGTGAATGTGGGATATCTCCGCGTATCGGTTCTTACTCGATGGTCGCGAGCTCGGCCGGGCTCTGGTCGTTCTTGTTCCGCAGGAACCAGGCGAGGACCGCCGTCACGATCACCGCGATGGCGGTGGACGACAGCGCGAGGCTCGGCATCGCCGGAACCACGACGAACGTGATGACCGCGGCCACCAGCAGCGCGACCACTGTGGCCCGGGGCTGCTTCATCGACACGATCGCCTGCACGAGGACCGCCCCCAGGACCGAGGGAAGGATGTAGGAACGGGTGACGGTCACGATGTCGGCGGGAATCACGCTGATCAGCCAGGTGCCGAGCAGCCCCACGAACACGGCCAGGGACACGAGGTGCACCATCGCGGCGCCGCAGATCGCCAGGACCGCAGCCAGTTCGGCCCGCTTGGTTCCCGGTTTGGCTCCGATGTTCGTCTGCGCGATCAGCGCGGCCGGCAACAGCTTGTTCGCGATGTTGCCGATCATGAACGCCTGGTACATCGCGGCCGGGCCGAGGATGGGGAAATAGGTCAGGGGTTCGACCAGCCAGATGATAAAGAATGTCCCGGCCACCGCGGCGAACGCGGTCCACAACTGGCCTGCGGTGACGTCCACCTCACCCGAGAACACCAGGTACAGGGGCGCACCGATCGACAGGAGCAGCCCCACGATCATCGTGATCCGACCCCAGCGGGACGTCGTCTTGTCGAACTCGGCGAGTGCACGCGCGCCGGTGGACACCGTTACGGCTTCGTCGGTAGTCATCGAAAAGTCCTTTCCGTGCGTGTCGTGAATCAGGAGGTGACCAGGTAGGTGACGGTGAGGGCGACGAGGATCGAAATACCCAGCCCCCATTCACGGAGCCAGCCCTTGCCGAACGTCCGGGCCACGAACAGGCAGATCCCCATTGCGGCCGCGGAGGCGGCGAACGCAACGATGTGATAGCTGGACTTCGTGAGTTCCTGGAAGCCCAGCGACGCGAACGCGCCGATCAGGGCCGCGGACGGAACGACCGCCATCAACGCCGGATTCACCGTGCGAATCTTCGCGTCACCCCGCTTCAGCAGCGGAGTGAGGACGAGCGCGGACAGCATCCACATCACGCCGCCGATGCTCATCGCGAAGAATGCGACGACGAAGACGTTCTGGGTGTACGTGTCGGCGCCGAGTTTCGCGCCCATGGAGTCGGCGGCGATGCTGGCCGCGGACACGTCGTACGCGGCGGAACCGATCAAGCCGATGCGGGCCAGGACGGCGGGCGTGCCGAAGAGAGCGAGCAGGGCGATCGCCACGAGGCAGACCGCCAGAGACGGTCCGATCGCCGAGACGGCGCCAGAGCGGAACGAGACTTTCATGTCTTCCGGCGACATGTCCGCGACGGGTGCCACCTTGCGGACCGCGGTCATGTAGATCGCCGACTGCACGACTATGACGACGAAGATGCCGGCAACGGCCACCCAGAGAACAGGCGAGTTGGCGACAGCCATGATGTCCGTGGATGCCCCACTAGCAGTCACATTCATGGATCTCCCAGGGAGAGTGAGCAACCGGCAAAACGATCACTCGAGCGATGTGAGGGTGATCCGGTGGATCACCTCGGCTGACACCCGCTCTGTTCCGTAACCTGAGAGTTTGGAGACACACTCGTGCGAGTGGTCATCGTGCCCCGTCGGTGAACGTGCCGTTACAGGCGACACGCTGCTCTCCAGAGTTCCCGACCCGGACTGTCCTGGTGCCTGAGAGTTTGTGGGTACTTGCTCCTTCGGCGCCCGGGACTCGGTCCCGGAACTCTCCAGCCAGGCTCATAGGGAGAAACCATCGAGATGGTTCCGAATCGAACTGACTCGGGACGTACTGTTCCGCAGACGTATTACGAAAGCATGACTTCACCGTTCCGGCGTGTTAACTCACAACAGTTCCTGGTCGGAAATCGCCAGTGCGCGTTCGCATACCGAACACCCCATGTGAGTGGCAAAGCGTGCGCCAGCACACTTTGCCACTCACATGGGGGTCAGCCGTGGACGTGGAGTGGCTTGCCGGCCACTGCCATCAGTGCCTCACCGAGCGCCTCGCCCTGCGTGGGGTGGGCGTGCACGAACTTCGCCGCCTGCGCGGCGTCGACCTCGAAGTTGTAGAGCAGCTGCGCCTCACCGATCAGCTCACCGACTCGGTCGCCGACCATGTGCACGCCGACGACGACCCCGGTCGGCGCCACCACGAGTTTGACCGCCCCCGACGTCTTGAGGATCTGGCTCTTGCCGTTGCCGGCGAGGTCGTAGGTGACGGTCTCGACGGTCTCGCCGAACTTCTCCCGGGCCGCGGTCTCGGTCAACCCGACGGACGCGACCTCGGGGTGGGAGTAGGTGACCCGCGGGATGCCGGTCTCGTCGATGACCTCCGGACGGAGCCCGGCGATTTCCTCCGCCACGAAGATGCCCTGCTGAAACCCGCGGTGGGCCAGCTGGAGCCCGGGGACGATGTCGCCGACCGCGAAAACGTTCGGGACCGTGGTGCGCAGTCGATCACTGGTCACCACGAAGCCCTTGTCGAGCATCACTCCGGTCTCCTCGTACCCCATGGACGCGGTGTTGGGTCCGCGCCCCACTGCGACCAGCACGACGTCGGCGTCGAGCACGTCGCCGGAGTCCAGGGTGACGGACACCGCATCCTCGTCCTGCGTCACCTCCGTCACCCGCACACCTGTCTTCGCGACGATCTTGCGACGACGGAATGCCCGCTCGAGGTACTTGGAGCTCGTCTCGTCCTCGTTCGGCACCAGCCGCGGCATCGCCTCGACGATCGTCACCGACGCACCGAACGACGCCCAGACACTGGCGAATTCGACGCCGATGACGCCGCCGCCCAGGATGATCGCCTTCTTCGGGACGGACGGCAACACGAGAGCCTCGTCGCTGGTGACGACCCGGCCACCGATGCTGATGCCGGGCAGCGTCTTCGGCGACGACCCCGTTGCCAGGACGACGGCGGCGCCCGTGATCAGCTCGTCGTCGACCTCCACTCCGTTGGGTCCGACCAACCGGCCGCGGCCGTTGACGACGGTGATGCCGTACGAGTCGACGAGGCCCTGCAGTCCCTTGTGCAGTCGGGTGACGATGGTGTTCTGGTAGCTCAGGACCTTCTCGAGGTCGACACCGTCGAACGTGACGTCGATACCGAACTGCGAGGCGGTGCGGGCACTGTCCGCGACCTCGGCGGAGTGCAGCAGCGCCTTCGTCGGAATGCACCCCTGATGCAGGCAGGTGCCGCCCAGTTCGTTCTCCTCGACGAGGATGACCGAACGGCCCAGTTCGGCCGAGCGGATGGCGGCCGCGTAGCCGCCGGAACCGCCGCCGAGGATGACGACATCTGCAGATCGGTGGGACATGGGAACTCCTTGCTGGAACGGAAGAGGGTGGGGTTCAGTGAACTGCGGTTGCGGCGACGGCCTCCGCGTGGAGGCGGCCGGCCCGATAGGAGGAGCGCACGAGCGGACCGGATAGGACGCCGAGGAAGCCGATCTCGCGGGCGATCCCGTCGAGCATGACGAACTCGTCCGGCGTCGCCCACCGTGCCACCGGATGGTGCCGGGCCGACGGCCGCAGATACTGCGTGATCGTGATCAACTGGCAGCCGGCCGCGTGCAGGTCCCGGAGGGCCTGAATCACCTCGTCCGTGGTCTCCCCCATCCCGAGGATCAGGTTCGACTTGGTGATCAGGCCGTCCTCCCGAGCCCGTGTGATCACCTCGAGGGACCGCTCGTACGTGAAGGCAGGGCGGATACGACGGAATATCCGGGGAACAGTCTCCACATTGTGCGCGAGTACTTCCGGGCGGGTGTCGAACACCTCGCGTAGTTGCGCGGCATCGGCGTTGAAATCGGGGATCAGCAGTTCGACGCCGGTGCCCGGGCACAGTTCGTGAATCTGCCGGACCGTCTCCGCGTACAGCCAGGCGCCGCCGTCCGGCAGATCGTCGCGGGCGACCCCGGTGACGGTGGCGTACCGAAGGCCCATGGTCTGCACCGACTCCGCGACCCTCCTGGGTTCGCCCCGGTCGAGTGCGGCGGGCCGGCCGGTGTCGATCTGGCAGAAGTCGCACCGCCGGGTGCACTGGCTTCCGCCGATGAGGAAGGTCGCCTCTCGGTCCTCCCAGCATTCGAAGATGTTGGGACATACCGCTTCCTGGCACACGGTGTGCAGGTTCTCGCGTTCGACGAGGGCGGCGAGGTCCCGGTATTCGGGGCCTGTCCGCATCTGCACCTTCATCCACGACGGTTTGCGTTCGACCGGGGTCTGAGCGTTGCGGACTTCGAGGCGGAGCAGTCGGCGGCCGTCAGGCTGTGCAGTCATGTGGGGAACTCCTAGGGCCGGTCGAAACCGGTCGGTATGCGTCGTCGGACCCGCGCGGTGGACAGCGCGGAACCGGGGCCAGGCGATTGGGGAGAGCGAGCACACTTCGACAACCGTTGCGGCTGCGGGCATCTGGGCTCTCATCGTCCGGCGTGTGCGGTCACGTCGGAGCGAAGATGCATCGAGGATGCCAAACGACGAGGACTTTTGGCAAGACCGTCGGTCCGAGGAGACAAACCCGCGGCGTCTGTGTACTGTTTGGCCAATCACAACTGAAGACGCCGTTGACGCGCAGCGGGAGAACCTCCGTTTCGGAGGCGCCGTAGGAGCAACTTCCTCCCCGGGAATCTCTCAGGCCCCAGTACCGCAGCGCAGAGGCAACTCTGGAGAAAGTATCGGCCGTAAAGCCGGAACTTACCGAAGGTGAAGAGCACGCCGTAGTTGCGGTGCGCCCAAACTCTCAGGTTTCAGGACAGAGCGGGGAGGTGCCCCCTTGTCGATGTCCGGTGCGGTCCGGACTCAACGAAACCGGAGTCACCTCGTGCCAGCAGAACCCCGCACCGCCACCCACGGCGTGCCCCTCACCAGCGACTTTCCGTCCCGCCACATCGGTCCTGACGCCTCCGCGTCGCGGCGGATGCTCGACGCCCTCGGTTACGACAGTCTCGCGAACCTGATCGACAGCGCGGTGCCGGACCAGATCCGCAGCTCACAGCCCTTGAATCTGCCCGCGGCGCGGTCCGAGCAGCAGGTGCTCGCCGACCTGCGGGCACTGTCGGAGCGCAACGAGATCCGCGTCCAGATGATCGGCCTCGGGTACTCCGACACCATCACGCCCGCGGTGTTGCGGCGGAACATGCTCGAGTCCCCCGCCTGGTACACCGCCTACACCCCGTATCAGCCGGAGATCTCCCAGGGCCGGCTGGAGGCGCTGCTGACGTTCCAGACCGTCATCGAGGATCTCACCGCCCTTCCCCTGGCCGGCGCGTCGCTGCTCGACGAGGCGACCGCCGTGATGGAGGCGGTGCTGCTGATGCGGCGGGCGAACAAGTCGAAGTCCGCCACCAACCGCGTCGTCCTCGACGCGGACTGCCTGCCGCAGACGCTGGCCGTCGTCCGGGGACGAGCGAAGGCGGTGGGCATCGAGGTGGTGGTCGCGGAACTGTCCGGGGAACTGCCCGACGGTGACATGTTCGGGGTGGTCTTCCAGGCGCCCGGTGTGAGCGGCACGGTGCGCGACCTCGCTCCGATGATCGCCGCGGCGAAGGCGCGCGGCGCGCTGACCACGGTCGCGGCGGACCTGCTGTCGCTGACGATCCTGACGCCGCCCGGCGAGCAGGGTGCCGACATCGCCGTCGGGTCGGCGCAGCGTTTCGGTGTGCCCCTGTTCTTCGGCGGACCGCACGCCGGCTACATGGCCGTGCGCGGCGGGCTCGAGCGCATGCTGCCCGGCCGTCTCGTCGGAGTGTCCGTCGACGTCGACGGGAAGACGGCCTACCGGCTGGCTCTGCAGACCCGCGAACAGCACATCCGGCGTGACAAGGCGACCAGCAACATCTGCACGGCGCAGGCGCTGCTCGCGAACGTCGCCGCAATGTACGCCGCCTACCACGGTCCGGAAGGGCTGCGCGCCATCGCAAATAGGGTGCGCGCCCACGCGACGACCATCGCCGGAAGCCTGCGCGCCGCCGGTCACACAATCGTCCACGACAGCTTCTTCGACACGGTTCTCGTGCGGGTCCCGGCGGGTGCCGGGGCGATCGTGGAGTCGGCCGATCGGGACGGCATCAACCTCCGCCTCGTCGACGCCGATCACGTTGCGATCGCCTGCGACGAGTGCACCACCGACGACATCGTCCGGCGGGTGGTCGCCGTGTTCGGTGCGCAGCCGACGACCGTCGCGGCGGCCGAACTGCCGTCGGCACTCGCCAGGACGTCGAACTACCTGCAGCACGCCGTGTTCCACGATCACCGCTCGGAAACCGCGATGCTCCGCTTCCTGCGCACACTGTCGGACAAGGACCTCGCGCTCGACCGCACCATGATCCCGCTCGGATCGTGCACGATGAAACTCAACTCCGCTGTCGAGATGGAACCGATCAGCTGGCCCGGCTTCGCGTCCATCCACCCGTACGCCCCGGTCGCGCAGACGGCCGGCTACCTCGAGCTCGTCGCCGACCTGGAACGCTGGCTCGGCGAGATCACCGGCTACGACCGGGTGTCGTTGCAGCCTAACGCCGGATCCCAGGGCGAGCTGGCCGGCCTGCTCGCGATCCACGGCTATCACGAATCCCGCGGCGACTTCGGACGCAACGTCTGCCTCATCCCCCAGTCCGCGCACGGCACCAACGCGGCGTCCGCGGTTCTCGCGGGCATGAAGGTCGTCGTCGTCGCGACCGCGGAGAACGGCAACATCGACGTGGGCGACCTGCGCGCGAAGATCGCGGCGCACGAGGGCACGGTGGCCGCGATCATGTTGACCTACCCGTCCACGCACGGCGTGTACGAGAGCGACGTGCGGACGGTCTGCGATCTAGTGCACGAGGCCGGCGGGCAGGTGTATGTCGACGGCGCGAACCTCAATGCGCTGGTCGGCCTCGCACAGCCAGGTAAGTTCGGCGGCGACGTGTCACACCTGAACCTGCACAAGACGTTCTGCATCCCGCATGGCGGCGGCGGTCCCGGTGTCGGGCCTGTCGCGGTGCGCGAGCATCTGGCGCCGTTCCTGCCCGGTAATCCGCTGGGCGGCGATGACCTCGGCACCCCGGTGTCGGCCGCCAATTACGGATCGGCCGGCATCCTGCCCATCACCTGGGCGTACATCGCACTCATGGGACCCGACGGGCTGACGAGCGCCACCGAAACCGCGGTGCTCGCCGCCAATTACGTCGCCAGGTCACTGGATCAGCAGTTCCCGGTCCTGTACACGGGCCCGTCCGGTCTGGTTGCGCACGAGTGCATCCTCGACCTGCGCCCGGTCACCAAGGCGACCGGCGTCACCGCCGAGGATGTCGCGAAGCGATTGATCGACTACGGCTTCCACGCGCCCACCCTGTCGTTCCCCGTCAACGGCACGCTGATGGTGGAACCGACCGAGTCCGAGGATCTGGCCGAACTCGACCGCTTCATCGAGGCGATGATTTCGATCCGCCGCGAGATCGACCTGGTCGGTGACGGTGTGTGGCCGCTCGAGCGCAGCCCGCTGCGTCAGGCCCCGCACACCGCCGAACAGGTGACTGCGGACGAATGGGACCTGCCCTACCCCCGCCACCTCGCCGCCTACCCCGTCGCGTCGCTTCGCGCCGCCAAGTACTGGCCCCCGGTGCGTCGCATCGACGGCGTCCACGGCGACCGCAACCTCGTCTGCTCGTGCCCGGCGCCCGAGGCCTTCGAGAACACCACCGACATCGACACTTCGGCCATCGCCGAGACCCCCGAGGAGGCCTTCGCATGACCCTCACCACGACGCCCGCGTCCCCGCTGCTCGGCGAGCACGGCGCGCTGGGAGCCCATTTCACCGACTTCGCGGGCTGGCAGATGCCGCTGAAGTACGACAGCGAACTCGCCGAGCACCACGCCGTCCGCAAGACCGCCGGACTGTTCGACCTCTCGCACATGGGCGAGATCGCGGTCACCGGACCCGAATCCGGAGCGGTCCTGGATTATGCTCTGGCCGGCGAACTCTCGAAGATCGGCGTCGGCAGGGCCAAGTACTCCCTCCTGTGCAATGCGGACGGCGGAGTCATCGACGATCTGGTCGTCTACCGTCTCGCCAACGAGCATTTCCTCGTGGTGGCCAATGCGGCCAACGCGCCGACGGTGCACCGCGAACTGGCGGCACGCGTCGAGGGTTTCTCCGCGAACGTCGACGATCAGTCCGCGGAGACCGCACTGATCGCGGTGCAGGGACCGGCCGCGCAGGGCATCGTGCAGTCCCTCGTTCCCGCCGAGCAGGTCGACACTGTGGCGGAGTTGAAGTACTACGCGGTCGCGCGCGCGGTGGTCGCCGGCATCGACGTCCTCCTCGCCCGTACTGGGTACACCGGGGAGGACGGCTTCGAGCTGTACGTGCCGAACGAGCTGTCCGTACAGTTGTGGCGCGCATTGCTCGACGCCACCACGACCCGCGGCGGCGTCCCCGCCGGCCTCGCCTGCCGCGACACCCTCCGCCTCGAGGCCGGAATGGCGCTGTACGGCCACGAACTGAACCTCGGCACGAATCCGTACGAGGCCGGGCTCGGCAAGGTGGTCCGGCTGAACAAGGAATTCGTCGGCCGCGATGCCCTGCAGAGGTTGTCGGATCAGGCCCCGCAGCGGGTGCTCGTCGGCCTCGCCGGAAGCGGGCGCCGGGCCGCCCGCGCCGAGTACACCGTGTTGGACGCGTCCGGCGGATCGGCGGTCGGCACCATCACGTCCGGGGCGTTGTCCCCGACGCTCGGGCATCCGATCGCGCTCGCCTTCGTGGACGTCGCGTTCCGCGAACCCGGCACCGAACTCACCGTGGACATCCGCGGCAAGAAGGAACCGTTCGTGGTCACGCCGTCGCCGTTCTACCGCCGCTCCTGAGCCGTTCCCACCCACTTCAGCCCCGAAAGGGTCACACATGTCTTCGCACGCCTTCCCTGACGACCGCAGCTACACCGACGATCACGAGTGGGTCCTGATGGAGCCGGGCGCCACGCTCCCCGACGAGCCGGTCCGCGTCGGCATCACCTCGGTCGCCGTCAACTCGCTCGGCGAGCTCGTCTTCGTCGACCTGCCGGAGGTCGGTGCGACCATCGTCGCCGGCGAATCGTGCGGCGAGGTCGAGTCGACCAAGACCGTGTCCGAGCTGTATCCGCCGGTGAGCGGCCGGGTCACCCTGATCAACACCGCCGCCGTCGACGACCCGGGACTGGTCACCTCCGACCCGTACGGCGAGGGCTGGCTGTTCGCCGTCCAGCCGTCCGCCGCCGGCGAGCTCCTCACTGCGGCCGAGTATGCCGAGAAGAACGGGGTGCAGGCATGAGCGTCCTGAACCGCGACCTCGCGGATTTCGACCCGGACGTCGCCGCACTGATCGGCAAGGAGCTGGGGCGCCAGCGCACCGGCCTCGAGATGATCGCGTCGGAGAACCACGCACCGCTTTCGGTGATGCAGGCGCAGGGGTCCGTGCTGACCAACAAGTACGCCGAGGGGTACCCGGGCAGGCGCTACTACGGCGGCTGCGAGCACGTCGACACGATCGAGCAGCTCGCCATCGACCGCGTCAAGGCGCTGTTCGCCGCCGAATACGCCAACGTGCAACCGCATTCCGGCGCCACCGCGAACGCGTCGGTGATGCACGCGCTGATCAAACCGGGCGACACGATCCTCGGACTGTCCCTCGCCGACGGCGGCCACCTCACGCACGGCATGCGCCTCAACTTCTCCGGCAAGCTCTACAACGTCGCCGCCTACGGGGTGTCCGAACAGGACTACCGCATCGACATGGACGAGGTGGCGAAGGCGGCACGCGAGCACCGGCCGCAACTGATCATCGCCGGCTGGTCCGCCTACCCCCGGCACCTGGACTTCGCCCGCTTCCGGGAAATCGCCGACGAGGTCGGCGCGTACCTGATGGTCGACATGGCCCACTTCGCGGGTCTGGTCGCCACCGGATTCCACCCGTCCCCCGTCCCGCACGCACACGTCGTCACGTCGACGACGCACAAGACCCTCGGCGGACCCCGCGGCGGCATCATCCTGACCAACGACGCCGCCATCGCGAAGAAGATCAACTCCGCAGTGTTCCCCGGCCAGCAGGGCGGCCCACTGGAACACGTGATCGCAGGCAAGGCAACGGCATTCAAGATGGCGGCCGAACCCGACTTCGCGGAGCGTCAGGAACGCTGCCTCGACGGTGCGAAGGTCCTCGCCGAACGGCTCAGCCGACCCGACGTCAAGGAAGCCGGAATCAGCGTCCTCACCGGCGGCACGGACGTGCACCTCGTCCTGGTCGACCTGCGGGATGCCGCTATCGACGGGCAGCAGGCCGAGGACCGCCTCGACGCGATCGGAATCACCGTCAACCGCAACGCCGTCCCGTTCGATCCGCGGCCGCCGATGGTGACGTCCGGTCTGCGCATCGGCACCCCGGCACTCGCCGCCCGCGGCTTCGGCCGGGACGACTTCGTGACGGTCGCCGACCTGATCGCCCAGGCACTGCTCGCGCCCGCCGACGCGGACACGTCCGGGTTGGCCGCCCAGGTCCGGGTGCTCGCGGACAAGTACCCGCTCTACCCGGGCTTGTAACTCGTGACGATCAGTGTGTTCGACCTGTTCTCGGTCGGTATCGGACCCTCGAGTTCGCATACGGTCGGGCCGATGCGGGCAGCGGGCACGTTCGTCGACGACCTCGACACACTCGGCCTTCTCGGGGACGTCGCCGGTGTCCGTGTCGATCTGTACGGATCGCTCGCGGCCACCGGCGCCGGCCACGGCACCATGTCGGCGATCCTCCTCGGTCTCGAGGGGTATCGGCCGGAGACCATCGCCACGGAGGAGATGGAGACGCGACTCGACGAGGTGCGGGCGAGTCGGCGGATCCGTCTCGGCGGGACGGTCGACATCCCGCTCGCCGAAGACGAGATGGTGCTGCACCCGTTGACGGTCCTGGATTTTCACCCCAACGGCATGACCCTCACCGCCACCGGCGTGACCGGCCGTGAACTGCACGCGCAGACGTACTTCTCGATCGGCGGCGGATTCGTCGTCACCGGCGCCGAACCGGAGCTGCCCGTCGCCGCGGGCGCGAATTCGCTGTCGTTCGGGTCGGCGCGCGAGTTGCTCGACCTCAGCGAGCACTACGGGCTCACGATCAGCGAGGTCATGCTCGAGCACGAACGCGCCCTCCGGCCCGAGCCGGCGGTCCGGGCGCGGCTCCTGCACATCCGGGACGTGATGGTCGAGTGCCAGCACCGCGGAATCAGCAGGGACGGGTACCTGCCCGGCAGTCTGCGGGTACGCCGCCGCGCCCGCGGCTGGTACGAGCGGCTGAATCTGGAGGATCCGGGTCGTGATCCCGCGTTCGCCGAGGACTGGGTGAACCTGGTGGCCCTCGCCGTCAACGAGGAGAACGCCTCCGGCGGACGCATCGTCACCGCCCCCACCAACGGGGCGGCCGGCATCATCCCGGCGGTCCTGCATTACGCGCTGCACTACACCCCCGCCGGAAAGGCGGACCCGGACGGAACGTCGGTGCGATTCCTGTTGGCGGCAGGCGCAATCGGATCCCTGTACAAGGAACGGGCCTCGATCTCCGGGGCCGAGGTGGGCTGTCAGGGCGAGGTGGGTTCCGCGGCGTCCATGGCCGCCGCCGGGCTCGCCGAGATCCTCGGCGGCAGCCCGGAGCAGGTGGAGAACTCGGCGGAGATCGCGATGGAACACAGTCTCGGTCTCACCTGTGATCCCATCGGCGGCCTGGTGCAGATTCCGTGCATCGAGCGCAACGCCATTTCGGCGGGCAAGGCGATCAACGCCGCCCGGATGGCTCTGCGCGGCGACGGCACCCACCGGGTCAGCCTGGATCAGGTGATCGAGACGATGCGGGCCACCGGCGCCGACATGAGCTCGAAGTACAAGGAGACCTCCACCGGCGGTCTCGCGGTGAACGTGTCGGTGAATCTCGTCGAATGCTGACGTTAGTCCGCGCGGACCAGTGAATGGACGCGGTGCCGGGG
>NZ_JBLWIT010000111.1:0-38189 GCF_048381435.1 Rhodococcus mengyinensis | reverse complement strand
ATCCCCGGCACCGCGGTCACGCATGTGCGGGCTGCAACAGACCGATCCGGTCGAATCGCTCCGCACGGTCGGAGAGTCGCTGGGTGGTGTCTGCCGCATCGAGGAGCGACAGTTCGCGGTGGAGTACCGCACCCACCCGGGTGCAGAACGCCGTGGATTCGTCTGCCGCGTCCGGGAATTCGGGGATCACCTCGTCCACGATGCCGCTCGCGAGGAGATCGGACGACCGGATTCCCTGCCGGGCGGCCATGTCCGGAGCGTGCGCGATGTCGTGGTGCAGGATCGCGCTCGCACCTTCGGGTGGCAGGGGTGAGAGCCAGCCGTGCTGGGCCGCGAGCACCCGGTCGGCCGGGATCAACGCGAGCGCGCCGCCGCCGGTGCCCTGCCCGAGCAGTAGGGAGATGGTGGGGACGTCGAGCGAGACCATGTCGGCGATGCAGCGCGCGATCTCACCGGCCAGACCGCCTTCCTCCGCCTCCTTCGACAATGCCGCGCCCGCGGTGTCGATGACCGTCACCAACGGCAGGTTCAGTTCCGCCGCCAGCCGCATTCCCCGGCGGGCTTCCCGCAGAGCGCCCGGGCCGAGCGGCGACCGCGTGGTCTGCCCTCGACGGTCCTGGCCGAGCAGGACGCACGGCATATCACCGAACCGGACGAGGGCGAGGATCAAGCCCGGATCGACCTCACCCTGACCGGTTCCGTTGAGCGGAAGAACATCCGACGCGGAGTGGAACATCACCTCCCGCACCCCCGGCCGGTCCTCGCGGCGCGAGGCGACCACCGAATCCCAGGCGGGGACGTCCGGCAGACTCTCGTGGACGGGGGCGTCCGCGAGCGACGGCCGGCCACCACGGCCGGAGGTGATGATGCGCAGCGCGCGGTCGACGATCTCGGCGAGCTGATCCGGCGGCCGCACCGCGTCGATGAGTCCGTGCGCGTGCAGGTTCTCGGCGGTCTGGACGCCCGCCGGGAACGGCGACTCGTACAGCGCCTCGAACACGCGCGGTCCGAGGAAGCCGACGAGCGCTCCCGGTTCAGCGATGGTGACGTGCCCCAGCGACCCCCAGGATGCGAAGACACCGCCAGTCGTGGGGCTTCGCAGGTAGACGAGGTACGGCAGGTGCGCCTCCTTGTGCTTGATCACCGCCGCCGTGATCTTGACCATCTGCAGGAACGCGGTCGTTCCCTCCTGCATTCGCGTGCCACCGGACGTGGGCAGGGCGAGCAGCGGAAGGCGTTCGCGCGTGGCGCGTCGGATCGCGGCGACGAGACGCTCGCCTGCGGCCACTCCGATGGAGCCGCCGAGAAAGCCGAATTCGCAGACGAGGATTGCCGTTCGGCGGCCGCGGATGGTGGCCACTCCGGTCAGCACCGCCTCGTCGAGGCCGGTCTTCTCCTGTGCGCGAAGAAGTTCGTCGGCGTACTCGGAGTCCGCCGCGACCTGGATCGGGGGCGTGTCCCAGGACTCCCACGTGCCGGCGTCGACTACGAGGTCGAGCAGTTCGGGAGCGGTCAGGCGAGCCATCAGCTGCACTCTTTCAGCCACGACATCACGGTGTCGTTGTCCGCGCCGAGGACCGGTGGTGCGGTGTGCCGGGTCTCGGTGACCTCGGTGCCGTCCGGTTCGAAGAACCGCAGGGGCGGGCCGGGCAGCGTGATGTTGCCGAGTGTGCGGTGGTCGACGTCGACGAGCAGTCCCTGCGACTTGGTCTGCTCCCATTCGTAGACTTCGGAGATCGTCCGGACGCGTCCCGCGGGCACTCCGATGCGGTCGAGTTCGACGAGGAGTTCGTCGCTGGTGTACGCGCCGAACGCGTCCTCGACCAGTTCCAGGACCTGCTTGTGGTTCTCGACGCGTTCGGGATTCGTGGCCATTCCGGGGGTTTCCGGATCGAGGTGGAAGCCCGCGCAGAACCGCTTCCACAGTCCTTCGCTGCCGACCGAGATCTGGACGGCGCCGTCGGCGGTGCGGAACAGCCCGTAGGGCGAGATCGACGGATGGTGGTTGCCCTGCGCCTCACCGACCTCGCCGGCGACGGTCCACTTCGTCCCTTGGAAGGCGTGCACGCCGACGACGCTGGCCAGCAACGACGTTCGCACGACGCGGCCCCGTCCGGTGCGCTCACGTTCCTGCAGGGCGGCGACGACGCCGAACGCCCCGTACATGCCGGCGAGCAGGTCCGCGATGGGCACGCCGACGCGCTGGACGTCGTCGGGATTGGGGCCGGTCAGCGACATCAGTCCGGCCTCGCCCTGCGCGATCTGGTCGTACCCCGCGCGTCCGCCTTCGGGTCCGTCGTGACCGAAACCGCTGATGGACAGGACGACCAGGCGCGGGTTCAGCTCCGCGAGCCGTTCGGTGGTGAATCCCAGGCGGTCGAGGACGCCGGTGCGGAAGTTCTCCATGAGGACGTCGGCGCGCCGGACGAGGGATTCGAGGGTGGCGTGTCCGTCTTCGGCCTTGAGGTCGAGGGTGATCGACTTCTTGTTCCGATTCGCGGACAGGAAGTACGTCGATTCCCGCTCGGCGTCGGCAGGCTCCACGAAGGGCGGCCCCCATCCGCGGGTGTCGTCGCCGCCGTGCGGGGTCTCGATCTTGATGACGTCGGCGCCGAGGTCGCCGAGCATCATCGCCGCGTGGGGGCCCGCGAGTGCGCGGGTCAGATCGACGACGACCACTCCTTGCAGCGGACCTGTGCGCTCCATCGTGTTCGTGGACATGTGAAACCACCCGTTACTTCCTGGCGAGAGCCGCGAGAGCTGGACTGTTGGTACAGTGACCTAGTGGACTAGCCAATTAAATGAAACATCTGATCCGGCCGATGTCAAGAGGTGAAAAGTCGATGCAATGACGCGGGGAGGCGGGCCGGTCGCCTCCCCGCCGGCCGTCAGAGCCAGCCGGGCACCACGAGAATCGCCCAGGCCACGAGTGGCCCGATGGCCACGACGAGGGCGCTGTACTTCAGGATCTGCTTGTAGAAACGCTCTCGATCGACGTTCTGCGCGTTCGCGAGGACCAGCGCTCCGTTGGTCGAGAACGGGCTTACGTCCACGATGGTCGAGGAGATGGCAAGCGCGACGATGACGCCCACCGCGCCCACCTCGCCGGCGAGGAGGAAGGGGACGGCGAGCGGAATGGTCGCTCCCAGAATCGCCGTGGACGACGCGAATGCGGAGACGATGGCCCCGATGTAGCAGAGCAGAAGAGCGACGAGGAGAGGCATCCCCAGGCTCGCCACCGCGTTTCCGACGTACTCGACGGTTCCCGCCTCCTGCAGGACCCCCACGAAGGTGAGCACGCCGCCGATGAGCAGAACCGTCGACCAGCTGATCTGCGCGATCGCACCCTTCTGCGCCTTCGGCGAGGCGAGCGCCAGGACGACGGCCACCGTCATCGAGATGAACCCCACGTCCAGGTCGAGGATCAGCGAGAACACCGCGAGCGCGGCGAGACCGACCAGAGTGAGGGCCTGATCGAATGTGACTCCGGGGCGTCCGGGTGCGCCCGCGAGGGTCGCCGTCGGGCGCACCTTGGTCGCGGTGGCCCCTCCCGATCCCGAATCGCCTCCGGTCGCGGGCACTCCTCCGCCCGAACCACCGGCGCCGCTTCCTCCTGTGTCGTCGGCAGCGTCGTCGTGCACGCTGCGCCCGATCAGGTCGCGTCCGCCCAGGAAGACGAACAGGAGCACCCCGATAGCGGCGTTGAACAGGAGGCTTCCGAGGAACAGGGTGAGCGGGCTGTTGGTCAATCCCGCCTTGGACGCGATGTCGTTGACCGTGACGCCGTAGATGCTGATCGGCGAGAATCCGCCTGCCTGGGCTCCGTGCACGACCATCATGCCCATCAGGAGAGCGTTGATCTTGTAGCGGGCGGCGAAGCCGAGGGCAATCGGCGCGACGATCGCGACCGCGGCGGGGCCGAGCGCGCCGATAGAGGTGAGTACCGCCGTGATCCCGAACATCACCCAGGGGATCAGCGCGACACGTCCGCGGACCAGCCGGACCGCCCCGCGGACCATGAGGTCGACGGTCCCGTTGTTCTGGGCGATCGCGAAGAGGTAGGTGATGCCGACCAGCGTCAGGAACAGGCTGCTGGGGAATCCGGCGATGATGTCGTCGCTGCTCATGTGCAGCGACAAGGTTCCGACGAAGAAGGCGGCAACGAAGCCGAGTGCGCCCATGTTGACGGGCAGCACGGTCGCCGCCAGGAACATGACGGCGAGCGCAAGTATGGGGATCAACTCGGTCGACATGAAAAGTCTCCGGTTCTGTGGCAGTGGCAACTGGTCTCGACCGCCGCCGGCGAGCAAATTGACTCAGTGGCAGATTGGCCTAGCCACTTCATACAAGCAGTGTCGTGAATCACTGTCAACAGGAACTGTGGGTGCGGTTACATGCCTGTGCGAGATACCGTGGAGTAGTTTCAGTGGAATGGAGAGTGGGTGGCCCAGTGGCTGAGCAACTGCGTCCGGTAGCACGACCGCGGCTGTACGAGGTGATCGTCGAACAGCTCTGCGCCCATATCGCCGACCACGAGATGACGCCGGGCGACCGCCTCCCCGCCGAGCGTGAACTCGCAGCTCAACTCGGGGTGAGTCGCGCTTCCCTGAGTCAGGCGCTCGTCGCCCTCGAGGTGCAGGGTGTGGTGTCGGTGCGGCACGGGGACGGTGCCGTGCTCGTCCGCCGCCCCATCGAGGAACGAGCCGTCAAGGCGCTGCGCGAACACGCCGACCGTCTCCCCGAGGTGATCGAGGCCCGCGAGGCACTCGAGGTCAAACTTGCCGGGCTCGCCGCCGAGCGCCGGACCGACGCGGAAATGGCGGCGATCGATGCCGCCCTCGCGACGATGGAAGCCGAGATCGCCGCCGGCGATCGCGGCGTCGTCGGCGACGAGCAGTTCCACGAGGCCATCATCGTCGCGGCGCACTCGTCACTGCTGGCCAAGCTGATGCACGAGATTTCCGGGCTCATCCGGGAGACCCGGATCGAATCCCTCTCCCAAGCCGAACGCCCGCGGGCCTCGCTCGAAGGGCACCGCCGCATCGCGACGGCGATTCGAGACCAGGACTCCGCGGGCGCTTCCCGTGCGATGGCCGATCACATCCGGATGGTGTCCGACGTCGCGCTGCTGCGCGAGGGCGGGTAACCGGGTCTACCCGCCGACCACCGACTGCGGCCGGTGGGCACCGAGGATCTCGTCGGTGTCGGCGCCGAGTACCGGCGGCGCGGACGTCAGACGCGGGCGCTCGCCTGCGAAACTGACCGGGAACGCGATCTGCTGCAGGCTGCCCAGCGTCGGGTGGTCGACCGTGCCGATCATCCCGAGTGCCGCAGTGTGCGGGTCGCCGTAGATCTCGTCGAGGTGCCGGATCGGTGACACGGGCACTTCGTGCGCGGCGAGTGTGTCGCACCAGTGCTCCACGGTGCCCGACGCGAAGGCCGTCGACAGTTCCTGCTCGAGATCGCCACGATTCGCCACGCGGTCACGGTTGCGCTCGAAGCGCGGGTCGGTCGTCAGGTCGTCGCGTGCGATCGCGGAGCACAGGCTCCCCCACTGATTGTCGTTGCCCACCGCGAGGACGAAGTATCCGTCGCTCGCGGGAAATGCTTGATACGGAGCGAGATTGGGATGACCGGAACCCAGCGCGGCGGGACGTTCGCCGGTCGCGAAGTAGTTGGTCGCCCAGTTCACGTGCAGAGCGAGCTGGCATTCGAACAGCGACGTCGTCACGTACTGCCCTCGGCCGGTCCGCGACCGCTCCACCAGGGCAGCGAGCACGCCGATCAGACCGAAGAGCGCCGCCCCCAGATCACCCATCGCGAATCCTGCCTTCATCGGCGCCCCGCCCGGCTCACCGGTGAGAGACATCAGCCCGCCTGCGGCCTGCGCGATCATGTCGTAACCCGGTTCGTCGCGCAGCGGACCGTCCTCGCCGAACGCGGAGATGTGCAGCACGACCAGACGCGGGTACCGCTCGGACAGCGTCCGGTAGTCGAAGATTCGCTGCAATCCGCTGCCGGGCTTGAAGTTCTCGACGACGACGTCGGTCTCCTCCAGGATGCGATGGATGACGTCCTGTCCCTCTTCCGATTTGAGGTCGACGGTCACCGACTTCTTGCCCCGGTTGATCGCAAGGTAGTACGTGGCGTCGGGGCCGACGAACGGCGGACCCCACGACCGTGTCGGGTCGCCGCCGTCGGGGTGTTCGACCTTCGTGACGTCGGCGCCGAGGTCCGCGAGCGACATGGTGGCGTACGGTCCGGCGAGGATCTTGGAGAGGTCGAGCACCCGCACACCCGCGAGGGGCGCCGGACCGGTGTGGGTGGTGTTCACAGGAGAACTCCTGTCGCAGAGTCGGTTCGGGGTGCGGCGGCCTGCGCGGCGTCCGCCGCGACATCTGTGCCGTCGACGACGGCCGCGAGGTGGTCGAGGGCGGCCCCGGGGAGGTGCCCGGTGTCGCCGGACAGGTAGGCGTTCGCGACGAGCAGCGACCGGTAGCCGCTGCCCGTGGTGATCGCGAAGTCGGCGAGGTCGTAGAGCAGGGTGGCCATCGCCGCGCGGGCCATCTCGTTCGCGTAGCGCGCGCATCCGGCCTGCGCGGTGTCGTCGTCTCCGGCGACCAGCAGATCGCCTTCCTCGACCAGGTCGTCCCAGCGTCGGCGGAGAACATCGGCGCCGGTGCCGCAGTCGGGTCCGAGTCCGGCGAGGATGCCGCGCATCGTGTCCGCCAGCCGGCGATGCGCACCGAGCTTGCGCATGCACCGCAGCACGTCCAGGGCGATGACGTTGCTCGACCCTTCCCAGATCGACCCCAGGTGGGCGTCGCGGACCAGGCGCGCGTGGGCCCATTCCTCGATGTAACCGTTGCCGCCCCGCACCTCCATGGCCTCGCCGGTGACCACGCGCGCCCGCTTGCAGATGTAATGCTTCGCGAGCGGGGTGAGGACCCGGATCAGGGCACGCGCGGAGTCGTCGCCGGCGTCCGCCGCCTGCAGACACTGCGCGCTGTACGCCACCAGGGCGAGCGCCGCCTCGGCGTCGAGGGCGAGCGGCAGCAGGGTTGCCCGCATCAGGGGCTGGTCGAACAGGGCCTTGCCGAACACGACCCGCTCCCGGGTGTGGTCGACGGCGTCCCGCACGGCTCGTCGCATCAGCGCACTCGACCGCATCGCGTTCGACAGCCGCGACGTGTTCACCATCTCGGCCATCTGCCGGAACCCGCGATCGAGTTCGCCCACCTGAAGGGCGTACGCACCGGTCAGCGACACTTCACCGCTGGGCATCGAGCGGGTGCCGAGCTTGTCCTTCAGCCTGTCGATCGTGTAGCTGTTGCGCTCGCCGTTCGCCAGAACCTTGGGCACCATGAACATTCCGACGCCGCGAGTGGACTGGTCGTCGCCGCCGGGGAACCGGGCCAGGGTCACGATGACGTCGGCGTCGGGATTGGACGCGAACCACTTCTTCCCGGTCAGCCGCCACGCGTCGCCGTCACGCTCGGCCCGGGTCTCCGTGCGGGCGATGTCGGTGCCGGCCTGCGGTTCGGTCATGAACATCGCACCGGTCATCGCGCCGTCGGGGTCCGTCGAGGTCAGTGCGTCGATCCACGGTCCGAACACGTCCGGGTCGCCGAACATGCGCAGCGTGCGGGCGGAAGCATCCGTCATCGACACCGGGCACGCCAGCCCGAACTCGGCCTGCACGAACACGTACGACGCGAGGTACTTCACCAGGTGCGGTGGGACGTCGTCCCAGCCGTGCAGGCCGCCGCGGTGCGACAGTGCCGACAGTCCGTATTCGCTGTAGGCGGCGCGGCACAGTTCCTGGTAGGAGGGGTGGTACGCGATCCGGTCGATGCGTTCGCCGTCACGGTCGAACTGCTGCAGCACCGGCGGATTCTTGTCGGCGGTGCCGGCGAGGGCGTCGAGCCGGTCGCCGGCGTCGGCGCCCAGCCGATCGAGCAGGGTGTTCAACTTGTCGCGGTCCGACGGTGCGGTCCACCGGTCGACGACGGCGCGCAGGGCGGGATCGGTGTGAGCGAAATTCATGAGTGGGCAGCATCTTTCCGGGTCGAGGTGTGTTCGGGACGGGGCTCGGCGTCGGCCCGGTCCGAACGGGCTTTCCCACGGCGGAGCAGCAGCGTCATGCAGGCGAGCGAGAGCACGACGTAGCCGAGTCCGAGGGCGACCACCGGCCAGATCGAGTCGGTGTGGGTGAGCAGGAACTGGCAGAGCACCGGGGCGGTTCCGGCGAAGATCGCCGTCGACAGCTGATACGACAGCGAGATTCCGGTGTAGCGGACGTTGGTCGGGAAGACCTGGGCGAGGATGCCGGCGAGCGCGGCGTAGTACATCGCGTGCGGCGCGGTGGCCAGCACCATGCCGAGCATGGCCAGTGGCACCGACCCGGTCTGGACGAGGAGGAACATCAACGGCAGCAACACGAGTTCGGGCAGCAGCATCCACCGAACCGCCCGCGACGGATCGATTTTCGTGGCCAGCACGGCGCCGAACGGCTGCACGAGTACCTGCGCGACGAGCGCGATCGTGATCACGAGGAGGAAGTCCCCGCGGTCGAATCCGAGGTCGGCGGTGGCCCACGCGAGTGCGAACGTGGTCTTCACGTAGGTGATGGCGACACCCGCGACCACGGCCCCCACGCCGAGGGCGAGTTCGACCGGGTGCGAGCGCAGTACCTCGACGAGCGGCATCCGGGTGCGCTCCTGGGCGACGACGGCCTTCTTCATCTCCGGCGTCTCCGAGATCCGCAGCCGGATGTACAGCGCGACGACGACGAGCGCGGCGGACGCGAGGAACGGCAGACGCCAGCCCCAGGACTCGAACACGCTGTCCGACAACAGCGTCAGCGCCAGGAACGCGAGGGTCGCGAGCAGATTGCCGACGGGCGATCCCTGCTGCGCGAATGCGCCATACAGCACCTTCTTGTTCGGTGGCGCGAATTCGGTGGCGATGAGCACGGCGCCACCCCACTCACCGCCCATCGCGATGCCCTGGACCACGCGGAGCGCGACGAGGAGGATGGGCGCCCAGATCCCGATCTGCGAGTAGGTGGGGAGGCAGCCGACGCCGACCGTTCCGATCCCCATCAGGATCAGCGTGATGATCACGGCGTTCTTGCGGCCGAACTTGTCGCCGAAGTGACCGAACACGATCCCGCCGAGCGGGCGGGCCACGAAGCCGATCGCGAACGTCGCGAAGGCGGCGAGGGTGCCCACCGCGGGCGAGGCGTCGGGGAAGAACAACCGGCCCAGCACGAGTGCGGAGGCGGTGCCGTAGATGTAGAAGTCGAACCACTCGATGGTGGTGCCGACGAACGCGGTGACACCGGCCTTGCGGGCCTGCTTGGTGCTGTATTCGGGTGGTGCCGCGTCGCGGCCGGGATTCGGGTTCACGGTTCTCCCTGACTTTCGTGGGGCGTCACGCCGACGCAGAGGTGGTGTGCATCACTATGGTCGGGATTCCGTGTAGAGTCCAAGACTTAATTCAGCTTGTTTAGGTGATTCAGACACATAGTCCCGAGGAGGGTCGTGGAGCTCCGTCACCTGCACGCGTTTCTCGCGGTCGCGGAAGAACTGCACTTCGGGCGGGCCGCCGAACGTCTCCACGTGGCGCAGTCCCCGCTCAGCCAGACCGTGCGGGCCCTCGAACGGGAACTGGGAACCGATCTGTTCGTCCGCACCACCCGCTCCGTGCGGCTCACGGCCGCCGGCGAGGCTCTGGTGGGTCCGGCCCGGACCATCGAGGCGCAGGTCGGGATCGTGAAGGGCATCGCGCAGGCGGCGGCAGCCGGGGAGACCGGCCGCGTCACCGTCGGATTCGGCGGCGCGGGCGGCTACACGGTGCTGTCCGTTCTCGCCCGCTCCCTCGCCGACGCCTACCCCGGCATCGAACTGGACCTACGCCCGCAGATGTACTCCGGTGAGGTGCTCGACGCCCTCACCCGCGGAACCCTGGACATGGGCATCGTGGGGTTGCCGGTCCCGCGGGGCTTCGCCACCCACACCGTGCTCGAGGAGGCACTGATGGTGGCGGTCCCGGCCGGGCACCGTCTCGTCGACGCGGGCGCCGTCGTGCCGCAGGAACTGGCGAGCGAACGGTTCGTGATCTACCCCGCCGAACACGGTTCCGTGGTCCGCGACGCCACGCTCGCCCTGTGTGCGGCAGCAGGATTCGCCCCCGTCGTCGCGCACGAGGCGCCCGACCCGTACAGCCTGCTCGCGATGGTCGGCGCCGGGGTCGGAGTCGCCGTCGTAGTGGATTCGACCGCGCACCTCACGATGGACGGCGTCGAATACCTGCCCATCGCCGGCGACGCCCCCACCCTCCCCATCGCCATGGCCTGGCAGGACGCCAATCCCTCACCTGCAGTGCAGACGGTCACCCGGGTACTGCGCGAGGTGATCGGGGAGGTCGGGTAACCGCTGCACGGCGGGAAGCTCAGGCCGACACCGAGAAGACGTCGGCCAGGTGGGTGATTCGCAGGGCACGCGCGAGCTTCGGGCGATCGCTGCCGTCGGCGATGTTCTCACCCTGCGCGCCGAGGTGTGCGATGACCTCGGCAGCCCAGGCCACATCGCTCTGTAGCGGGGACAGTTCGCGATTGACGATCGGTGTGTGGCCGACATGCATGCAGAGCTTGCCGGTCATGCCCATCGACCTGGTGACGGCCAATGCCTCGGACAGATCGGGTTCGCCTGTCAGGCACGGGCCGTCGATGGGACCGGGGAGTCCGGCCGCCCGACTGGCGACGACGAGCCGTCCCCGCGCGTAGGCCAGCGCGTCGGGGTCGGCGCCCGCATTGGTGTCGCGGCGGAAGTCGCCGGTGCCGAATGCAATTCGGGTCGTGGCATCGGCCGAGGCGATGTCGAAAGCGAATTCGACGCCACGCGCCGATTCGACCAGGGCGAGGATCGGGATGCCGGGAAGCTCGGCAGCCGTGCGATCGATGTGGTCCGCAGATTCGGCCTTGGCGAGCATCACGCCACTCAGTCCCGGGAGCCCCCGGATCGCATCCAGATCAGCGGTCCAGTCCGCAGTGGTGACGTCGTTGATGCGCACCCACCCGGTACCCCCACCGGCCAGAAAACGCGCAACATCCTCGCGGGCTTGTGTTTTCGAGGACGGAACAACACCGTCCTCGAGGTCGAAGATCACCGCGTCAGCCGCCGAGTTCGTGGCTGCGGCGAACTCGTCCGGACGTGAGCCCGCGACCAGGAGCCAGGAGCGCGCATGTGTCGCGGGGACTATGGCGGCGTGTGCCGACGATGTGAGGGTCATCCGATTCTCTTTTCCTCTCGATGTGGATTTCTCCTCGGGCGAGGACTGCGCTGTCCTGCATTCGAGGTGCTGGGTGTGATGCGTCGATCAGTGCGCGGCGACACCGGTGAGATGGTCGAGTGCGGAGAATTCGCGGTCCACCGTGGGTGCGGTGAGCAGGCCGGCGAGTCGCCGGGGGGACAGGATGTCATCGACCTGCGCGCGAGTGAGCAGACCGTCGTCGACGGCGAGGTCGCCGACGTAGGCGCCGGTCGCCAGCGCCCTCTTGGCGATATCCGCGCTGGCGGCATAGCCGATGAACGGCGAGAGCGCGGTGACGATGCCGATCGAGCGCCGAACACCCCGCTCGAGGTGGTCGCGGTTGGCGGTGATCCCGTCGACGCACTTCACCGCCAGGGTGTCCGATGCCGCGGCCAGGTGCGTCGTCGAGCGCAGCAGGCTGTAGACGATCACGGGTTCGAACGCGTTGAGCTGGAGTTGCCCACCCTCGGCGGCCATCGTGACCGTCAGATCGTTGCCGATCACCTCGAACGCGACCTGGTTCACCATTTCGGGGATGACCGGGTTGACCTTGCCGGGCATGATCGACGAACCGGCTTGGGCCGGAGGCAGATTGATCTCACCGAGTCCGGCGGTCGGCCCGGAGGAGGTGAGCCGCAGATCGTTGCACGTCTTGGACAGTTTCACGGCGACACGTTTGAGGATTCCGGAGACCTGCACGAATGCTCCGCAGTCCTGGGTTGCCTCGATCAGATTGCCGGCCGGGACGACCGGTTCACCGGTCAGCTCGCGCAAGTAGTTGCAGGCGAGCGCGGAGTACTCGGGATGTCCGTTGATCCCCGTGCCGATGGCGGTGCCGCCGAGGTTCGATTCCAGCAGCAGAAGCGCTCCCTCGGAGAGCCGGGCGCAGTCCTCGTTCAGCATGATCGAGTAGGCGGCGAACTCCTGCCCCAAGGTCATCGGTACCGCGTCCTGCAGCTGGGTGCGACCCATTTTGACGATGTCGTCGAATTCGATCGATTTGCGCTCGAACGACTCCGCGAGCCGACCGAGCGACGCGATCAACATTCGGAGGTGCTCGACCAGCGCGAGCTTGATCGCGGTCGGGTAGACATCGTTGGTGGACTGACCAAGGTTCACGTGAGCGAGGGGGTCGAGTTCGGTGTAGGCGCCGCGCCCGAATCCGAGGATCTCGAGTGCGCGGTTCGCGATGACCTCGTTGACGTTCATGTTCGACGAGGTGCCCGCCCCGCCCTGGATCGGATCGATCGGAAACTGGTCGAGCAGTGCCCCGGCGCGAATCTCCGTGCACGCGGCCACGATCGCATCGGCCCGCCGGTCATCGAGGAGACCCAGGTCCCGGTTCGCCAGGCAGGCAGCCTGTTTCACGGTCGCCAACGCCGCGACCAGCGCCGGGTACTGACCGATGGCAGACCCGGTGATCGCGAAATTGTCCATCGCCCTGGCGGTGTGGACGCCGTAGTACGCCCCCGCCGGTACCGCCAGATCTCCGATCGAATCGTGCTCGATCCGCACATCGCTGTCGCTCAACTTATCCACCAACACCCAACTCGCCGTTCTACTTGACAGGGACTATGACGTCGATCACTGTTGTCGAACAGTACACCACATCCAATATATTGGAGCTGTTGAATGACGACAACCCAAGCCATCCCCGCTGACTCCGCGACCGCACCCGAGGACGCCGACGCGTCTCGCACACCACGCAGGTGGTGGAAGTTCTGGAAGCTGCCGATCGGCGTGCAGTCACTGATCGCCGTCGGCGTCGGCGCACTCATCGGCACGTTCGCCCCCGCCGTCGGCGAGCAGCTCAAACTGGCCGGCGACGTGTTCCTCAACCTGGTTCAGATGATCGTCGTCCCCTTGGTCTTCCCGCTCATCGTGCTCGGCATCGCGCGTATGGATTCGGCGAAGAAGGTCGGGCGCATGGCCGCCAAGGCGATCCTGTATTTCGAGGTCGTCACCACGATCATCCTGCTGATGGCCGTCGCGCTTGCGAAGCTGCTCGACATCGGTTCCGGCGCCCCAGTCGCCGGCGCCGACGGTGCGTCCGTCGAGACCCTCGAGCAGGGCATCGACTTCCACGAACTACTCCTGCACGCTGTTCCCAAGAACGTCTTCGCCGCCTTCGCGGAGGGGAACCTGCTGGCAGTGATCGTGTTCGCCGGGTTCGTCGGCGTCGCACTCGCCGCGATCGGTGAGCAGTCGAAGCCGATGACGTCCGTGCTCGACTCACTCGCCAGCGCGATGTTCAAGGTGGTCGGTTACGTCATTCGCCTCGCGCCCCTCGGGGTCCTGGGCTTCATCAGCTACGACGTCGCGCACTATGGGTTCGGGAACCTGTCGAGCCTGCTCGGCTTCCTCGCCGTCGTCTACGTCGGTATGGCGATCATCCTCGGCGTCATCTTTCCGATCATCGCCGCGATCTTCCGCGTCGAGTACGTCACCATGCTCAAGGCCATCGGAAATCTGGTCGGCCTCGCGTTCGTCACCCGCAGCTCCGAGGCAGTGCTCGCGCCGCTACTGCTCAAGCTCGAGGGGCTCGGCGTCAGCCGCTCGACGACCTCGTTCGTCGTGCCGCTCGGCTACTCGTTCAACACCGACGGCTCCGTTCTCTACCAGGCTGTCGCCCTGGTCTTCCTCGCCAACGCGTACGGCATCGACACCTCGATCCCCACCCTGCTGCTGATGGTCGGCGTCCTGGTCATCTTGTCCAAGGGCATGGCCGGCGTTGCCTCCGCCTCGATCGTGGTGCTCATCGCCGCAGGTAACACCATCGGCCTGCCCGCCGAAGCCGTCGCGCTCCTGCTCGGAGTGGACTTCATCGCCGACATGGCCCGCACCGCGGTCAACGTCGTCGGAAACTCCCTCGCCGCATCGGTGATCGACAAGTCCGAGGAGAAAGCCGAGGCGAAGGCCGGCCGGTCCGCCGCAACGCCGGGCGACGAACTCGGCGACAAGGTCCTCGCCGGGCGACACAACGCGGATGGGTAGCGGGGGCCCGGACAATGGACAGTCGACGAAGACGCACTCGGTATCGTCACGACAAGGCGCCCGGCACTCACCCACGCGGCCCCCGGGAGCGTGCGGCGTGCAGAGTACAGTATCCAGTATGTTGCGTGATAATCCGGTGGAGCGCCCCCGCATGAGCGACGTCGCGTTCGAGCGGATCTGCGACGCGATCGTCACCGGTGAGCTCGCGCCCGGATCCAAGGTCAAGGACAGCGAGCTGGCCGAACATCTGGGCCTGAGCCGCACCCCGGTGCGAGAGGCTCTGACACGGCTGATCGACACCGGACTCGTCGAGGCCAAACCCGCCGCCTTCACCCGGATCACCCCGCTGAACCGGGCCGATGTCGAGGCAACGCTGGCGGTGATGGAGGTCCTGGATCAACTGGCCGTGAAAACGGGGGTGCCCAACCTCACCGACGACATGATCGACGTGATGCGCACCGCCAACGACGACCTCGCGCAGGCGATCAAGACCGACAACATCGGTGCCGCCCTCGCTGCGGACGACACTCTCCACGGCGTCATCGTCGACGCCGCAGGCAACCCACTGCTCAAGCGCCTCATGCACCAGGTGCACCCGCAGATCCACCGGATCTACTACCGCAAGTTCTCCAGCCTCCGCGGCTGGCAGGACGCCATCGAGCACCACGACAACCTGATCACACTGTGCGCGGCCCGGGACGAAGCAGCGGCCGCCGAGATATCGTCGCAACACCGACGGTTCCTCGGCGGCCTGATCGGCGAACTCTTCGACATCGACGAGTCCACCTCGTAACCTGCCGCTACGAACGGCCGCCGCGGGCATGATCGGTCATCACCCGCGGCGGCCGTTCGGCGCGCCGGACCAAGGCATCCAACTGCTCGGTGCCGATCGGACTGCCGGGGAATGCCGCGACGCGATTCAGCGGCATCGAGGCGGCCATGCGCAGCAGTGACGGGTCGTCGAACACGCCCGACCCGGCGGTCTGCGCCAGCGCCTCCCCGAGGATCTCGCTCCCCACCGGATGCGCCAGCCATTCACCGATCGTGGACTCCGCCGTGAGCACCGGAAGGGGTGCATCACCCTCGACCGTCACGTCCACCTCCCCGCGCAGGTCCCGCGACGAGGCGCCGACCCACACCCGGTAGTCGCCGCCTTCGACGACCCACCGCGACAGCGCCGCATCGAAGTACGCCAGGTCCTCGAACGGAATCGGGATCCGGACGGATTCACTCGCACCGGCCGCGATGTCGACGTTCGCGAAACCTTTCAGCTCGCGCACCGGCCTGGCCACTGCCGAACCGGGGACGCCGACGTACACCTGGACCACCTCACGTCCGTCCCGGGGCCCGGTGTTCGTGACCGTCAGCGCAACCTCGAGTCCGGCGGCAGTCCGCGTCGCGGCGGGGGCGGAATAGTCGAAGCTCGTGTACGAAAGGCCATGCCCGAAAGGGAAACTCACCGCCACGTCCCGGCTGTCGTGATACCGGTAGCCGACGAACATGCCTTCCCCGTACCGCACGTGGCCCGCCTCGCCAGGGAAGTCGAGGTACGCCGGGGTGTCCTCGAGTCGAACGGGAATCGTCTCGGCCAGCCGGCCCGACGGGTTGACCACCCCGAAGAGCACGTCGGCGACGGCTCCCCCACCAGCCTGACCGAGGAGCCAGCCCTCCACGATCGCGGGGACTCGCCCGGCCCAACCCGACACTCGCACGACGCTGCCGTTGGACAACACGACCACGACGCGCGGGTTGGCCGCGAGCACCGCGTCGAGCAGTTCGGTCTGCGCCGCGGGCAGTTCGATGTGTTCCCGGTCGAATCCCTCCGACTCGTCCTCCGCGGGGAGCCCGAGGAACACGACGGCGACATCGGCGGAGGCGGCCAGCGACACCGCCTCGTCAACCAGTGTATTTGTCGCGCTGACGGATTCATCGAGTGAGTATCCGGGCGCGAACGTGATCTCGGGGCCGGCGGCGAGCGTCCGAATCTCGTCGAGAGCGTTGTCGAGGCGGGTCGGGACGATCTGCGAACTGCCCGCACCCTGGTAGCGCGGAGTGCGTGCGAACTCGCCGATCACCGCGATCCTCGTGCTCGCTGTGGGATCGAGCGGAAGGATTCCGTCGTTCTTCAGCAGCACGACACTGCGGCCGGCGACATCGCGGGCGAGGGCGTGGTGGGCGTCGCGGTCGTAGTCGGCGGAGGGATCGAGGTTCGACCGCACCTTCTCGACCAGCGCGAGCACTCTTTCCGCCGCAGTGTCGAGTGCGGACTGCGCGAGGGCACCGGACTCGACCGCGGCGACGATCTGGGCGTCGGTGACCCCGTTCGTCGACGGCATCTCGAGATCGAGCCCGGCGGAGAGCGCGGCAACCCGATTCGACACGGCACCCCAGTCGGAGACGACGAGCCCGTCGAAACCCCATTCGCCGCGGAGGACGTCGGTGAGTAGCCACCGGTTCTCCGACGCGTAGACGCCGTTGATGCGGTTGTACGAGCACATCACCGTCCACGGAGCCGCGTACTCGACCACGTGCCTGAACCCGCGCAGGTAGATCTCGTGCAGGGGCCGCGCGTCGATGTCGGCGCTCACCCGGAGCCGGTCGGTCTCCTGGTTGTTGGCGGCGAAATGCTTCAGCGACGCGCCGACCCCCCGTCCCTGCAGTCCGTCGACGAGGGCGGCACCGAGTCGGCCGCTCAGAATCGGGTCTTCGGACAGGTACTCGAAGTTGCGGCCGCAGAGCGGTGAACGCTTGATGTTGATACCCGGCCCCAGCAGGACCCCGACGCCCTCGGATTTCGCCTCGTCACCGAGGGCCCGACCGACCGCCTCGAGCAGGTCCGGGTCCCAGGTCGAACCCAGCGCGACCGCCGGTGGGAAGCACGTCGCGGGCACGCTGTCGCCGATACCGAGGTGGTCGCCGCCGCCGGTCTGCTTCCGCACTCCGTGTGGGCCGTCGGTGAGATAGATCGAGGGGACACCCACCCGGTCGAGCGCCTTTGTCTCCCAGAAGTTCTCACCGCTGGTGAGCGAGGCCTTCTCTTCGGTGGTGAGTTCGGTGGATGCGGACGAACGAGTGTCCATGGTCCCTCTCTCCGTGGCGGCCGGGTCGGGAGCATCGTATCGGGGGGACCGTCGAATCGGTGCGACTTTCCGCCGTGCTAATACATACGTACGTATGGTTTTCCCGCCTACGACAGCCGCACCGCGACCGGCACGGATTCCCACGACCGCAGCGTGTTGTTCAGGTGCCGGCGCACCGGCCCGGCGATCTCCAGCGACTCCACCCGCGACGCCAGTGCCGTCAGCAGCGCCTCCGATTCGAGCCGGGCGACGTGCTGGCCGACGCACTGGTGAATTCCCATCCCATACCCCACGTGCCCCGACGGGTTGCGGCCGAGATCGAACACGTCCGGGTTCTCCCACCTGCGGGGGTCCCGATTCGCGGCGCCGAGGAACATCAGGATCTTCTTGCCGTCCGGGATGGTCGCACCGCCGATCTCGGTGTCGCGGGTGGCAGTGCGGAAGAACGTCTGGACCGGCGACTCCCACCGGACCGCCTCGTCGAACGCCGTCCGGGCCAGCGTGCGGTTCTCGCGCAGCCTCGCCCACTGGTTCGGATGCGTCGCGAACGCGTAGAGCACGGCCGCGAGCCCGTTGACCGTGGTGTCCACCCCCGCCGTCAGCAACGAGCGCACGACGAGCGGCGCCTGCTCGTACGTGATGTCACCGCGGTCCGCCGCCACCCAGATCTGCGCACCGAAGCCGTCGCCGGTGAGCGCGTCGCGGGCACACTGCGCCTTCACCCAGCCGGACAGTTCGGCCACCCGCGGCGCTCCCTTCTCCACCAGACTGTTGGCGGGACCGAAACTGTTGAATGCGTGATCCCCGTACGGCAGCAGGTTCTCCCGTCCGGCGTCGGAAATGCCGACGGCATCCGGAAAGACCCGCAGCGGAAACGCGGCGGCGAGATCGGTGACCGCATCGAATTCGGTTGTGTTCGCGAGCAACTGGTCGACGAGATTCTCCGCATCCTGGATCCACGCCGCCCGCAGTTTCTGCAGCGCGCGGGGGCCCAGAATCTTGCTCAGCACCGCCCGCGGAGCGTCGTGGTGCGGCGGGTCGGCCTCGAGCAGGACACTCGGGGGACGCCACGGCGTCTCGTACCGGAAGTTGCTCAGGCCTACCCCGGCAGCGGATTGGAACGACTGCCAGTCGGTCAGCGCGGCATGGACCTGCTCGTAGCGGCCCAGCGCGAAGACGTCGTACCGCCGCAGGTACACGACTGGTCCGGCGTCCCGCAGATCGGCCTGGAACGGTAACGGGTCCCGTAGGACGTCGAGGGCGAACGGGTCGGCGTCGCTGACGGGCAACGCGGGAGCGGCGGCGAACATCGTCACGGTGAGTCCCTTCGGGGTGGGGGTGTCAGAGGTCGAGCACGAGGCGGTCGGAGCAGGACCGGGAAACGCAGATGAGCATGCAGTCGCCGGCGGACCGCTCCTCGTCGTCGAGGACGGAATCGCGGTGGTCGGGGGCGCCGGCGAGGACGGTGGTCTCGCAGGTCCCGCACGTGCCCTCGCGGCACGAGGACAGAACGTCGACCCCGGCCGCCTGCACGGCGTCGAGGACGCTGGCGCCGGGTGTCACCGTCACCGCAAGGCCGGAGCGCGCGAGTTCGACCTCGAACGGTTCGTCGCGCACCGGCGCGCCGTTGTCCTTCGGCACGAAGCGTTCGGTCCGCAGCGTACCGACAGGCCAATCCGCGCAGCAGTTTTCGACGGCGGCGAGCAGCGGTCCGGGCCCGCAGACGTAGACCTTCGCGTCGGCGGCGACCGCCGCGAGACACGCGGGGAGGTCGAGGTGGCCCTGCTCGTCGCGAGGCACGACGGACACCCGGTCGCCGTAGGCGGCAAGTTCGTCCCGGAACGCCATGGACGTGCGGGTGCGGCCGCCGTACAGGAGTTGCCAGTCGATTCCCATCAGCTCCGCCTGGCGGACCATCGGCAGCAGCGGGGTGATCCCGATACCGCCGGCGATGAACAGGTACCTCGGTGCGGGGACGAGCGGGAAGTTGTTGCGCGGACCTCCGACCCCGACGAGATCACCCTCCGCGAGTACGTCGTGGACGTACGCCGACCCGCCCCGGCCCGCCGGTTCCCGCAGCACCCCGACCCGGTAGCTGTACGCGTCCCACCGGTCACCGCACAGCGAGTACTGCCGCGTCAGCCCGTTCGGGAGCAGCAGGTCGATGTGGGCCCCCGGGGCCCAGTCCGGGAGGCGCCGGCCGTCGGGGTGACGCAGGGTCAGTGCGACAACACCGTCCGCGACAAGCTCTTTGGCGACAACCTGCAGCGCCGCGTCCGCTGGCGCACCGGAACAAACCGGGTTCTGTGGCATCTCGACTCCTCGATCTCGCGTTTGTTCGAGGATCTTCCGAGCCGGGGGTGAGCCGCCAGATCATTTTCAATAGTTGAAAGTCGGGATGTAACCGGGGTCACTCAACGAGGCTGCCCACCCGGACGCCGCCGAGGCTGAGTTATCAGGTGTGCGCCCTCCGGCTGATGTCCTTGTCGACGGCGGTGGCGATGTCGTGGACGAGCCGCGAGTGCCAGAGTTTGTGTGCCTCGAGGTCCGCGGTGAGCGCGTGGCAGTCCGGGCATTCCCGGGGGCTGGGTTGCGAGGTGCTTTCCATGATGCTGCGCTTTCTGGGAGAAGTGGTTCCGATTCCACCGTGGCACGGCCGGGGCGGATAGTCCACCGCGCACAGCGTCACAGACATTGGTCAGCCGCCCGCGCAATTGCGCCGGATTCCGGCAGATCCGTGGGAATCTGCCACCGGGGCTTGCCTCATTTCGGCGCCGCCGCCATCACGCGGGTGATGCCCTTCGCGGCCGCCTGCAGCGCGGGGATCTGCGCGTACGCCTTCTCGTCGTTCGGCACGATGACCGACAGCGCGGCGACCACCTTGCCGTGGCCGTCCCGCACCGGGACCGCGACGCCCGTGGTGTCCGGGTAGAGGTGGCCGGCGCAGAGGATGTAGCCGTGCCGGCGCACGTCGGCCAGGACTCCCCGCAGCTGTCGTGCCGTGCGAATCGTGTTGTCGGTGTATACCTTCAACGGTTCACTCAGGATGCGTTCCTGCAGCTCCGACGGTCCGTGCGCGAGCAGGACCAGCCCGGACGAAGACACGTGGAGCGGCATCCGGCCCGCGATGCGCGTGTAGTTGACCACGGCGCCCGGTGCCGTGAGCCGCTCGATGAACAACACCTCGTCGCCTTCGAGGACACCGAGCTGGGTGTGCTGCCCGACGACGGCGTGCAGGTCCTCCATGAACGGCATCGCCGCTTCCCTGAGCCCGAGGGTCGGGGACGCCCGCGACGCGACCTCCCACAGGCGGACCCCGATCCGCACCTTCCGGTCCTCACGCTCGAGCCAGCCGCACCCCACCAGCTCGTCGATCAACCGCGACGTCGTGGAGATGTGGAGACCGGACCGTCGCGCGATCTCGGACACCGTGAGCAGCGAGTCGTCCGAACGGAACGATTCGACTATCCGCACCGTCCGGGCCAGGACGGATTCGCCGGTGTGCACACGTGCCATGCGTTCAGTGTGCACACCGGCCGGCGCTCAGCGCAGGTCGCGTCGCCGGAACGCCGCCACGCCCACCACGAGCAGCACCACCGTGATCAGGAGCAGCCACACGATCGGCGTCGCCTCGAACTGCCCACCCGGCAGCTTCGGGGCGTGGCTGAACGGCTCCAGATTCAGCACCGCCTGCGGGAACTGCGCGATCGACCCGACCATGAAGATCAGGAGGAACGCGACTAGCACGCCCCACGCCACCGGCGTGAACCGCGGGACCACACCGAACAGGAGGACCGTCACGCCGGCGAGCATCCAGATCGCGGGAAGCTGCACGAGCGCCGCCCCGATCACGTCGGGCAGGGCTCCCCCCACGTCGCCGATGGATGCGCCGTACGTGAGTCCGGCGGCCACTCCGGCCACGATCATCGCGACCGCAGGTCCGAGCAGCGCGAACAGGATGTGGCTCGACGCCCACCGGACGCGGCCGACGGAACCGGCCGTCACGGGTTCGAGGCGCTGGGCGTTCTCCTCGGAGTACAGCCGCAACGACGCGGAGATCGCGTAGGCCGCGGCGGCGACCGCGAGCATCGTGAACGCGTAGCCGATGAACGATTCCTCCAGCGACTGCGAGCCGCCCATCCGGGTGATGATGTCCCGGATCGTCTGGCTGTCGCCGACCTGGCCACCGATCCCCTTCGCGGCGCTGCCGATGAGCAGGCCGTACAGTCCGAGCCCGGCGGTCCAGGCCGCGAGCGTGCCGCGGTGCATCCGCCACGCCAGCCCCAGAGTTCCGGCGAGCGCCGGCGACGCGTCCGTGGGGCCGGGGCGTTCGGCGATCAGACCGGCGCCGACATCACGTCGACGGAGGAGAGCGTATGCCGCCCAGGTGAGTACGACTGCCGTGACGAGACTGGGGACGACGACCCACCAGCGTTCGTCGGCATACGGACGGATCTGCAGATCCCAGCCGAGCGGTGACAACCACGACAGGGTGCCGGACCCGGCGTCACCGACCGCGCGCAGCGCGAACGCGACACCGAGCACCGTCAACGCGACGCCGCGCGCGACGCGGGCGCCGGTGCTCACCTGCGCCGCAACGGCGGCGACCGCCGTGAACACCAGACCGGAGCAGGCCAGCGACGTCCCGAAGGCGACCGAACCGCCCACCGGAAGGTCGCGGGCGAGCAGCGCTGCCGCACAGAGGATCCCGGTGACGGCGGACGCACCGCCGGCGAGGAGCAGCGCCGCGGTCAGGCCCGAGTACCGTCCGACGGAGGTGGAGTCGAGAAGCTCCGCCCGGCCGGTCTCCTCCTCGGCTCGGGTGTGCCGGATGACCGTCAGGATCACCACCAGCCCGATCAGCGTGTAGTAGATGCCGGCCTTCCAGACCCCCACCGAGCCGAGGCTGGAGTTGAAGATCGGCCCGTACATGGCGATCTGCGCGGGGCTGGCCGCGGTGGTGGCCGCGAACTCCGCCAACTGGGCGTCGGAGGTGTAGATGTCGGCGATGCTCGCGACGTACAGCGCGGGTGCGAACGCGAAGATCAGGATCCACAGCGGCAGCGCGATCCGATCCCGGCGCAGGAACAACCGCAGAAAGTGCAGTGTCCCCGTGAAATCCGAGGAAGACACCGGCGGCGGCTCCACCGGCCGGTACCGGGACACCGTTGCGGTACTCATGCCCGCACCTTCTCCACCGTGTCGGACGACGTCGTACCGTCGTCGATCTCGTAGTGCCGCAGGAAGAGTTCTTCGAGTGTCGGCGGCTGACTGACGAGGCTGCGTACCCCGGTGTCGCCGAGCACCCGGATGAGCTCGCCGAGATGTTCGCTGTCGACCTGGCAGTGCAACGTCGACCCGTCGAACTCGATGTCCGCCACGCCGTCGATGCGGCTCAGATCGCCGGGGTCACCGAGAAGTTCGGCGGTGATCGACGTACGGCTGAGGTGCCGCATCGACGCCAGTGTCCCGGATTCGACCGTGCGTCCGGCCCGGATGATGGTGACCCGCTCGCACAGCGCCTCCACCTCGGACAGGATGTGACTGGACAGCAGCACCGTCACACCGCGGTCGCGGGCCTCGGCGACGCACTCACGGAAGACCTGTTCCATCAACGGATCCAGGCCCGACGTCGGTTCGTCGAGCAGCAGCAGGCGAGCGTCGGACGAGAACGCCGACACCAATGCCACCTTCTGACGATTGCCCTTCGAATACGCCCGACCCTTCTTCCGCGGGTCGAGGTCGAAACGCTCGATCAGATCCTGCTTGCGGGTCTCGTCCAGACCGCCGCGCATCCGCGCGAGGAGGTCGATGGTCTCACCGCCGGACAACGACGGCCACAGGGTCACGTCGCCGGGGACGTACGCCATGTCGAGGTGCAGGGCGACGGCGTCGCGCCACGGGTCGCGCCCGAACACGGTGGCCTCACCGCTGTCGGAGTGCAGGCTGCCGAGGAGAACGCGAATGGTGGTGGATTTGCCGGCGCCGTTCGGCCCGAGGAACCCGTGCACCTCCCCTTCACCGACCTCGAGGTCGAGTCCGTCCAACGCCCGGGTTCGTCCGAACGTCTTGACCAGGTTGCGCACTTCGATGATGGCACTCATAGCTGCTCCTAGTTCGGGGAGTCGGTATGTTCCGCGGGAGCCGCGCCCGCCTGCGCGGCGCCGTCTTCGGTGGCCAGATATGCCTCGAGCGTCGACGAATCCGGCAGCAGGCCCTCGGTGTACATCTCGAGGGCGGGCAGCGTGACGTCGGTGGCGAGGTCGCGGATGGCCGTGGCGTAATCGAGCGGAGTTTCCTTGTCGGCGCGCATCTGCAGGTAGAGCAGCATGGCGCCGACGTTGTAGAGGGTGAGGTAGCGCGCCCGCGCCTTCGGGTTGCGGCTGGGCCGGACAGTTCCGGCCGCCACGCCCATCGCGAGATACTGCTCGGTGTCTTCCACCATGTGCTCGAAGAGGGACTCGCCGAGACCTCCACCCGCCTGGAAACTCCGCACGATGTACGCGACGAGCGGGGCGTACTGCTCGATCTCGGCGAGGGCGTGCATTGTGCCCGCCGGCCCGGGGGTCGAAATCGCCTCCGCCTTCTGCTCCCGGATGATCCGCAGGACGTGGTCGTCGCATTCGGCGCGCAGGCCGTCCTTCGAACCGAAGTGGTGAATCACCAAACCGGGTGACACCCCGGCTGCGGTGGCGATCGCCCGTACACCGGTACTGAAGCCGTGATTGCCGAACACCGTGATGGCCGCGTCGCGCACTCGGGCACGCGTGGTCAGATCGGGTTGCGGGACCTCGGAACCGGCACTGATTGAACGCATGTTTAATACGCTAAACGCGCGTTCAACCGAGCGCAAGGGGTGAGGGCGTCAAGATTTCGTCAACGCGGGGAGTCCCGGCTCGGCCGGGTGTCCGGTGAACACGACGCTCGGGCGGGGATACCGATTGCGGGCGCACACCTCGTCCAGGGCCTCGTCGACGACCTCCCGCAGATCGGCCCGGTCTGCGCCCTCCAGGACCAGTTCAGTCAGGATCACCCCGTAGTCGCGCCGGACCTGTTCCATCAGCCCGATCGCGTCGTCGATGGCGTCGAAATCGGCTGTGCAGCGGAAACCGATCAGCCGTAGTTGCGGCTGTTCCATCACCGCACGCAGCGCGTCCTCGACCCCCGGGCCGAGCGCCGAAGGGTCGAGCACGATGTTCTGCCGTGACTGCTCGTGCACGAACGGGTGGGGAAGACGAAGCGTCATCGGAACCTCCTCGGGGATTCAGTTCCAGATCTACCCCCGCCACGCGAGGTCGCGGCCGTTCTTGACGGCACTATGACTCCGATGGCCGCAATCCTGACGCGGTGTTGGCGCCGCGGCGGGTCTTGTCGCGCGCGTTCTTCCCTATGCCGTTGCCTTCTCGACCGCGTCGTGTGTGAGACCGGCCAGCTTCTCGACGTTCTCGGTGGTCGCCGGATAGCCGGCCGAGGTCACCCCGATCACGTACTCGCCGGCGAGCGCGCCGTACCCGATGTGCGTGTCGTCTCCCTGGGTCACGGAGCCGGCGAAGGCCTTGTCGCCGACGTCGGCCGGCGCCGGTAGCGCCACGAACCCCTGGACGGCTTCGCTGTTGTCGATCGCTTGCTCGAATGCGGTCGCGGCTGCGTCGACGCTGGGATATCGATCGACGGAGACGGTCACCCTACTGCCGTCGCCCCCTTCGTAGATCACCATTCGCGTCGCGTCGGGAGTACCGGAAGCAGTGGAGTTCTCACTCGTCGCCGTCTGTTGTTCCATCTCCGGGAAGTACGTCTGGACGACGTCCAACCCCACCAAAATCTCCTGAGGCAACAGGATCGCCTCGGATGTCGTCGCGTCCTGCTGCGATTCGGCGTCAGATTGCGTGTCCTGCTGCCCACACGCACCCGCGAAAAAGACTCCGGCCAGGATGATCGCGAGGATGGCGAGAGGCGCGCTACTGCCGATCCTTCGCACTCGGTACCGCTCCGCTCGTTGCACCATGCTCGATACCCCCTGTTGCTCGGGACAATGCCTCGTCGGGTGGCCAACTGGTAGCTGACCGACCGGAACTCGCACGGCATTAATTCTCGCCGATCCGGGCGCCGTGGACACTCACTTCGCTACGTTCGGCCGTTCCGCACGCTCACCGGGGTCGATGCCAGAACGGGTTGTAGATCCAGACACCGCGGTAATCCCACTCGGTCGACCCCGTCGGAATCTTCATCTTGTACAGATCGTGTTCATTCCCGACGTGATCGAACTGGCGACACCAACTCTGCCCGTGAAAGGACGCACACTCGATCGTCCGACTCGTGCCGTACGGACTCAGGATGATCGATTTGCCTGCGTTCGCTCCGAACACCCCGGGATCCAGAGGTATGACGAAGTCGGATGTCCGGTCCTTGTAACCGAACGGGTCGGGATCGACGGGGTCGGCGAATGCCGCCGGCACACAGATGCCCAACTCGCTACTGCGATAAACCTTTTCACTTGCACTCCTTTCACGTTGGGACGCGATCGCCGCATTGACTGAACCACTGCCTGCTCGAGTGCCTCCGCGCGCGCGTCACGGGACGGCGAACGTCCCACCGGCCGGATGGAGAACGGGCCATGGAGAGTTCAGCGTTGCCACCGCTACAACCTGACCGGCTCCCGTTCGTACCTGCCGACCTCCTGACACCCCGCGCGCTGCATCGGGCAACTGCCCTGTACATCGAGAGCCACCGTAGGCCGTTACTGCCGGCGCGTTGGCGGGCAGTTCCACCCCTTGAATCGGGCTCGGACGACGGTGATCGTCAGGTCGGTCACGCGTTCGGGGGCGCCTGCGGGATGTGCTGGGGTCCGATGACGGAGAGAAGCTGTAGTTTTTCGTGGCTTTCGCTGCCGGGGATGGCGGTGTAGACGAGAAGGAGGTGCGACTGGTCGGGGTCGAGAAGTGTCTGGCAGGTCAGTTCCAGGGCGCCGACCTCGGGGTACATGTAGCGTTTGACGCCGTTGTAATGGATGCCGATTTCGTGTTCGTTCCAGACGGTGCGGAATTCTTCGTTGTGGGCGAGCAGCAGTTCCATGAGGTGAGCGGCCCGTGATCTGGGGCCGCGTAGCGTGACCATCGCGCGTAGTCCGGAGGCGAAGACGCGGGAGTGCAGCGCGTGGTCGTCAGGGTGGTAGAGGGCTCGGGTGGCCGGGTCGGTGAACCACCGGTAACCGATGCTGCGGGCAGGGCCGGTGTACCGGGTGGTGTCGCCGGTGAGAGCGACGCCGAGCGGGGTCTGCCGAAGTGTCTCGCCGAGCTCGGTGACGACCTCGGCGGGGGTGTCGGTGAGCCGGTCGAAGATGCGGAGCAGGCCGGGACTGATGTGTTCGCTGGTCGCGCCGCTCGCAGGTGGGTTGTGCCCGGCGAGGCGGAACAGGTGGTCGCGTTCGTCGAGGGACAGATGCAGCCCCTGCGCGGTCGAGGCGATCATCTGCTCGGACGGGTGCGGGCCGCGCTCCCGCTCGAGCCGGCTGTAGTAGTCGGCGGAGATGTGGCAGAGCGTGGCGACTTCTTCGCGGCGCAGACCAGCGGTTCTGCGCCGTTGCCCACGCGGGAGTCCGACGTCTTCAGGTTGAAGTGACTCTCGGCGGCGGCGCAGGAACTCGGCGAGCCCCGCTCGATCGATCACGACTGCTTCCTCCTTGCTTCCAGTTCTGGTTTCAGTCTGCCCTCGGTACCGGAGGGCTGCCTGGGATCGACAGGCCGTGGATGTCTCGGTGGATCGGGCGCAGCCTGAGACCACGTCCACATTGCAGAGAAAACAGGAGCAGGACATGACACGCACACGACCGGACATCACCGTCCCCGACCTCTCCGGGAAACTCGCCGTGGTCACCGGCGCAAGCGACGGCGTCGGACTGGGCCTGGCGGCGCGCCTCGCCGCCGCCGGCGCCGAGGTCGTCATGCCAGTCCGCAACCCTCGCAAGGGCGACGCGGCGGTCGCGAAGATCAAGCAGCAGCACCCGGAAGCGGCCGTGTTCCTGCGGGACCTCGACCTGTCGTCGCTGGGCTCGGTCGCCGCGCTGGGCGCCACGCTGCGCGACGAGAACCGTCCGATCCACATCCTCGTCAACAACGCCGGCGTGATGACACCCCCGGACCGGCAGACCACCACCGACGGGTTCGAGCTGCAATTCGGCAGCAATTACCTGGGGCACTTCGCGCTCGTCGCCGACCTACTACCCCTGCTGCGCGCGGGACACGCGCATGTGACCTCGCAGATCAGTGTCGCCGCGAACCAGCACGCCATCAACTGGGACGACCTGAACTGGGAACGGGCCTACCACGGCCAGCGCGCGTACAGCCAGTCCAAGATCGCGCTCGGCCTGTTCGGACTCGAGCTGGACCGGCGCAGCCAGGCAGGAGGCTGGGGGATCACCAGCAACCTTTCCCACCCCGGCATAGCGCCCACCAATCTCCTGGCCGCACGTCCCGAGGTCGGCCGCGCGCGAGACACCGCCGGCAGGCGCCTCATCCACGCACTCTCCCGCCGCGGCATCCTCGTCGGAACGGTAGAGACCGCACTGCTTCCGGCCCTGCTGGCCGCCACCTCACCGGACGCACGCGGCGCCCGCCTGTACGGTCCCAGCGGTCTCGGTCACCTGTCCGGCCCGCCCGCCGAACAGTCCGTCTACTCCCGGCTTCGCAGCGACGACGACGCCACACGCATCTGGCAGATCTCCGAGCACCTCACCCACACCTCCTTCCCGACCGGCGACAGCGTCCGTCCCCGCCTCGGATCGACAGGCCCTGACAACCGTCGACCGCGGTGAGCACCTCGCGGTCGCCCTCGGGGAGCCGCGCCGCCACAGTCATTCGTGGTGTTCCACGACACGCCGAGGCCCTGGGCGCCCCGAGCGAACGTGTATCCGGCTGCCAGATAGGCATTCTCGTTGCGTCGGTAGCCGCCGTCGATGTATCGGTTGTCGCCGATACCGCAGGGAGGGTCTGAGGGACTCAGCGGCTGGTTGCCGAATACAGCTGCGTGAGTGGCGGTCCAGTTTGCACGATTTGTAACAGATCCTGTCCCGCTGCCGAAATGGAATGGGGGGCGACGGACGTCTCAATTCTCGTGGTCACGAACGAATGGAGCGCTGATGAACAAGCAGCTGGGACGACGGGTCTGTGCTGCGGCACTCACTGCTGTCGGACTGGGAACCGCGGTGGCGACCGGAGGAGGCGCTGTTGCGAGTGCTCAGCCCGCGCCACCGACATCGACGACGATGACGTGCTCGAGTGCGAATCCCCTCGTCTGGGCACCGCCGTTCACGTGGACCATCAACGCCGCGTCCGGGGAGTCGCTGCGACCGGGTGGGTCTGCACTGGAGCCGGCAATTCTGCTGAGCGGCGGCAACGAACTGCCGACGCCGCCCGGCGGTCTCATTCCGAGCATCGGCGTCAACTGGTACGGCACGCGGGTGTCGGTCGACTGGCACAACACGACAACCGGCGCGACCGGACACAGCGTCAGCGATGAGGCGGCCTGGCAGCAGAAACCCGGCATCCCGATCAACCGAACGTGGACGGGAACCGGGACGGTGGCGTTCACCGTGACCGTCCAGACCGGCGCGGGATGGTGGTTCGTCAATTCGCAGAACGCCGTTTGCCAGGGAACGATTTCCGTCGTGCCCGGTCGGTGACCTCGGACGCCCCTCGGCTACAGGTCAGGCGAGGGGCCGTTCGCCGTTCGCCTCGGCGAGTTCGGCAAGCCTGTCGACTGAGGCCAGAAGCATGTCCGACGTGGTGGCCCGGGCGCGCTCGAGGCGTTTCTCGTCGGTCAATCGCGACCAGTCGTAGGTATGCGTGACGCGGACGCTCGCCTCATCGACTCGGTCGAGTTCCCAACGCCACAGATGACCCGGCGGCTGATCGCCTTGCACCGAGGGCAGCCAGGCGATCAGGCTCCCCTCCTCGAATTCCACCACGTGGTTGTCGCGGATGCCGCCGTTGGTGAGCGTCATGGTGAACACGTCACCGACGGCGCGCACCCGCTGCCCGGCGGCGGCCTCGGCCAGGTTGTCGTTGCCGTCCCACCGCGGCTGTTGCGCCGGGTCGGCGATCAGTTCGAAGACCGTCCGCGCCGGGGCTGCGATGATGCGGCTGGCAGTCACGACGGTGGGAATCCCATTCTCCTCGGTCATAACTCGATCAAACCATGACGAGTCGCCAGATCTCGAGCACCATGCCTCGTTGCGCATGCGGCAAGTCGATGTCGATCAGCGGACTCGTGCCAGCCGGCCTCGACGAGACGACACGGCAGTGCGGTTTCGTTCGGCTGCACGCTTCGTGCGGGTGGGCGACTGTAGCGTACGGATCCGGGCAATCCGGACAACCGAGGAAAGGGCACAACCATGCGCAATTTTCGACGTACGGCAGTGGCGGGAGCCATGATCGCGGGGCTGGCGGCCGCGGGGGCTGCAACGGCCTCCGCCGCTCCGTTCGGCTCTCTCGGCGACGGACCCGACCTCGTGATCACGCAGGCGAACGCCGAGGGTGTCAACGCATGCGCCGTGCGTGTCACGAACGAGGGCGACGGGACCGCCACCGGAGTCACGGTCCACACTCCGCTCGTTTACGAGAGCAGGAACCTCGGCACGCTCGCCCCCGGCGAATCGAAGATCGCCGAATACTTCGATTGCGGATTCTCGGAGCGCATCTTCTACTTCGCGACGACGAGCGGCGAAACGAATTGGGCCGACAACTTCCTGTACATCGAACTCTGAGCGCCGGGGTCGCCGGGAGCGCGGGCCCACGGCCTGGTCAGCTCCCGGAAACCGCGGATGTCTCCCTTGAATCCGGCTCTCCCCGTACAAGATAGAGGTCAGAGACCGTATCGGCTGCGCAAACGCATGACCCATGGTCGCCTGCGACGCGCCAGAGGACGTTCCCGACCAGTCACCCTCGTCGAACCTGGCACCACCCTGTTCGAGCCCGGCGGCACAACCCTCTACGGTAACGCCCTCGCAACCGTCAGCTCCCAGCAGGTCGCCACCATCCACCAGGTCAACTACCCTTTCGAGCCCGACGACGGAGTGATCTCCCACCCACTCGATCCCGAAGTGCCCTGGATGTGGCCTACCACCGAGGCCGACGCACTCGTCCTGAGCCTCTACACCGGGCACCGCCTCGCTTGTCCAGACAATACGGCAAACGCCTTTTTCGATCGGTGGAGTAAGACCGGTTCAGGGCGAGGTTCGGAAATTGTCCCGGATGCTGTCCAGGAAGTCTCTGAGGCAACGCCGCGGCGTCCGGCCACCGCGATTGTTCGTGACGCGGCGATGCGTGACCGAGATGCTGCGAGGAATCGGTGGTTGTTCGCTCAAAGGCTCCGATCATGCGCGATATCCTTGGAGGACTCTGCAGAGGTGATTGAGGTGGCAGGTACGTTCGGGCGTTACGTGATGGATATGCCGACGGAGTGAGCCATGCCGCCGGCTGAGAACGATCCGTTGTCGACCCAACGCGACGAAGTGCACGTCGTCGCTACGGAGCTCCGAGACGCCGGATTCGACGACCCCCGAGAGATCGGCCGCGGCGGGTTCGGTGTCGTGTTCCGGTGTCGGCAGCGTTCCCTCGATCGCACGATTGCCGTGAAGGTGATGACCTCGGAACTGGACGACGAGAACCGCGCCCGGTTTTTCCGGGAACAGCGGGCGATGGGACGACTCACCGGCAACCCCAACATCGTGAACGTGCTGCAGGTGGGCACCACGGGAAGTGGGCGGCCGTACCTGGTGATGCAATTCCATGCCCAGGGCTCACTGCAAGCATGGATTAGCCGTCAGGGTTCACTTCCACTGGACGAGGCTCTCCGGATCGGTATACGTATCGCCGGAGCATTGGAGAGCGCCCACCGGCTCGGGATCATTCACCGCGACGTCAAACCTGCGAACATCCTGCTCACCGACTATGCCGAGCCTGCCTTAACCGATTTCGGCATTGCACATATACCTGGCGGATTCACCACCACCAAGCGTGTAATCACCGGATCGCCCGCCTTCACCGCACCTGAAGTGTTGCGGGGGGACGAGCCGAGCGCGGCGTCCGACATCTACGGTCTCGGCGCCACCGTATTCTGCGCCCTCACTGGTCATGCCGCCTTCGAACGTCGCAGCGGAGAGAACGTGATCGCTCAGTTTCTGCGGGTCACGACCGATCCGGTCCCCGACCCACGGATCGCCGGAATCCCCGATGACGTCAGCACCGTTATCGAACGTGCAATGGCTGCCGAGCCACACCAGCGCCAGCCCACTGCTGCTGCGTTCGGTGACGAACTTAGGGGCATCCAGGCACGCTACGGCTTTCCGATGGATGTGATGGCGGTCCGCGTCGAAGCGGGAGGTGGGTCCGCCGGGTCGCATGCCGGCACGAGAGAGCATCGATCGCACTCCATGCCCGGTGTCGGCAAGTCCGCGCAGGGTGATCTTCCTCTGGAGTTGACCAGCTTCGTCGGTCGTCGTCACGAACTCGCTCAGGCACGACGACTGCTCGGGGTATCGCGCCTTGTCACCCTCACCGGTATCGGTGGGGTCGGCAAGACTCGGCTGGCGCTGCGTGTGGCGGCGAAGGTTCAGGCAGCGTTCACTGACGGTGTGCGGATCGTCAAGCTCGGTGCCGTCGAGGACGACTCGCTCGTCGTGGTCGTCGTCGCATCCGAACTCGGGCTACGCAATCAGACGGCGCGACCGCTCATCGAGATTCTGCAAGAGTTCCTAGGCTCGCAGAAGCTTCTTTTGGTGCTCGATAATTGTGAGCAAGTGCTGGAGAAAACGGCAAAAGTCGTCGACCAACTTCTGCACTTCTGCCCCAACCTCTACATCCTCGCCACCAGCCGCGAGCCACTGGGAATCAGCGGGGAAGCCGTTCTGCGCGTTCCACCACTCAGCGTCCCCATCGACAGCCGCCCGACGACACCGGAAGGCCTTCCCCAGTTCGACGCCGTAAGGTTGTTCGCCGACCGGGCCGCTGCTGCCGTCCCCACCTTCGCTCTGACCGAAGACAACACGGGCACGATCGCGCAGATCTGCCGGCAGCTGGACGGTCTGCCCCTCCCGATCGAGTTGGCGGCCGCACGATTGCGGGCGATGTCCCCCGAGCAGATTCGGGATCGACTGAGGGACCGCTACGAAGTGTTGTCCCGCGGGCACTGGGCCGGACCGCCGAGACAGAGAACGATGCGATTATGTATCGACTGGAGCTACGAGCTGTGCTCACCGCAGGAACGACTCGTGTGGTCCCGGTTGTCGGTGTTCGCGGGTCACTTCGAACTCACCGCGGCAGAGACTATCTGCGGTCGCGACATCTCGTCCGACGAGTTCCTGGACACGCTTACCTCTCTGGTGGACAAGTCGATCCTGATGCGGGAAGAGGTCGGCAGGGATGTGCGGTTCCGGATGCTCGAGATCCTGCGCGTCTACGGCAAAGAGAAGGCGCAGGCGTCGGGCGAACTTCAGCAACTGCGCCGTGAGCATCGAGAATGGTGTCGACAGCTGTCCGCTGGCGCAGCGGCCGATTGGATCAGCCCCCGTCAACTCGAGTGGATCACGCAACTGACCCGTGAGCAGTCGAACCTACGTGAGGCAATGGAGTTTTCGGTGGGCGACGCCCCCGAAAAGGGTCTCGATATCGCCTCTTCTCTATTCGCGTTCTGGTTCTCCCACAGCCTGTTCAACGAGGGCAGATACTGGCTCGGCCGTCTACTGGCGTGCGAGGCAGGGCAGCATCCCGCCACCAGGATCAAAGCGCTCTACGCTGCGAGCTCGCTTGCCGCGGTGCAGCGAGACTTCGACACTGCGTCGACCCTGATGGAGGAGGCACGCTCGCTGGCCGAGGAAACGACAACCCCCGTTGTCCACATTTTTCTCGCCCGCACCGAAGGCGTGGTCGGAGTCTACAAGGGCGACCTCACTCCTGCGTGCGCCGAACTCGAAAAGGCGCGCGTCGCATTGGCCACCGATCATGATCTCACACAGCATGTTTGGATCCTCGTGATGCTAGGTGTGGGTTACGATCTGCTCGGAGAGTCTAATCAGGCGATCGCGTGTTTCAACGATGCTCTTTCCATTACGGAAGCTCACGACGAGACCATGTACCGGTCGTACACCCTGTGGGCGATGGGCGTGGCCATCATGCGCCGAGGCGAGTTGGAACGGGCGAGCAGGCTTCTGAAAGAAGCGTTGGTACTGATTCGACGTGTGGACGACCGCCTGGCCGCGGCGGTGTGCCTCGAGGCGCTCGCGTGGACAGCGGGCAAGGAGCGACAGTTTCAACGATCCGCCATACTTTTGGGCGCCGCGGCGAACTTCGCACATTCCGTCGGGAGTAGCCCGCTGCTGTTCACCGCCCTCAACGAGCAACACGATCGATGTGTGACCGACGCCTCTCGCGAACTCGGCACCAGCGCCTTCAGCGCAGCTCGTAGCAAGGGCAGCCAGTTCGACACGGATGGCGCAATCACCTACGCGCTCGAGGGGGAGGCTGTGGAGTCCTCACAACGACCGCACTCGTCACAATCCGGCCAGCCGTCTGTCCGGTTGACCAACCGTGAACGCGAAGTCGCTGCGCTCGTCGCCGAGGGGCTAACCAATCGTCAGATCGCGACCAGACTGACCATATCGCCGCGGACCGCACAGGGTCATGTGGAACACCTCCTCACCAAACTCGGATTCAACTCGCGCGCTCAGATCGCGGCATGGTTCGTGACCGAGAACGCGTGAGCGTGTTGTAGTGGTGAAGGTTCGGTCTCCGCCCTCGAGGTCGCGCCCATGCGACGAGGCTGGCACCGGAAGCGTTCCTCGTCGTAGCTTCACGCGGATTGTGCACGAACTGGCTCCAAGTCTCACCAGCGCGTCGTAGCCCACGAAGGCCATCACGTGACTCTTCGAAAGCCCGTCTCGAGTCACTCGACGAGGGACCGCGAGGGGGACCGCGTACACCGGGTACCCGGCCGCCCTCAGCGCCTGCACCCACAGGCCGCGGTCGGTTTCGATGCCGACCACGACCTGCCCTGCCTCTTCGGCGTTGGCGGCTACCAGTTCGTGCAGTTCACGGATGTCGGCCTGCCCTTCCGGCAGCCGACGCGACGACAGCCGCCGGTCGACGTCATCCATCAGGTGCACGTCGTGATGTCTTCGCCCAGTCGTCGCCGACGAAGATCATCGATCGCCTCCGTCAGTTCTCTTAAAATGGGTGAAACCTGTTCGAGCCCAGAGTCGCCCGACGGCAACTATTGGATCATGCTCACACGGCACGCCACCCCATCAGCGCTACAGGCAACCTCACCGACTAGCAATCGACGCTCACTCCGGACGCGAACAGTGCTCACCGGCCGGCGGCTCAGTAATCAGCTTCCCCCGGACGGTCCGTGACCTGTCGAAGGCTCCCTGATCAACTTCCATCAGGCGCGCTGAACAGTACCGGAGCAGGAATGAACGCGTCGTGCTGGCGATCTGTTGGCGATCCCAACTCGCATCCAGGTGACGCGTTCATTCTGCTCCGGCGAATGAATAGTTCTAGCGTGCCGTCAAGGCACTTAAGCTGACCTCGGCAGCCGGTTCCTCGGATACGTCAGCCTGTTGTAGCCCCGCAGGTGTCCGGTCAGGATATGCGACCTCACCAATGACTGTGCGATCCAGTTTCGCCTCCAGGCCTTCATCGACTCGCCCGTCACGCAGCCCGATGGTCTTCTCGACCACGAAGACCACGAGAAGCGCCGACGCGAGACCGAGCACCAGGAAAACGATAACTCCGTACAATTGATGTCCGATGTTGATCGAGGCGTGCTGGAAGGCATACTCACCCTGCGCAATTCCAAAGTAGCCACCCTGCTTGACGCCACCTGCCAACACCGCGGCCATCAAAGCGCTGTAGATTCCCGGGCCCAGCGCAAGTGGTACAACTTTGACGTCGTCCAGCCGGAGCCTGATCATCAGCTTGTAACCGCCGAGCAGGATAAAGGGCGCAAACACGGCGGTCAGACCTGCCTGCCAGGGCTTGACGACGTCGATCAGCCCCGACACCGAGATCCAGCCGGCCACCGGTGACACCAAGAAGAAGTACGGGTGTTTCCCTATCTTCCAGACCAGCAGGCCGCCGATCGCCGAGGCCGCGAAGGCCATCATAAGATTCGTGACAATCAGCCCCATGCCGCTCTCGTTGAGGGTGATCCCGAAGTATCCGGATCCGGGTACCAGGTAACCGTTGGTAAGCGCATAGCCGCAGATTCCGGCAAGGAAGAGGACCATTCCGACCACTACATACAACATGTTGTGCGGGATCGCAGGCTCGGTCGCGGTGCCGTCGAAAACACCCACCCTTGGCCTGGCTCGCCACACCAATACGAGCGCCCAACACCCAAGCAATATATAGAAGAATGCACCGCCGAAGTCGTGGGTACCGGCGTTGGACAGCGGCCCGACAGAGCCGTAGACCAGGTACCCAGCGACCGGGATGACTACAGCCCCGAAGAGTAATGCGATCAACGCCAAGGAACTTGTTTTGACCCGTTCGATCACAGACCCGGCCAACAGCGCCGCGAAGAAGGCGGCGAAGAGAATGAAGAGCGCGTAAAAGGCCTGGAAGGAGTCAGCATTCGGCACGACCGCTGGGTCGAGATCCTGGGGTAGGGTGTTGATGCCCGCTCCTCCGAGCCACCACGACTTGATCGCCTGGCCGAGCGGATTTGCAACACCGAAAGCCTGGTTGAACTGCGTGACCCAGATGGCGAATCCGATCAGTGACATACCCGCCGCAGCAACGAATGCGGCGACAAGCTTTTGCGTCAACGTGTGCATCACGTTTCCTGCACGACTGAGGCCGGCGTCGAATAGAAGTATCCCGGCTATGGCCAGCAAGATGGCGATCAGCCCGATAATGTAGACCACCGTCGGAAACTGCGCCGCCATAGAAACTTGATCAAGGTACATTGGCATCCTTCTACCTGAGAGTGGAGTGGTAAGACGCGGTTGCCTCGTGATTCCATAAGAGATTCCTTGCCAAAGGAACCATCTATACAAATCAGGCGAGCCCTGTACGGCGTGCCGCCGTCAAATTTCTCACGATGTGTGAGACGTTTCTGAGCCTGTTCCCCCACTGGATGCGCGGTGACCTCGCGTGCAAAGATTACCGCGCAACTTCGTTTGATCTTGGATAGAGCGATTTTCGAGTGAGTTTCGTCGTCGACCTTAGAGATCTGTTTCGATGACGACTGCGGAGTTCATGTCGCGTTCCCACTGGCTCGCCGCATAGTGCTCACCATCGGGTGACGACCAGCTTCTGATCGGTGAAGAAATCCAACGGCGCAGCACCACACACATGCAGGTCACCGTAGAACGAGGCACCGTACCCACCCATCGTCATATTCGCCGGCGGCGCCGGAAACGCATTGACACCCACATTCCCGGCCCGGATACCCCGCTCGAACTCCGCCGCCACCGCACCAGAGCTGGTGAACACCGCTGCAGCGTTACCGAACTCGGTATCATTCGACAACGCGATCGCCTCCACGAGCGTATCCACCCGATGCACATTGATCACCGGACCGAACAACTCCCGACCCTCCACCCCGTGCCGCGGATCCAAATCGGCCACGATCGTCGGCCCGATGAAATAGCCGTTCTCCGACCCCGCCCCACCCACCGGCTTCACATTCCGACCATCGAGGACGAACGTCGCACCCAGATCCTCCGCCTCCCCCAGCGCCGCCAGGATCCGCACCTTGCTCTCGGCGCTGACGACCGGGCCCATCGTCACACCCTCGTCCATACCGTCACCGACCACCAACTGATCGGCCAACGCCACCACCCGGTCCATCAGATCGCCGTAGACATCACCAACCACCACGACCCGACTCCCCGCCAGGCACCGCTGACCCGCCATCCCATAGGACGAGGACACGATCCCGGCCGCCGCCCTATCGAGATCCGCATCCGCGGCCACCACGATCGGATTCTTCGCACCACCATTGGCCTGCACCCGCTTCCCGGCCGCTGCCGCCGCCCCGTAGATCGCCCGCGCCGTCGGCGACGACGTGATGCACGAGACCGCCACCACCGACGGGTGGGCGATCAGGTGCTTGACCACATCCGCCCGGCCGTGCACCAAGTTCAGCACCCCATCCGGCAGACCCGACTGCTGCAGCAACCGAATCGCCGCGGTGGACGCGAGCGGATCCTGCTCGGACGCCTTGATGATCAACGCATTACCCGTGACCAGAGCCCACGCCGAGAACTGCACCGTGTTCATCACCGGGAAGTTCGACGGCGTCACCGCCACACACACCCCCAACGGCTCCCGCACCCGCCGCGCATCCACACCAGTGGTGACATTCACGGCGTCGCTGTGATACAGCATCGGAGCGGCAATCGCCGTCTCCAGGAAATCGACGGCCCGCCCCACCTCACCGCGCGCCTCATCCAACGTCTTACCCTGATCGATCGTGATCGTGCGCGCCAACGACTCGACATTGTCCTCGAGGATCACCTTCATCCGATACAAAAACCGCACCCGCTCCGACAACGGCCGCGAACCCCAGTCACCGAAGGCGCGAGACGCAGCCACCACAGCCGCCTCCGCATCCTCGATCGTCGCCGGAACCAACTCCGTAATCACCAGCCCCGTCGCAGGATTGAACACCTCGACGGCATCCGCTCCCGACCCCGGCACCCACCGACCACCAATCAAACACGCAGCCGTCAAATCCACATCGCAGATTGTCACTATTCAAACCCTCACTACTCGAAAATCGTTGGTAGGTGCCGCCGAC
>NZ_JBLWIT010000110.1:0-116663 GCF_048381435.1 Rhodococcus mengyinensis | reverse complement strand
AAGAAGCTACGCGTCCACTGTGCAGTATCTGAAACAACACACACGTTTCAGAACAGAAGAAAGAAGAACACCACCAACAACACTGTTTGTTGTGTTTCTTCGCTGATGTTCCGTGTGACAGTTTCATAGAGTTACGGCGGCCATAGCGGAGGGGAAACGCCCGGTCCCATTCCGAACCCGGAAGCTAAGCCCTCCAGCGCCGATGGTACTGCACCCGACAGGGTGTGGGAGAGTAGGACACCGCCGAACATCCGTTACCGAAAGCCCCCCAACCTTGTTGGGGGGCTTTCGGCATTCCAAGGCACGAACACCCGTGCCGCACATGTCTTTTCACCCCGGCGCACCGCCGGCCAGGACCTGCAGTGCGCGGGACGCCAGATGCAGATTCAGGCGGGTGTCGACGCTGCGGAGGTCACGCCCGGTCAATTCGTGAATGCGGGACATCCGGTATCGCAGGGTGCTGCGGTGGATCCTGAGTGCCTGTGCGGTTTCGTCGTACTTGCCACCGCATTCGAGGTATTGGGCCAGCGTGGCCGTCATCGTGCTGCGGTGTTCCCGGTCGTAGTCGAGCAACGGGCCGAGCCATTCCTGCACGAATGCCTCCACGTCTCCGGTGCTGCTGTGCGAGTCGAGGATGCGGTAGACGCCGAGTTCGTCGAACAGCGCGACGCCGCGGGGCGACAGCGACTGCTTTCTGATCTCGAGCGCCCGTATCGCGTGGGTGTACGAGTCGGGTAGGCCGCTGGGGGACGTGCATTCGGATCCGACACCGATCACTCCGACCGCGGGCCCGAGCGACTTCTCCAACGCCGTGAAGATGAGGTTCACATCTGTTTTTGCGTCCATCACGGCGGCGAGGATCCCGGTTCGGTGTTCGTTACCGTGGACGAGGAGGGCCGACGAGTCGGAGGACGTCAGGTGGCGCCGTAAGGCTTCCGTGACGGACTCGACGGGTGTGTCCGGCCCCCAGTGCACTGCCAGGACGCGTTGCGGGGTGTGCAGGTCGTAGCCGAGTGCGTCGGCGCGCGAGTAAGCGCTGTCGTCGTCGGTGCCGCCGAGCAGGTCGGCGCCCAGGTCGCGGCTGAGCCGCGCCTCCGTCTCGGCCAGTGATCTGCGGTGCGACATGTCGACGGCGAGCATCGTCGCGGCGTGTTCGAGGGCCACCGTGTCGAGATCGGTTGCCCGATGTTCCGGGTCCGCCAGGTAGAGGACGCCGAGAAGTGTCTGGCCGGGCCGGACTATCTGCACGATCCGATTGTCGTGCCGGAGCGGGTGCCCTTCCATCGCGGCACGGCGCAGGACGTCGACTCGGTTCCCGCCGCCGATCTTGCGGTACCGCGGGGCCTTGTCCGGGCCGGCCCAGACGCGGAGATTGCCGAAGGCGTCCTCGACTCCGACGGCGAGTCCGGTCATCAGGTGGAGTGTCTCGGCGATGGCGGTCTCGTCGGCGCCGGTCGCTGCGAGGCGCCCGAACGTGTCGTGGATCTTCGCTTGCTCCTCGAGCCGCAGGGCCCGCGCTCCGAGCGCGGTGATCTCGTCCGTGGCCTCACGTAATTGACGTTCGTGTGTGGCTGCCCGGGAGCGAAGCGATGCGGCGCGCAGGGCCGACCCGGTGTGCTGAATGAGCAGCTCGAGGAGGGTGGCCTGCACCGGGGTCGGCGGGTAGTCGGCCCGGAGGGTGAGCGACACCGGCCTCGACCACGAATCGTCGAGCAGCACGCGGTGACGCCAGACGTCGTCGGATTCGTCCGTCAGAACCGACTCGGATTCCACCGTGAAGGGACCGAGTTCAGGGAGAGCTTCGACCAGCAGGGCGAGAATCTCGTCGCGGTTCCCGCAGTCGTGCATGTGCGCGGTGACGGCCACGACCGCGGACAGGTTCGTCGCCCGCGGCGTGTGATCCACCCTCGGGTCTGGGGCTGCTTCCAGATCCATGGCTTGGAACTACCCCGTTTTGCGCCGTCGAAACCGGGACGCTGTCCGCTGAGGCCGGATTTCGGGGGATTCTTTCGTTCCGCGGTGACCATGTGGCGAGACGGATCAGCCGCCAATCTTGGTTACTGAGGGGTGGCACAATGACCCAATCCAATAATTGGCACGATCCCGATCTGAACATGATTCGCGATGTCGTCGCGCACACGTCGGACGGGTGCGAGGGCTGTCTCGCACTCGGTACCCGCTGGGAGCACCTGATGTTGTGCCTGACGTGCGGCTATGTCGGATGCAGTGACGGATCACCGATGCGGCACGCGCGACACCACGCCGAACGCAGCGGTCATCCGATCGTCCAATCGCTTCACGCGGGGGACAACTGGCGCTGGTGTTTCGTGCACGACGCCCAGATCTGCACGCCGTACCCGGCGACCGGGGCCCGGGTGGTCGCACCGAGCCTGGTGCCCGGACCGTCGGAGGACCTCAGACACGGTCTCCGTATCGCGAAATCGCAGTGACGATCGCCGACCAGACGGCGTCCGCCTGAATCTCCGGGGGAGCGTCGTCGAGCCAGCGTGGGCGCACCGGGGTTCCGCCGGAACGCGGCGGCACCGGAAGCGGTCCGGGAACTGCGGAGTAGGCGTCCGACGCCGACACCGGGGAGTGCGAAGCCTCGAACGAGGAACGGGTCGTCTCCTCGTGCGCGCCGTGCCTGAGTTGGAGAACTTCCTGTCCCTGCCGTCCGCGCAAGAGAAAGAAGAGCAGCGGGTCCTCGTCGAGCACCCACCCGGCCTGATACAGCACCGCGGCAGCGTGACGGCACGGCACGTCCCACTCCTCGCAGGTGCACGTCGCGTCGGCATCGAACATCGACGGTACGAGTGACACGTCGACGGCAGCGAGGTCGTCGTCGAGTTCCCGAGGGAGCGTCCCATTCGACAACTGGGCGACGTGACCGCTCCGCGACGCGAGGGTGGCGAGCACCTCGCCCCACTGGCGCTCGTCCAGCTGGTCCACCCGGATCCGCACGTGCAGGCTTTCCTCGTCCGTGTGCACGTCCGCGGAGACGAGCCCGGCCGCGAACGTGAGCGGACCGACCACTCCGCCACGGGCGTAGGCGCGTCCGCGTTTCAGCGTGTCCGAGTCGAGCGCGGCGTGCTCGACGTCGTCGACCCACCGCTGCGCCCACCAGGTCTTGCCGCGGGTGCGTCGGCCCTTCTGCGCCGGGAATCGGGGAAGCGTGACGGCGTCGGTCACAGGTCACCTCCGAAGTCGTAGTCGGGGCTCAGAGCCACCAGCCGGGTGAGTTCGCGGTCGGTCAGTTCGGTGAAGGCGTCGGCGCCGTGTGACAGGACAGAGTTGGCGAGCTGCCGCTTGGAGGCGAGCATGCCGGCGATGCGTTCCTCGATGGTTCCCGCGGTGACGAGCCGGTGGACGACGACCGGGTGGGTCTGCCCGATGCGGTAGGCGCGGTCAGTGGCCTGGTCCTCGACCGCCGGGTTCCACCAGCGATCGAAGTGGACGACATGATCGGCCCGGGTGAGGTTCAACCCGGTACCGGCGGCCTTGAGGGACAGGATCAGGACGGGGATGTCGCCGTTCTGGAAGCGTTGGACCAGCTCCTCCCGGGCGGCGACGGAAGTGCCACCGTGCAGGAATTCGCAGCCCACCCCGCGCGTCGTCAGGTGCCGCCGCAGCAGCCGTCCCATCGCGGTGAAGTGGGTGAACACCAGCGAACGCCCGCCCTCCGACAGGTTGGTGTCCACCAGTTCGTCGAGCAGACCGATCTTGTGGGAGCGGCCGGTGAGCGCGGCGTGCTCCTCGCCGAGGTACTGGGCGGGGTGATTGCAGATCTGCTTGAGGCCGGTCAGCAGCGACACGATGCTGCCGCGCCGCCCGATGCCGTCGCTCGTCTCGATCTGCTCCATCGCCTCGCGGACGAGGGCCTCGTACATTCCGGCCTGTTCCGGGGTGAGCGTGACATCCAGATCGATCTCCGTCTTCGGCGGAAGCTCGGGGGCGATCCCCGGATCGGACTTCTTGCGCCGGAGGACGAACGGCGAGATCAACGCCGCCAACTCCGCCGCGCGGTCGATTCCGTCCTCAGCGGCCGAGCCGTCGTAGCGGCGGCGGAACTGCGCGTACGGACCGAGGAGGCCCGGTGTGACGCCGTCGAGGATCGACCAGAGGTCGCTGAGTCTGTTCTCCACCGGTGTCCCGGTGAGGGCGACGCGGGCCAGGCCCGGAATCGTCCGCAGGGCCCGGGTGACGGATGCCGCGCGGTTCTTCAGGTGCTGCGCCTCGTCCGCGACGACCAGACCCCACACAGTCCGGGCGAGTACGTCGCCATCGAGCCGCATCGTCGCGTACGTGGTGAGGACGACGATGTCGCCGCCGGGTGTGACCGTCTCACCGGGCGGACGCCGCTTCGGACCGTGGTGGACGAGGACACCGGTTCCCGGTGCGAAGCGTTCGATCTCCCGTCGCCAGTTCCCCAGCAGTGACGCGGGACAGACCACCAAGGTGGGTCCAGCCGTTTCCGGCGTCTGCTGACGGTGCAGGTGAAGTGCGATGAGAGTCAACGTCTTTCCCAGGCCCATGTCGTCGGCGAGACAGGCGCCCAGGCCTCGTGACGTGAGCCCGGCCAGCCAGCGGAACCCGGTCAGCTGGTAGTCCCGCAACTGCGCGCGCAGGGCTGCCGGGGCCGGCACGGCCTCCGGATCCTGGTCGGACAGCTCACGCGCCACCGCCGCGGCCGCGCCGTGGGAGTCGACGCGGACGTCCTCCTCTCCGCGCCGGGCCCGGCCGGTCAGCGACGCCCGCAGGGCCTCGATCGACGTCATCGTTCCGGTCCGCCGCTGGAGGGTCTTTCGTATCAATGTCGAGTCCGCGACGACGTATCGGTTGCGGAGTTTCACGACCGCGCGCTCCGCCGACACCAACTCTTCCATTTCTTCACGGGTCAGAACGTCGTCCCCCACCGCGATGCGCCAGTCGAAGTCGAAGGCGCGGTCGCCGCCGAAAGCGGCTGCGCCCTCGCGGGACCCGGGTTCGCCGAGGATCATGCGGGTCGAGGTGCGCGCGACCAGTTCGCGCGGCCAATGGATCTCGACTCCTCGTTCGCGCAGCCGCCGGCCGGCGTCCCCGGCGAGGGAGGCCAGGTCGTCGTCCTCGAGTCGGATGCGGTGCGGCGCCTCGGCTCGCAGCAGGTCTTCGAGCGGAGCCCAATCCTGGGCGGCGCGGCGGAGGGCGTCGAGGACGGCGATCCGGGGGTCGGAGGCGAACGCGGACTCGGCGAGCGTCGGATGCCGCCACAGGTCGACGGCGTCGCACACCACCCCGGGGCGCGCGACACCGTGCACCTGGACCGTGGCGTCGAACTCGCTGTCCGAGAGGTCGCCCTTGCCGGGATCGACGGGGTCGATCCGCAACGACAACGCGATCGCATCGGGTGCCAGCGCGTCCGCCCAGGCCCGGAGTTCGGGGGAGGCCTCGGCGTTCCACCCCAGGTAGGGCCCGTCCTCGGCCGGCGACACGAGTCGCGGGATCGTATCGACGGCAGCGGTGAGGAAGTCGCGCAGCACGTCCGCGGCAGCGGGCAGGCGGACTCCGGCGGCGGGGGGATCCCCGAGCGGAATCGCGCGCGCTTCCGGCGGGAGCGCGGTGGCCAGCAACCGCAGATGCGACTCGTCCTCGTCGTCGAGAACGCCCAGCCGCCAGCTGTCGCGGCCACCCGGCGTGACCGCGGGAAGGACCTTGCCCGCCTCGACGTATCCGAGAGCGGTCCGGGTGCAGGCGGCCCAGAACGCGACCGATCGATGCGTTGTCTCGCCGGGTCGCAGTGCCAGGAGCATCGGCAGCGCGTCGGCGAGCGAGACGCTCTGCGTCGGAACGCGTTCCACGGTGCTTCCGATTGCCATCCGGGTGTGGGAATCGATACTCGGTGGCAGCGGCCCGTCCGGGGAATCACGCCAGAACGCCAGGCGGGAGTCGCGCGGAGGATCGGACGGCACGAAGGTGGCCGCACAGGCGGCGAGGATGGGCCCTGCTGTCACTACTGCGCCTTTCGCCTGGTTTACAGTACGCCGTACGTCAACGAGGCGGCGGACGGAATTGTTCCCGGGCGCCGTGGGAAGATCTCGGCATGGGTAGAAGCGCGACACCGGAGGGCGACCCCGCCCGCACCATGGAGCTGCTGTGGGGTGGCGGCAGTACGCCGATCTCGCGCCCCCGCAACGGGAAGCCGAGCCTGACGCTCGACCGGATCGTCGAGGCCGCCATCTCCGTCGCGGATGCGGAAGGGCTGGACGCCGTCTCGATGCGCCGGCTGGCAGCCGAACTCGGCGCCGGCGCGATGTCGCTGTACACGCACGTTCCCGGAAAGACGGAACTGGTGGAGGTGATGCTCGATCGCGCGCTGTCCACACTCGAGCCGGCCGACGACACCGATGCGGGGTGGCGCGAGCGTCTCGCGGCCGCCGCTCACGACTACTTCCAACTGCTGTGCGCCCACCCGTGGATGCTCGGCGTCGTCGCGCTGAGCCGGCCGGTTCTCGGGCCCGGCGGGATGGCCAAGTACGAGCGGGAACTACGTGCGGTCGAGGGGCTGGGACTGTCGGACCTCGACATGGACTCCGTCGTCACGCTCCTCGACAGTTTCGTCGCGGGCGCGGCGCGCGCCGCGGTGGATGCGGCCGCGCTCGCCGCCCAGGGGGAGGCGGACAGTGAATGGTGGCAGCGCGTCGCCCCGCACTTCGAAAAGGTCTTCGACCCCGACCGGTTCCCGCTGGCCGCCCGGGTCGGGGCCTCCGCAGGGGAACACCACGACGCCGCGTACGCGCCCGCCCACGCCTTCGAATTCGGGCTGGCCCGGCTACTCGACGGAGTCGGCGCCCTCATCGTCGACGGCGGAACCGGCGGGGAGTAGTTCGGCGGGAACGGCCAGCGTGGTCGGTTCGACACGGCCGCGCAGGGTGACGGTGTCGGTGAGTCGCCACCGCCTGCGCTCGTCGTCGGATGCCGCGTCGATCGCCCGCTCGGACGCGACGACGTGTCCGGACACGTTCTTGGCGAGCTCGGACAACCGCGCCGCCTCGTTGACCGGATCGCCGATCACCGTGTACTCGAAACGTTCGTGGGCGCCGATGTTTCCGGCCACGGCGCGACCAGCCGCCACCCCGATTCCCGCATCGCACTCCGGTACCTCGGCGGTGAGCCGTTCGCGGAGGGCCCGAGCGGCGGACAGCGCGGCGCCTGCATGGTCGTCGAGCGCCACGGGTGCCCCGAAGATGGCCAGCGCTGCGTCACCTTCGAACTTGTTGACGAACCCGTCTCGCCGATCGACCTCGTCGACGACCACGTTGAAGAAGCGGTTGAGCAGGTCCACGACCTCCGCGGGCGACCGGGTGGCCGCGATCGTGGTGGACCCGATGATGTCGACGAACAGGACCGCGACGTCACGTTCCTCCCCGCCGAGTTCGGGGTTGTGGCGTAAGGCCTGGGACGCCACCTCCTGCCCGACGTGGCGACCGAACAGGTCGCGGATCCGCTCGCGTTCGCGGAGTCCCTCGGCCATCCGGTTGAACCCGGTCTGCAGCGCGCCGAGTTCGGTGCCGTCGTACACGACGACCTCGGCGTCGAGATCGCCCTCCGCCACCTTCGCCATGCCCAGCGACACCGAGCGGATGGGTGCCTCGGTGGCACGGACACTGATCACGACCAGCAGCAGGCCGAAGAGCAGGATCACACCCCCCAGCGCGAGGATCGACACCGCGAGGCTGGTCGGACTCGCCGGCCGGATGAAGCTGAAGATCGCGATGAGCATCAGACCGAGCACGGGAACACCGGTCCCGAGGATCCACGCCAGTGCGGTGCGGCCGGTGATGCCGAGGGTTCGGCGGGGTCGCGGTCCGTCCGATCCCAGTGCCCGGGCGGCGATGGGGCGGAGGGCGAACTCCGTCAGCAGGTAGCAGAACGCGGAGACCGTGATCCCGGCCAACGCAATCGTGAACGCGACCTTCGGAATGGTCTGGGGATCGATGATGCCGTACAGCGTCGTGAAGAACACCAGCCCAATGCCCCACAACGCCGCCTGGACACGCGTCAGACGCCACGGTGCGCGAAACGCCGCCGACCGGTCGTGGTCGGTGGGCACGTCGTCCTCCGTCGCCCACCGGAGATCCGACACCAGTCGCTTGGTGCCCCACGTCACGCCGACCAGGACCGCGCACAGCACGAACACGGGCACCGCGACGAAGTTGGCGATCACGAACTCGCTCGACCACACACTCGGGCCGGGGACCACGACACTGACGAGCAGGCAGGTGATCACCGCGCCGACCAGGTTGGTGAACACCAGCGGGGCGGTCAGCAGCAGCTGGACACGGATCCGCCGCCTGCGGGGACTCTCGTCCGGTGACCCGAGCAACCACGACCCCAGCGGGGCGACGGATCGACGGGGGCTGCGCATAGTCATTCGAGACTAGTCGGCGCGATCCCTTAGGGTGGGCGGGTGCGCCTAGTGATTGCCAGATGCCGAGTCGACTACGTAGGCCGTTTGACGGCACATCTGCCCACCGCTCGTCGCCTGTTGTTGATCAAGGCCGACGGTTCCGTGAGCATCCACGCCGACGACCGCGCCTACAAGCCGCTGAACTGGATGAGCCCGCCCTGCTGGCTCGTCGAAGACACCGTGGAAGACGCCGAAGCGCTGTGGGTGGTGACCAACAAGGCCGGTGAGGAACTGCGGATCACCATCGAGGAGATCGAGCACGACTCCCGTCACGAACTCGGTGTCGATCCGGGGCTCGTCAAGGACGGTGTCGAGGCGCACCTGCAGGAGCTGCTCGCCGAACACGTCGAAACGCTCGGCAGCGGTTACACGCTCGTCCGGCGCGAGTACATGACGGCCATCGGTCCCGTCGACCTGCTGTGCCGGAACGCCGACGGGGCTTCCGTCGCCGTGGAGATCAAGCGCCGCGGAGACATCGACGGTGTCGAGCAACTCACCCGGTACCTCGAACTGCTCAACCGGGATCCGCTGCTGGCGCCGGTGAGCGGTGTCTTCGCCGCCCAGCAGATCAAGCCGCAGGCCAAAACCCTTGCCACCGACCGCGGAATCCGGTGCCTGGTGCTCGACTACGAAGCGCTGCGCGGCACCGAGAGCACCGAGTTCCGGCTCTTCTGAGGCCTGGGCTGAACCCGTGCCCCGTCGTAAACCGCAGCGGAAGAACACACGCCGCAACGCGCCCCCGGACACGTCCGAGGGCTCGCTGTTCGGTAGTGCAATGATGCGTCAGGAATCCGGGCCCGCGGGCTTCGCCGACGAGAGCTTTATCGTGCGCACGATCCCCGGGGCCCGGGCCACCAAGTCGTACCGGTGCCCCGGCTGCGATCACGACATCCGGCCGGGCGTCGCCCACCTGGTCACCTGGCCGGCCGAATACGGCGGAGCCGAGGACCGGCGGCACTGGCACACCGGGTGCTGGTCGGGACGCAGCACCCGGGGCCTCACACGCAGGTGGTCCTAGCTTCCCGTCTTCACGGTCCGCTGATCCGCCGTCCGGTTCGCCGGGTTCTTCTCGACGGCGGACAGCACTGCAGTGTCCTCGTCGGAGTTGTCCGTCTCGTCCGCGGAGTTCTTCCCGGACTCGTTCTGCGCGGACTTCCGGTCCGCGCCACCGGCCGTTGCCGACTTGCTGTTCGTGTTCTCGGTGGAGCGCTTCTCCGAGCTCGATGCCGCGGTGTCGGGCTGCGCGTCCAATAGTTCGCTCTCCCGGTTGACCGACGCCAACATTGCGGGAACGGAATCGAGCTGTCCCCGAATCCCCAAGAGCTGCGCCAGGATCCGGCCGCGGAGTACGCGAAGTTCTTCCGCCAGTTCCTTGGCGTGGGCGATCTTGCGCTCCGACTGGTCGGTGGCCGCCTGCAGCCTGCGCTCCGCCTCGTGTGTGGCGTCCGCGAGACGACGCTGCGCCTCGGCCTTGCTGGTGGACTCGAGCTCGTTGACCGCCGTGATCGTCTTCTGGCGGCGCTCGGACATCGCGAGGTCGAAGTCTTCCTGCACCTGCGACCGACGCAGTTCGGCCTCGGCAGCCAGGCGGTCGCGCTCGGACTGAGCGGCCTCGACGATCTTCGCCGCCTCCGTGCGGGCCTTCGCCATCGTCTGCTCGTGCTGAATCTCGAGAGCGCTCCGGCGGTCTTCGAGTTCCGCGACCAGCGACTCGTACTGGCCGCGGAGCTGCGCGCCCTCCTGCTCGGCGACGGAGATCATCTCGGCGGCGTCGGCCTCGGCCTTCGCGCGCACCTCGGACGCCTCGTCCGACGCGAGCCTGAGCATGCGCGAGATGCGGTCGCTCATTCCCTCCGCGGTGGTCGGCGGAACGGACAGGCGGTCGACATCCTTGCGCAGATCGTCGATCTCGTCCCGCGCATCGTCGAGCTGCTTTGCGAGATCCCGCGCCTGCGCCGCCGCGGCGTCGCGGTCGGCGGCAGTGACGCGGAGCTCGGCGTCGAATCGCTCGAAGTAGTTGCGTACCTCGTCCCGGTCGAATCCCTTGCGCACGGTGGAAAAGGGAAGGGGGATCGAACCACGGTCCTGCTCGTTTACCATGGCCGCCAATCTACCTGGGCAAAGTAGAACTTGTCTCTGCGCCTGGTACCCGGCGGCCGGCCACAGCTCTAGTGGGTCGCCGACGGCTCGACGAGCTCCACGAGAACTCCGCCCGCATCCTTCGGGTGGACGAAATTGATGCGCGAATCGGCGGTGCCGCGGCGCGGTGCGTCGTACAGCAGCCGTACACCGCGCTCGCGCAACTGGGCGGAGATGGCGTCGATGTCCGTGACGCGGTACGCGAGCTGCTGGAGACCGGGGCCGCTGCGATCGATGAACTTGGCGATGGTCGAGTTCTCGTTCAACGGTGCGAGAAGCTGCAGCGCGGTGCTGCCCTCGGGGGAGCCGACCACGCTCAGCATCGCTTCGCGTACGCCCTGCTCCTCGTTCACCTCTTCGTGCGTCGACACCATGCCGAGGTGTTCGGAGTACCACGCGATGGCGGCGTCGAGGTCGGGAACCGCGATGCCGACGTGGTCGATGGCGGTCACCAGGTCCGAGGACAGCGGTGACGTGGTCTGGGTGGGGGAGGACTGTGTCATGCTCCCGACGTTAGCGCTACCGTTTCGGTAGTTCTCGTCGGGATGTGACTTCCGTCGCCCCGCACCTGTCTATTCGTCTCACGCGGAGGAAATCGTGACCAGTTCTGTGATCGTCGCCGGAGCCCGGACCCCGATGGGCCGGTTGCTGGGTTCGTTGAAGGATGTGTCGGGTTCGGATCTGGGCGGCGTGGCGATTCGTGGTGCGTTGGAGAAGGCGGGCGTCGCTCCCGAGCAGGTCGAGTACGTGATCATGGGTCAGGTGCTGACGGCGGGGGCGGGTCAGATCCCGGCGCGGCAGGCTGCGGTGGCCGCGGGGATCGGGATGGATGTGCCGGCCCTGACCATCAACAAGGTGTGTCTGTCGGGGATCGACGCGATCGCACTGGCGGATCAGCTGATCCGGGCCGGCGAGTTCGACGTCGTCGTCGCCGGGGGTCAGGAGTCGATGTCGCGCGCCCCGCACCTGCTGGAGAAGTCGCGGGAGGGTTTCAAGTACGGCGACGTCACGATGCGCGACCACATGGCCTTCGACGGGTTGTACGACATCTTCACCGATCAGGCGATGGGGAGTCTGACCGAGGCGAAGAACGCGGAGGACGGGCAGCGGATCAGCCGCGAGGAGCAGGACGCGTTCGCGGCAGCGTCGCATCAGAAGGCGGCCCGGGCCTGGAAGGACGGGGTGTTCGACGACGAGGTGGTGCCGGTGCCGGTGCCGCAGCGCAAGGGTGATCCGGTGCTGGTCGGCTCCGACGAGGGCGTGCGCGGCGATACGACGGTGGAATCCCTGGCCAGGCTGCGGCCGGCGTTCAGCAAGGACGGCACGGTCACCGCAGGGTCGGCGTCGCAGATCTCCGACGGTGCGGCCGCTGTCGTGGTGATGAGCAAGGCGAAGGCGCAGGAACTCGGGGTGTCGTGGATCGCCGAGATCGGCGCGCACGGGGTGGTGGCGGGTCCGGATTCGACGTTGCAGTCGCAGCCGGCGCGGGCCATCGCGAAGGCGTGCGCCAAGGAGGGGATCGACCCCAAGGAGCTGGATCTGGTGGAGATCAACGAGGCCTTCGCTGCGGTGGGGATCGCATCGACGCGGGAGCTGGGGTTGGATCCGGAGATCGTGAACGTCAACGGCGGGGCGATCGCGATGGGGCACCCGCTGGGGATGTCGGGGGCGCGGATCGCATTGCATCTGGCGTTGGAGCTGCGTCGTCGCGGCGGGGGTGTGGGCGCTGCGGCGCTGTGCGGTGGTGGCGGCCAGGGTGACGCCCTGATCGTGCGCGTCCCCAAGGCGTGACACGACGACAGTCCGTAGTGGTGTATCTCACACCACTACGGACTGTCGTAGATGGTCGGGCACAATGGTCGGCATGGCGAACGTCTTCGATCTCAGCACCACGGCCAAGCGCTTCCGATTTGTCGCAATTCTGGAGGCCTTCACCTGGCTCGGCCTCCTCATCGGCATGGCCTTCAAGTACCTGCCCGCCGACGGCAACGAGATCGGCGTGAAGATCTTCGGCCCCATCCACGGCGGCGTCTTCGTCCTGTACCTGCTCATCTCGCTGTGGACCGCCCGCAAGCTGAGCTGGAATCTGGTCACCACCTTCTGGGCGCTCGTCGCCAGCGTCCCGCCGTTCGGCACCGTCGTATTCGAGGTCTGGGCGGCCCGCACCGGCCGGATGGGCGAACTGTCCCGGTCGAGCGCAGTGAAGAGTGAACCGTCGTTCGTCTGATCCACTCCGCGGTAGGCACGGCCCGCATTCCGGTGCGCGCTCAAATCGTGACAAACTGGTGGACGTGACTCGACCAGGTTCTCGTCCGTCAGCGCGTTCCTCAGCAGTGGCCGCAGCCATGAGCGGAGCAGTCGATCTCTCCGCCCTCAAGGAGCGTGCGGCCGCTCCGCCCCCGCCGGCGCCCGCACCCTCCGGGGACGGCGCCGCTCCGGCCGCACCCGGGAGTACCGGACTCGCCCCCGTCATCGACGTCACCGAGGCGACGTTCGAGGCGGAGGTGCTCGTCCGGTCCCAGCAGGTCCCGGTGGTCGTCGACCTGTGGGCCACCTGGTGCGAGCCGTGCAAACAACTCTCACCCCTACTCGAAAAGCTGGCACACGAGGCCGGCGGCACCTGGGTGCTCGCCAAGGTCGACGTCGATGCCAACCCGCGCATCGCGCAGGCCTTCGGCGTCCAGTCCGTCCCGACCGTCGTCGCCATCGCCGGCGGACAGCCGCTCGCCGACTTCCAGGGCGCTCAGCCCGAACCGCAACTGCGCCAGTGGCTCGCCGCCGTCCAGCAGGCAACCGCCGGAAAGCTGTCCGGACCGCCGGCCGCGGACGGGAACGCCGACGAGCCCGAGCCGGAAGACCCGCGCTTCGTCGCCGCCGAGGCCGCGCTCGACGAAGGCGACCTGTCGGCAGCCGAAGCCGAGTTCCAGAAGATCCTCGACGAGGAACCGGCCAACGCCGAGGCGCAAGGCGCGATCCGCCAGGTGCGTTTCCTCGCCCGCGTGCAGTCCGTCGATCCCGGCGCCGTCGCCGCGGCGGACGCCGCCCCGAACAACATCGACGCCCAGCTGCAGGCTGCGGACGTCGAGGTCTATTCCCAGGCCCCGGACGCGGCGTTCGCCCGGCTCATCGGGGTCGTCGCCCGCAGCGCCGGCGACGACAAGACGCGGGTACGGACACGTCTGCTGGAACTGTTCGAACTGTTCGACCCGGCCGAACCGGTCGTCATGACCGCGCGCCGGAAACTCGCCGCCGCACTGTACTGACGAGAAAACCGGGGTGAGTGCCGACGGCACTCACCCCGGTTTTCTCGTCTGATGGTCAGCTTCGAACGCGCTCCACCCGTCCGACCAGGAAGACGTACGACGCGATCCCGACCGCGGTCACCACGGTCATGTAGACGAATCCCGGCGCGAAGCTGTCGTCGGTGACGAGCAACCCGATCACGATGGGTGTCGCGATCGACGACAGGTTGCCGATGAAGTTGAACATTCCACCGGTGAGCCCGAGCAGGCGTTCCGGCGCGAGCGCCGAGACCAGCGACCACGTGATCGACGCGAGCCCGTTGCCGAAGAACGCGATGGACAGGAACACGATCACCATCGCCGTCGAGTCGGTGAAGTTGGCGCCGATCATCGCAACTCCGAGAGACACCCCCTTGCGTAGCAGGAAGTCGGAGATGACTCCGGAGAACAGCACACCCACGAGTGCCGCGACGAACGGCAGCGAGGCGAGGAATCCGGACTTGATGTAATCCATGTCCCGGTACTCGACGAGGTACGTGGGGAACCAGGTGAGGAAGAACCACAGCGTCGACGTGAGGCAGAACTGCCCCAGGTAGATTCCCCACAGCTTGCGCCGGCCGAGGACGGTGGCGACATCGTTCCGGGTCACGGCCGGACGTTCGGGCTGCTGCTCGTCCAGGAGGTCGACGAGTCCGCCGCCGTCGCGGATCAGGTCGATCTCGGCGTCGTTCGCCCGCGAATCGCGTGGCTCGCGGTAGGACGCGTACCACACGGCACCCCAGACCGCCCCGATCGTTCCGGTCACGATGAAGACCCAGTGCCACGACAGCACGGACTGCAGCCAGGACAGGAACGGCGTGAGCAGGGCCAGTCCGATGAACTGCCCGGACGTGTAGAAGCCGATCACCGTCGCACGTTCCCGCTTGGGGTACCAGGCCGTCGCGACCCGGTTGTTGATCGGATACGCGGGCGCCTCGAACACACCGACCAGCAGGCGCAACGCGATGAGCGCCACGAAGCCACCGATGACCCCCATGAACGCGGTCGCGACCGACCACAGGATGAGGCAGCCGGGGTAGAGCAGTCTCGGGGGAATCCTGTCGACGAGCCGTCCACCGGGAATCTGCAGCGCCGCATAGGTCCAGCCGAACGCCGACAGGAGAAGTCCCTGCTGCGCCTTGGTGAGGTCCATTTCGTCCGCGATCGCGGGCATCGCGATCGACAGGTTCGCCCGGTCCATGTAGTTGATGACGACGGTCACGAACAGCATCACCGCGATGAGAACGCGCGCCTTCGACGCCTGCGCGGCCACCGTAGTGGACTTGCCGATCTTCTGGGTCTGCACCATTGCCCTCACCACTCCGCGAAGGATCCGTCGCTGTGGCGCCAAACCGGGTTTCGCCAGCGATGTCCTTCGGCGGCCCGCTCGATGACGTACTCCTCGTTCACCTCGATGCCCAATCCCGGACCGGTGGGGATCCGGACCTGACCGTCCGCGTAGGTGAACACGGACGGGTCGACGAGATAGTCGAGGAGATCGTTCGACGTGTTGTAGTGGATGCCGAGGCTCTGTTCCTGGATCGTCGCGTTGTAGCAGCCCGCGTCGATCTGCAGGCACGTGGCCAGGGCGATCGGCCCGAGGGGGCAGTGCAGCGCGAGTGCCACGTCGTACGTCTCGGCCATGTGCGCGGTCTTCCGGGCCTCGGTGATTCCGCCGCAGTGTGACGGATCGGGCTGGATGATGTCCACGGCCCCGGACGCGAGGACGGTTTTGAAATCCCAACGGGAGAACAATCCCGCGCCGGGGTCGGAAAGGCTCTGCTGCTGGATTCGGCCGAGCGCTGGGATGCGCTGTACGAGAGCGACGCCGCGCAGGGACAGCGGCCGCCGGGCTCCCGCGGATCGGCGGACTTCCTCGCGCGCATGCAGGACTACGCGCGGAGGGGCGCGGCGATGGACCTCGAGGACAACGAACCCGGAATCCGCTGCGTGGCGGCGCCGGTGCGGGACGCGTCGTGCGCGATCGTCGGTGCGATCAGCGTGTCGGCCACGAGCCCGTACATGCCCGACGAGCGCATGCGCGGACTCGTTCCGGTCGTGTGCCGGGCCGCCGGGCGGATCTCCGCGGCGCTCGGCTACCGGGAAATCTGACGCAGCGGTCGGGGGACGTCACGTGGTGGGACGGTCAGCGGTACCGGCCCTCGCAGGCCTGCTCACCGCCGAGCACTCCGGTGCGGAACGCGTCCACCCGGGAGAATCCGCTCGGCACGGTCTCCCCGTTGACGTCACTGGCCGCGAGTCCGTCGGTGAGCAGCCCCGACACGGCCTCGTCGAGGTCGCCCGGGGACAACCACACGCTGCCCGCCTCCAGGGAAGCGGGACTGTCCGGGCTCAACGCGCTGGTGACGACACCGGACAGGCAGGCGGCTCGCAGCGCGGTCTGGGGTGAGTGCAGATCGTTGCCCCGGTCCCGCTGCAACGCCAGGGTGTACCGCGACGCGAGCAGGACGTACGCGTTGTAGTCGCCGGTGAGTTTGGTCTGGAACAGTTCCCGCCTGCCCGGGCGGCCCGGTGTGCCGCGTTCGGCGAGGGCGTCGACACTGACCCCGATCGTGTTGGTGGCCGGGCAGTACGACACCGGTTCGGTCGCGTCGGCGTCGGGGCAGTCGAGGTCGGCGCCGTCGAGTTGCAGCGTGGGGGGATCGCTGAGATCGAAGATCTGCTGGAAGGACGTGAAGAACGCCTCGAGCGACTCCTCGGTGACGGGGAGTTCGCCGTCGTCGCTCTCGTCGTCGAACCGCTGAGGCAGATCTGCGCGACGCGAGTCGATCTCCTTCTCGTCGATGCGCGTGCACGGCGCCGGACCGTCCGTGAAACCGATCTGGGTGGCGGTGACACGTTCGAACGCCGAGCCGTGCACGTTGTCGGGATCGTTCGGGTCGGTGTCCCCGATGGCGACCGCGGACGCCAGTACCTTGTTCAGCCCGTCCGACGTGTTCAGCGTGAAGTGGGTCGCCTTGTCCTCCGCGATGTACCGCATGAACGCCCCCGCGAAGCAGTCGGCCTGCTGTTCCCGCACGATGCCACCGCCCACGTTCTCGTCGGCGATTCCCGCCTTCGTCTGCACGGCGTGCCCGTACTCGTGCGCCAGAACGAAGACGGCCGCGACGACACCGAACTTCTCCACCACCTCGGGCAGCAGCAGCGCCCGGTCCCAGCCGATCGTGTGGTCGGTGCTGCAGTAGCCGGCGTTGAGGAGTTCCTCGGTGCGGTCCCCGCAGAAGCGCGGGCCGTCGGAGTCGCGCGGATCCCAGGAGATCAGTTCCTCGACCGGCTCGAAGTTGCGCTGGAACAGCGCGGGGAACTCGGTGCGCCAGTAGTCCTCGATGTCGCTGACCGCGTTGGCGGCCATCGTGTCGATGTCACCGCCGTCGGTGCCGGTGACGGGGAGGTCGGCGTCGGGCACGCCCTTGCGGGCACCGCTCGGACCCGACGTGGCATCGAGTCCCGCCACCTTGAACGGATCGTCGTAAATGGACGCGGCCTCACCGTCCACCGAACGCGTGCACCCGGACAGGACGACCGCAGTCACGGCCAGAACGCCCATGCTCGCAGCCCACTGCCGACGTCGGGTCAGCAAGGCCGTGCCTTCATCAACGCTCCAGACTCATCCAGATCGCGCCGTTCGCGGGCAGTGCCACCTCGGCAGAGGCGGGACGGCCGTGCCACGGCTGCGAAGTTGCCGTCACCGCACCGAGATTTCCCCAACCCGATCCCGCGTAGATCTCGGCGTCGGTGTTGAGAATTTCACGCCATTCGCCCCGTTCTGGCAAGCCCACACGATAATTCGCGTGCGGGGAACCCGAGAAATTGAACAGGCAGGCCAGGATCGACCCGTCGGTGCCGTAGCGCAGGAAGCTCAGGACGTTGTTCGCGGTGTCGTTGGCGTCGATCCAGGAGAACCCGCCCGGCGAGGTGTCGAGAGTCCACAACGCCGGGTGTTCGCGGTAGGTGGCGTTGAGGTCGTGGACGAGCCGGAGCAGACCGCGGTGGAAGCCACCGGTGTACGGGTCGTCCAGCTGGTACCAGTCGAGTCCGCGCTCCTCGGACCATTCCGCGGTCTGTCCGAATTCCTGACCCATGAACAGCAGTTGCTTGCCGGGGTGCGACCACATGTACGCCAGCAGGGCACGAACACCGGCGGCCTTCGCGTAGTCGTCGCCGGGCATCCGCGTCCACAGCGTGCCCTTGCCGTGCACCACCTCGTCGTGACTGATGGGCAGCAGATAGTTCTCGCTCCACGCGTACATCAGGGAGAACGTGATCTCGTGATGGTGATAGCTGCGGTGGACGGGATCGTGCGCCATGAAACCGAGGGTGTCGTGCATCCACCCCATGTTCCATTTCATGTTGAAACCGAGACCACCGACGTTGGTCGCGCGGGTGACACCCGGCCACGCCGTCGACTCCTCGGCGATGGTGACGACCCCGCGGTGCTGCTTGTGGACCGTGGCGTTGGTCTCCTGCAGGAAGGCGACGGCCTCGAGGTTCTCCCTGCCGCCGTGGATGTTCGGCGTCCAACCGCCCTCCGGCCGCGAATAGTCGAGGTACAGCATCGACGCGACCGCGTCGACGCGCAGACCGTCCACGTGGAACTCGTCGAGCCAGTACAGCGCGTTCGCGACGAGGAAGTTGCGCACCTCGCGGCGCCCGAAATCGAACACATATGTTCCCCAGTCGAGTTGCTCGCCGCGCTGGGGGTCGCTGTGCTCGTAGAGCGGTGTGCCGTCGAAACGTGCCAGCGCCCACTCGTCCTTGGGGAAGTGCGCGGGAACCCAGTCGACGATGACCCCGATGCCGGCGGCGTGCAGATGGTCGACGAACCACCGGAAGTCGTCGGGGGAGCCGAATCGTGAGGTGGGCGCGTAGTACGACGTGACCTGGTACCCCCACGAACCGCCGAACGGGTGCTCGGCGACCGGCAGCAGTTCGACGTGGGTGAATCCCGTCTCGATGAGGTGGGTAGCGAGTTGTTCGGCCATCTCGCGGTAGTTCAGCCCGGGCCGCCACGAAGCGAGGTGGACCTCGTACACGCTCATCGGGGACTGCGCCGGCTCGGTGGCCGCGCGCTGCGCCAGCCATTCGGCGTCGTTCCATTCGTACGTGCTCACCGACACCCGGGACGCGGTGGCGGGCGGGACCTCGGTCGCGAAGGCCATGGGGTCGGCCTTGTCGCGCACACTGCCGTCAGGCCCGTGGACCCGGAACTTGTACAGGTCGCCGACCTCGATACCGGGAACGAACAACTCCCACACCCCGGTGGAGCCGAGTACCCGCATCGGGTAGTTCCGCCCACTCCACCCGTCGAAATCGCCGATCACACTCACTCCGCGGGCATTGGGAGCCCACACGGCGAACGAGGTGCCGGTGACGGTGCCGTCGGGGGTGTCGTAGCGGCGGCGGTGCGCGCCGAGGATCTCCCACAGCCGCTCGTGCCTGCCCTCACCGAACAGGTGCAGGTCGAGTTCCCCCAGCGTGGGCAGGAATCGGTACCCGTCGGCGGAGACGTCGTTGTGGCCACCCGGCCACGTCGTGGACAGCCGGTAGTCCATCAGATCCCGGTACGGGACGAGTGCCCCCCACACACCGTGCGCGAGGTGCTCCAGCGAGAAGCTCGTCCCCCCGACGACGGCGTCGACGGCCTCGGCGTGGGGGCGCAGTGCGCGGATCACCGTGCCGTCGGGGTGCGGGTGTGCGCCCAGGATCGAGTGCGGGTTGTGGTGCTCGCCCCGGGACAGCAGGTCGAGGTCGGCGGCGTCCGGTGCGATGGCGACAGGCGGTTCGACGGTCACTATGTACCTCCGCGGTAGGCCAGCTTCGTTCTGGCCGGATAGGGGATCGACGGTAATGCCAGGATATGGGCCACCGAACGCCAGGGTTCCAGGCGCACGAAGTTGGTCTGCCCCCAGTGATACTGCTCCCCGGTGACCTCGTCGAGCACGGTCAGGTGGTCGTGCCAGTCGCGGCCCAGCGCGGGCATGTCCAGCCACACGTTGCCCTGCTCGGCGCCGTACGGGTTGAGGTTGATCACCGTCAGCACCGCATCCCCGGTGGTGGCGTCGAACTTGGAATAGGCGATCAGGGCGTCGTTGTCGACGTGGTGGAAATGGATGTTGCGCAACTGCTGCAGCGCCGGATGCTGCCTGCGGATCCGGTTGAGCGCCGTGATCCACGGTTCGAGGGACTCGCCGCGCGCGGCGGCGCCCTCGAAGTCGCGGGGACGCAGCTGATACTTCTCCGAGTCGAGGTACTCCTCACTGCCCGGTCGCACCGGAACGTGTTCGTACAGTTCGTATCCCGAGTACACCCCCCACGAGGGGGACAGTGTGGCCGCCAGGGCGGCGCGCAGGGCGAACATTCCCGGGCCGCCGGTCTGCAGGCTCTCGTGCAGGATGTCCGGGGTGTTGACGAAGAGGTTCGGGCGCGCCTCGTCGGCCTTGGCGGCGATCTCCTTGCCGAACTCCGTCAGCTCCCACTTGGCCGTCCGCCACGTGAAATACGTGTAGGACTGGGTGAAGCCGCGGCGGGCGAGACCGTACAACCGTGCGGGACGGGTGAACGCCTCGGACAGGAACAGGACGTCCGGATCCGACTTCTTGACCTCGGCGATCAGCCACTCCCAGAAGTCCGGCGGCTTGGTGTGCGGGTTGTCGACCCGGAAGATCTTGACGCCCGCCGCAACCCAGTGCCGGACGACCCGCAGGACCTCCGCGTAGATGCCGTCGCGGTCGTCGTCGAAGTTGACCGGGTAGATGTCCTGGTATTTCTTCGGCGGGTTCTCGGCGTAGGCGATGGTGCCGTCGGGGAGCACTGTGAACCATTCGGGGTGCTTCTTCGCCCACGGATGGTCCGGCGCGGCCTGCAGGGCCAGGTCGATCGCCACCTCCATGTGCAGCTTCCGGGCGGCAGCGATGAACGCCTTGAAATCGCGCATGGTCCCGAGCTGCGGATGGATCGCGTCGTGGCCGCCCTCGTCCGAGCCGATCGCCCACGGCGAACCGACGTCGTCGGGGCCGGGGGTCAGCGTGTTGTTGGGGCCCTTCCGGTTGATCTTGCCTACCGGATGGATCGGTGGGAGGTACACCACGTCGAATCCCATCGACGCGATGCGCGGAAGTGCGGCCACGGACGTGGCGAACGTGCCGTGCCGGGGCTTGCCGTTCTCGTCCCAGCCGCCGGTGGACCGCGGGAAGAACTCGTACCACGACCCGAACAGGGCACGCGTGCGATCGACGAGCACGGTGTGCGGTTCGCTCTTCGTGACGAGATCCCGCAGGGGATGTGCGCGCAGCAGTTCGGTGACGTCCGACCCGAACGCCGGGGCCACACGTTCGGAGAGGTGACGGTCGGAACGCAGCGACGCCGCGACCCCGGCCAGCCGCGAGCGGTCCGCGCGGGGGACGCCCTTCGCGGCACGCTCGAACAACCGCGCACCGATCTCGAGGTCGTTGGCCAGTTCGGCCGGCCCCTGTCCCACCGCCAGCTTGGCCTCGACCGCGTGCTTCCACGTGGTGACCGGATCGCTCCAGGCCTCGATCCGGAACGTCCAGACGCCCTCGCCGGTCGGGGTGAAGGAACCGTCGACGGTGTCGGGCACCGGACCGCCGGTCATCGGAATGCGGAAGGTCGCCGAGCCACCCGACGCGGCACTGCGCGGTCCCCGCACCGCGAGCGTGGCGGCCACGGCGTCGTGACCTTCACGCCACACGGTTGCCCGGACGGGAAACACCTCACCCACAACGGCCTTGGCGGGATACCGACCGCACCCGATGTTCGGTTCCACGTCGTCGATACCGAGTCGACCTGTCACGCTGGGCTCCGTTCCATAGCCGGAAGTTGCCGGCGGCTCGTGGGCTGGGCCGCCCGTTCAACCGTAATGGAGTCGACCGGTTCCTGTCCGTATTGGAGTTCTGACGTCTACCCGCCCCGACACGGAGCAACGACGCCCGTAGTGCGTTATCGTTCGCGAGGTGAAAGCCTTGCGTCGGTTCACTGTCCGAGCCCACCTTCCGGAGCGGCTCGCTGCCCTCGGTCCGCTGTCCACCAATCTTCGCTGGTCGTGGCATCCGGCGACGCAGGAACTGTTCGGATTGCTGGACGCGGAACTCTGGCGGCAGGTGCAGTTCGACCCGGTCCGCATGCTCGGTGAGGTCGATCCCGCCCGCCTCGACGAACTGGCCGAGGACGTCGCGTTCCTGGCCCGGCTCGACGCCGCGGCCGCCGACCTCGACGACTACCTGTCCCGGCCCCGCTGGTATCAGAACCAGCAGGCCAAGGGAGTGTCGCTCGACGGTGGGATCGCGTATTTCTCAATGGAGTTCGGGGTCAGCGAGGTGCTGCCCAACTACTCCGGTGGACTCGGAATTCTCGCAGGTGACCACCTGAAGGCGGCGTCCGATCTGGGCCTGCCGCTGATCGGTGTCGGCCTGTTGTACCGCTCGGGTTACTTCCGGCAGTCGCTGACCGCGGACGGCTGGCAGGCCGAGCACTACCCGCCGCACGACCCGCAGGGCCTGCCGCTGCGTCTGCTCACCGAGTCCGGGCCGCAGTCGTCGGGTGGGGCGCCCGTCCTCGTCCACGTCGCGATCCCCGGGGGCCGGGTTTTGCGCGCCCGCGTGTGGATCGCCCAGGTGGGACGCGTCCCGCTGCTGCTGCTCGACTCCGACATCGCGGAGAACGACGCCGAGATGCGGGGCGTCACCGACCGTCTGTACGGCGGCGACCAGGACCACCGCATCAAACAGGAGATCCTCGCCGGCATCGGCGGTGTCCGGGCCGTGCGCGCCTACACCCACGCCTACGGCCTGCCCGACCCCGCCGTCTTCCACATGAACGAGGGGCATGCGGGTTTCCTCGGCATCGAGCGGATCCGTGAACTGGTCACCACCGGCGGGCTCGACTTCGACGAAGCGCTCGCCACGGTCCGGGCCGGCACGGTCTTCACCACCCACACCCCGGTGCCCGCGGGAATCGACCGGTTCCCGGCCGACCTCGTGCGGCACTACTTCGGCGGCGACAACGGTGCGAACGAATCCTCGCTGCTACCGGGGCTGACGATCGACCGGATCCTCGGACTCGGCCGCGAATCGGATCCGTCGGTGTTCAACATGGCCCACATGGGCCTGCGTCTCGGGCAACGGGCCAACGGCGTGTCCAAGCTGCACGGCATCGTCAGCCGCGAGATGTTCCAGCCGCTGTGGCAGGGATTCGACGCCGAAGAGGTACCGATCGGGTCGGTGACCAACGGTGTCCACGCGCCCACCTGGGCCGCACCCGAATGGATCGATCTCGCAACCCGCATCCTGGGCCCCGAACTGGTGGAGGAGGCCCGCGGCTGGGAGCGGCTGCAGGACCTGTCCGCCGAGGAACTGTGGTCGACCCGCAACGCGTTGCGCGGGAAACTGGTCGAGGAGGTGCGCCGCCGGGTACGCGCATCCTGGATCGAACGCGGTGCGACGTCCGCCGAACTCGGCTGGACGGACGAGGTGTTCGACCCGAACGTGCTCACCGTCGGCTTCGCCCGGCGAGTGCCCACCTACAAGCGACTGACGCTGATGCTCCGCGACCCCGAGCGGCTCCGGGCCCTGCTCCTCGACGAGAAGCGGCCTGTGCAGCTGGTGGTCGCCGGGAAGAGCCACCCCGCGGATGACGGCGGGAAGGCCCTCATCCAGCAGGTCGTGCGGTTCGCCGACGCCGCCGACGTCCGGCACCGCATCACCTTCCTGCCCGACTACGACATGTCGATGGCGCGGTACCTCTACTGGGGTTGCGACGTGTGGCTCAACAACCCGCTGCGCCCGCTCGAGGCGTGCGGCACGTCGGGGATGAAGTCCGCCCTCAACGGCGGACTGAACCTGTCGATCCGCGACGGCTGGTGGGACGAGATGTTCGACGGCGAGAACGGCTGGGCCATCCCGACCGCGGACGGCGTCGTCGATGAGACGCGGCGTGACGATCTCGAGGCCAGCGCACTGTACGAACTGCTCGAACGCGCCGTTCTGCCGAGGTTCTACGACCGTGCGGACGGCCTGCCGGTGCGCTGGGTGGAGATGGTTCGTCACACACTGCAGAATCTCGGACCCAAGGTGCTCGCGTCGCGGATGGTGCGCGACTACGCCGTCCAGTACTACGCGCCCGCCGCCGAAGCGGCCCGGACGGTGGCGGAAGAGAACTACGCCGGGGCCCGCGAACTCGCCGCGTTCCGTCGTCGCGTCGAGGCCGCCTGGCCGGCGGTGGCGGTCCTGCAGGTCGACGGCGCCGGACTACCCGACACTCCCGAGATCGGCGCCAACCTGGTGCTGCGCGCCCGCATCCGCCTCGGCGAACTGTCCGTCTCGGACGTCACCGTGCAGGCCGTGATCGGAAAGGCCGGACCGGACGAGGAACTCACCGACATCGTCACGGTCCCGATGACCCACTTCGCATCGGAGGAGTCGGGGGAGCTGTTCGTCGCCGACCTGGCCCTGCCGCTGTCCGGGTCGGTCGGATACACGGTGCGGGTCCTTCCGCACCACCGGTTGCTCGTCGCCCCGTCCGAGCTGGGCCTGGTGACGGCGCCGAACCCCTGACCGGCGCTACCGAGCCGTCACCGGCCGACGTCCCGGCGCTGGAATCCGGTGACCGCCGCGAGGAACAGGGCCGCCGCGAGTAGCAGCAGAACCGCGAGGGGAGTAGCCGAGAAACTCTCGGCAGGCAGGGCCGGCGTGTAGTGGAAGGGGGAGAGCACCCCGAACCAGTCGGGGAGCACTTCCCCGAACATTCCGGCGACGAGAACGTAGCCCAGAAATATCCACAACGCCGGCAACGCGCGCGGACTCAGGCCGTAGACGGCCGCGCACGCACCGACGATCACGAGCACGGCAGGCACGGAGTTCAGGGCCGCGCCGATCAACCGGCCGAGCGCCCCGGCATCGGACAGCGTGAACGCCGCGGTGATCCCCATGCCGACCCCCGCCGCCACCGCGATCGCGACCGCCGCGGCGGCGATCACGGCCAGCTGTCCACCGAGCCACGACGCCCGCGACACGGGGGTGGCCAGTGCCTCCTCGGCGCGACCGGACGATTCCTCGGAACGGATGGATACGACGGCGCCGACGGCGTACATCGCCGCCATCACCACCAGGAACACCAGATACAGGGCGAATGCACCGTCGGCCGCCGCCGCGGCGCCACCCGGCAGCAGCTGCGCGAGATCGGGATCCTGGTCGATGAAATCGCTGATCTGCTTGCCGAGTGAACCGATGGGCAGCGACAGCGCGAACACACCGACACCCCAGGCGAGGATCTGACCGCGCTGCTGACGCGCCGCCAGCGCGGTGATACCGGTCAGGCGGGGGGACGCCTCGGCGCGCCCGCCCCGCGGCGGAAGGAGCCCCGCCCCGACGTCCCGGCGACCGATGGCGGCATATGCGCACCCGACGGTCAGCGCCGCTGCGACGATTCCGATCAGCAACGGCCACCAGCGTTCGTCGACATAGGCGCGGGTGGCCTGCGACCAGCCGATCGGCGACACCCACGTCAGCAGGCTCCCGCTGTGTCCCTGCTGCACGTCGCCCACTGCCCGCAGCAGATACCCGACGATGATCGCGGTGATCCCGACACCGCTTGCCGTGCGGGCGTGTTCGGTGAACTGGGACGCCAGCGCCGACAACGAGGTGAACACCAGACCCACCACCAGCACACCCGCGGACATGTTCAGCGAACCCGCCGGAGGCAGACCCACACCGAGCAACCCGATGACGAGCAGAAGCGCAACGAACAGGTTTGCGAGCGCCGCGGAGATCAGTCCCGCCGTGATTCCCGCATACCGCCCGACGACGCCGGCGCGTACCAGTTCCGTGCGTCCGGTCTCCTCCTCCGTCCGCAGATGCCGCGTCACCAGCAGCACCGACATGATCGCGACGGCCACCATCGTCATGCCGGCGATCTCGTTGGCCACCATCGCACCGAGCGTGTAGTCGTCCAGCCCGTACCCCGGCCCGGCGAGTGCCGTGGCTGCCGGCGACGAGATGAGTTCGGCACGGGCCTGCCGTGATTCGGCGGTCGGGTAGATGGTCGAGTAACTCGACGCGATCAGGACGGTGAGGCCCGCCACCGCGACCGTCCACACCGGAATCCGGACCCGGTCGGTGCGCACCGCCAGTTCGGCGAGCACACCCGTTCCGCTCAGTCGACTCACTGCGGCCGTCCGATCCCGAGTGCCTCGACCTCGTCGCGGTACTCGCGGAGGAACAGGTCCTCGAGCGTCGGCGGGTTGGCGGTGATCGAGATGATGCCCAGCCCCGTCAGCGTGGTCATGACCGGATCGATCTGATCGGAATCGACGTCGAACGTCACCGTGTTCGCGTCCTCACCCTTCTGCAGGTTGTGCACGCCGGGGACATTCGCGATGGGGGTGGGCTTGATCCGGGTGGTCGCCGTCACCGTGGTGCGGGTGAAATGGCGCAGTTCGGACAGCGTTCCCGCCTGCACGGTCTTACCCGCGCGAATGATGGTGACGGCGTGGCACAGCGCGTCGACCTCGGCGAGGATGTGGCTGGACAACAGCACCGTGCGTCCTTCGCGGGCGAATTCGGTGATGCACTCCTGAAACACCGCTTCCATCAACGGGTCCAGGCCCGACGTCGGCTCGTCGAGGATGAGGAGTTCGGTGTCGGCGGCGAGCGCAGCCACGAGAGCGACCTTCTGCCGGTTGCCTTTCGAATAGGTGCGGCCCTTGCGGGTGGGGTCGAGTTCGAACCGCTCGATCAGCGACGCTCGACGGACCGGATCGAGTCCGCCGCGCAGCCGCCCGAGAAGGTCGATCGCCTCGCCGCCGGACAGATTGGGCCACAGGTTCACATCCCCCGGAACGTAGGCCAGTCGCCGATGCACAGGAACGGAATCCTGCCACGGATCGGAACCGAGAACGGACGCCGAACCGCCGTCGGCGCGCAGGAGGCCGAGGAGCACCCGGATGGTCGTGGACTTGCCCGAGCCGTTGGGTCCGAGGAATCCGTGCACCTCGCCCGACTTCACCTCCAGATCGAGGCCGTCGAGGGCGAGGACTTCGCCGAACTTCTTGGTGAGTCCGCGGACTGAGATCGCAAGGTCCATCGGTCGAGCATAGGTGCGCACCCCGTCGCTGTCCGACTCAGTGCGCGGCCGCGGTTCAGGGGCGCGAATCGCGGATCCGCCCCAGTGCCTTACGCACGACTTCCGGATCGGACGTCTCCCAGAACGGAGGCAGCGAGGCCCGAAGGTACCCGGCGTAGCGGGCGGTGGCGAGCCGCGGATCGAGGACGGCCACCACACCCTTGTCGTCGACGCTGCGCAGCAGACGTCCCACACCCTGGGCGAGCAGCAGCGCCGCGTGATTGGCTGCGACGGAGAGGAACCCGTTTCCGCCGCGCGACTCGACGGCCTTCTGCCGGGCGACCAGCAACGGGTCGTCGGGGCGGGGGAAGGGGATGCGGTCGAGGATCACGAGGCTCAGGGACGGGCCCGGCACGTCGACACCCTGCCACAGCGACAGCGTGCCGAACAGCGATGTCGGCTCGTCGCCGGCGAACGCCCGGACGAGGGCGCCCGTCGAGTCGTCGCCCTGGCACAGGATCGGGGTGTCGAGCCGGTCGCGCATGGCCTCGGACGCGGCCTTGGCGGCCCGCATCGACGAGAACAATCCCAGCGTGCGCCCGCCCGCCGCCTCGACGAGTTCGGCGATCTCGTCGAGATACGCGGGGGAGAGGCCGTCCCGGCCCGGCGGCGGAAGCTGCTTCGCGATGTAGATGATGCCGGCGCGGGCATGGTCGAACGGCGACCCGACGTCGAGGGCGTTCCATTTGAGCATGCCCGAATCGGACGGCGCTTCGGAGCCGGTGGCCATCGCCGGATCGATCACGACTGACGATTCGGCAGGAAGTCCCCAGTTGACCGCGAGACCGTCGAACGACCCGCCCACGGTCAGCGTCGCCGACGTCAGGACCACGGTCGATTCGGCGAACAGCCGGGAACGCAGCAGCCCGCCGACCGACAGCGGCGCCATCCGCACCACCCGGCGGATCGAACCGCGATTGTCGTCGGCGGCCAGCCACACCACGTCGTGACGCTTGGCCGGATCCGGCTCGTCGAAGGCGCTGAGAACGCGGACGGCGCTGTCGTGGACTTCCTCGACCGACGCGAGTGCGGTGTTGCGCGCGGCGGCGGCCTCGGGATCGCTCAACGCCATGCCGGGACGGGACGGGCCGATGGCCGTGCGCAGCGACCACGCGGCGTCGCGGACAGCGGCGAGTGCGGGGGCGGCGCCGGGCGGCAGCGCCTCCCACCGTTCCGGCCGCAATTCCTCGAGCAGTGCCGCCCAGCCCTCACCCGCGGCCTCGAGACGGTCCGCGTCCTGCTCCTCGACGAGCTTCGCGCAGCGCCGCGCCGCGGCACTGATCGTCGACGCCGCCAACTCCGCGGTGGCGACGTTGGTGACCCGGTCGACCAGTTCGTGCGCCTCGTCGATGACCACGACGTCGTGTTCGGGGAGGATCGCGATTCCGGTGATGGCGTCGATGGCGAGCAGGGCGTGGTTGGTGACCACGACGTCGACCTGAGAGGCCTCCGCGCGGGCGCGCTCGGCGAAGCAGTCCTCGCCGACCGGGCACCGGGACTTGCCGAGGCATTCCCGGGCGGTGACGCTGACCTGGCGCCACGCCTTGTCGCTGACTCCGGGGGCCAGGTCGTCGCGGTCGCCGGTCTCGGTGTCCGAGGACCACTCGGTGAGGCGCTGGACCTCGCGTCCGAGCCGCGACACCGCGAACGGGTCGAACAGCTCGTCCGTGGGAGGCTCTTCGGCGGACCCGGTGTGGATCTTGTTCATGCACAGATAGTTGTTGCGGCCCTTGAGGATCGCGAAGTGCGGTCGCCGGCCGAGCGAACCCTCGAGCGCGTCCGCGAGCCGCGGCATGTCACGGTCGATCAGCTGACGCTGCAGTGCGATGGTGGCTGTCGAGACGATGACCGTCTTTCCGCTCTGCACCGCGTGCCGGACGCTCGGCACCAGGTAGGCGAGGGACTTGCCGGTGCCCGTCCCGGCCTGGACGGCCAGATGCTCCCCGGTATCGATCGAATGCGCGACGGCGGAAGCCATGGTCAGCTGGTTGGACCGCTCGGCACCGCCCAGCGACCGCACCGCCGTGCGCAACAGCTCGGGGACGTTGGGGAGGTTTTCAGGCACCCGAGCAGGTTACTCGGGACCTACGTCAGAAATCGTCACGCGGTCCGAGGGGGTGTCCGAGTCGCGGCCCACGAGGCGCACCCCGGCGGCCCGCATCGCGGTGATCGCGGCCTCGACGGTCGCGGGGGCGACACCGGCGGTGAGGGGGAGATGGACGCGCGTCGGGAACCCGGCGGCCACGGCGTCGAGCGCCGTCGCGACCACGCAGTGATCGGTGGCGATCCCCACCACGTCGACCTCGGTGACTCCGGCCGCACGCAGCCATTTCTCCAGGCTCTGGCCGTCGGAGTTCCTGCCTTCGAAGCCCGAGTAGGCCGCCGAGAACTCGCCTTTGGAGAACACCGATTCGATGCCGCTCAGGTCGAGGTCGGGGTGGAAGTCCGCGCCGGACGTTCCCGATTTGCAGTGCACCGGCCACGTGTCGACGTAGTCCGGTTCGTCGGAGAAATGGTGGCCCGGGTCGATGTGGTGGTCGATCGTGGCCGCGACGGCGTCGTACTCGTTCGACGCCAGGAAGCGGCTGATCGCGGCCGCGACCGCGGAACCGCCGTCGACGGCGAGGGAGCCGCCCTCGCAGAAGTCGTTCTGGACGTCGACCACGAGCAGCGCCCGCCGGAGGTCGGTGTTCTCGATGTCGGTCATGGTGCCCTCCTGGGTTCGGGTTCGGCGAAGCGCACCGGGATCGCGGGCTCGCCGTGGGAGAGCTTCAGGCCCTCCCAGGGCAGGCTGACGAGGCCCGCCGCCAAGAGGGATCTGCTGTCCTCCAGGGTAGTCGTGTCGCAGACGGTCTCACCGCCCCGCAACAGCGGGACCAGCAGTTCCCGCGCCTCGAGGCCCGCCGAGCCGGGTGCGTCCGAGTGGGCCGAGTACACGACCTCCTCGACCAGGGTTCCGGTGTCCCGGGCGAATCGCAACGCCCGCTTGGTGCCGCCCCGCGACGCCTTGTTGCTGCTTCTCTTCTCGACGGGGATGCCGTCCACCTCGACGAGTTTGTAGACCATTCCGGCGGTCGGCGCGCCGGAGCCGACGACGACGGACGTGCCGACGCCGTAGACGTCGACCGGTTCGGCGCGCAACGCGGCGATGGCGTATTCGTCGAGGTCGCCGGAGACGACGATCTTCGTCCCGGTCGCACCGAGGTCGTCGAGTTGCCTGCGGACCTGCCGGGCCAGCACACCCAGATCGCCGGAGTCGATCCGGACACCCCCGAGTCCGGGGCCCGCCACCTCGACGGCGGTCCTGACGCCCTCGGTGATGTCGTACGTGTCGACGAGAAGCGTGGTCCCGACTCCGAGTGCCGCGACCTGCGCGCGGAACGCCGCCGCCTCGTCCGGCCCGTCCGGGGTGGTGTGCAACAGGGTGAACGCGTGCGCGCTGGTACCCGCACCGGGCACTCCGTGCCTGCGGACCGCCTCCAGATTCGACGTGGCCGTGAAACCCGCCAGATAGGCGGCGCGGGAGGCCGCCACCGCGGATTCCTCGTGGGTGCGCCGCGAACCCATCTCGATCATGGGGCGTCCGTCGGCGGCGCTGACCATGCGGGCGGCGGCGGACGCGATCGCGCTGTCGTGGTTGAGGATCGACAGGCTCAGCGTCTCGAGCAGGACGCATTCGGCGAACGTTCCACGGACGGAGAGGATCGGGGAACCGGGAAAGTAGAAGTCGCCCTCGCGGTAGCCGTCGATGTCCCCGCTGAAGCGATAGTCACGCAGCCACGCGACCGTCGCCTCGTCGAGGAAGCGGGACACGATCGCGAGTTCCTGCTCGCCGAAGCGGAAGTTCGACAGCGCGGCAACCAGACGGGCGGTGCCGCCGACGACTCCGTACCGGCGGCCGTCGGGGAGCCGGCGGGCGAACACCTCGAAACTGCAGCGTCGGTGGGCGGAACCGTCGGCGAGGGCGGCCGACAGCATCGTCAACTCGTACTGGTCGGTGAACAAGGCGGTGCTGTCTCTGGACACCCGGCCACTGTAAGCCGCGGTGTCGCCCAGTGGAGGAGCGTCGTACCCTGGTGTCATGGCTCATTGCTCGACGACAGCTCCATTCGTGGATGCCATGCCGGCATCGCCGCAGGTCACCCCTGCAGAGTCGGAGGTCGCCGAGATCGATGAAGCCAATGATCGTCCCTGGGTCACCGTCGTGTGGGACGATCCGGTGAATTTGATGCACTACGTCACCTACATTTTCCAGAAGCTCTTCGGGTACAGCAAAGCCAAGGCCACGGAATTGATGATGCAGGTCCATTCCGAGGGGAAGGCCGTGGTGTCGAGCGGCTCCCGGGACAAGGTCGAAAACGATGTACGCAAGCTGCACGCGGCCGGCCTGTGGGCCACGATGCAGCGCGACGGCAGCTAACTTTCCGTTCGGACAGTAAGGAACTCGGTACACGACGTGCGGATGTGGAGCAGGAAGAACTCGCTCGGCGGTGTGAAGCTGCGTTCGGAGATGGACGCGCACGAGGCCACGGTGCTGCGATCGCTGGTCGCCTCCGTCCTCGGTCTCCTCGAGGAGCGGGCCGCGTCCGCCCCGGAGGACGAACTCGCGGCGCTCACCGGGATGCGGACCGGCAACACGGCGGCACCCGACGAGGAGGTCCTCGCGCGGCTGCTGCCCGACTTCCACCGTCCCGACATGGACGCGCCGGACGACGACGAGATCCGCGCCGAATCGAAGGCCGACATCAACGGTGCGCTGCGCGGACTCCACGAACCGGAGATCATCGACGCCAAACTGGCGGCGGGCTCGGTCATTCTCCACACGGTGCCCGAGAACGGCGGCAAGGTGCTGCTCACGCGGGAACAGGCCGACGCCTGGCTCAGCGGTCTCAACGACGTGCGGCTGGCACTGGGCACCAACCTGGGCATCGACGCCGACACGCCCGACGAACTCGATCCCGCCGATCCCCGCGCACCGCACCTCGACATCTACCACTGGCTGACCTGGATGCAGGACTCGCTCGTTCAGGCGCTCGCACCGTGACGGCCACGACGCCGGGCCGCACCGATTCGCTCGTCGATGTGGTGGGCCTGAGCGTCGGGCACCACCACGAACTCGACGCGGACGCCGCGCTCGGACGCGGCGCCGCCACCGGATGCACCGTGGTCCTCGCGCCGCACGGCGCGACCGGTGCGGTCGACGTCCGTGGCGGGGGACCGGGCACCCGGGAAACGGACCTCCTCGACCCCAGTCACAGCGTCCGGAAGGTGCACGCGATCGTCCTGACCGGCGGCAGCGCGTACGGACTCGCCGCCGCCGACGGCGTCATGCGGTGGCTCGAGGAGCACGGTCACGGAATCGCCATGGGGGAGCCCGATCAGGTGGTCCCGATCGTTCCCGCTGCCGTGATCTTCGATCTGCCGGTCGGTGACTGGCGCAGGCGTCCCACCGCCGAATTCGGTTACCGGGCAGCAGATTCTGCGTCGCACACCGTGCTCTCCGGTTCGGTGGGCGCCGGGGTCGGGGCGCGTGCGGGCGCGCTCAAAGGCGGTGTCGGAACGGCGAGCGTCGTCGTCACGGACGGTCCGGCGAAGGGCATCACGGTGTCCGCGCTGATGGTGGCCAATCCCGTCGGAACCGTGTTCGATCCCGCGACCGGACTGCCGTGGGGTGTCGCCACCGTGGGTGCAGCCGCTTTCGGGCTCAGACCCCCCGTCGCCGCCGAGGTGTCGGCGGCGCGCGAACTGATCGCCAAGAGCACCGTCCTCAACACGACCATCGGGGTCGTCGCGACCGACGCCGTCCTGGGCAAGGCGGCGCTACGCCGCGTCGCCGTCGCCGGTCACGACGGGCTGGCCCGCGCGATCCGGCCGGCGCATTCGCCGCTCGACGGCGACACGATCTTCGCGCTCTCCACCGGCATCCACCCGGTCCACCATCCGGCGGGAGTGCCCGACGCGTTCCCGCCCGATCTGCCCGTCGTCGACGCCGTCTGCACCGCGGCCGCCGAAGTGGTGGAGAAGGCCATCGTCGACGCCGTCCTCAGCGCCACCCCCGTCGCGGGAATTCCCACCTACCGCGAACTGTTCCCTTCAGCACTGCGTTCCTGAGGTACGCGTTCCTGAGGTACGCGTTCCTGAGGTACGCGTTCCTGAGGTACCGGCCGGTCGGTGGCCGACTCGCCGGTGCGCACCTAGGATGGCGCTCACGGAGGTGGATGACGTGCTGGTGATTCGATCGGACTTCGTCGAGGCGATGGTCGCGCACGCGCGCGCCGACCACCCGGACGAGGCGTGCGGGGTCATCGCCGGGCCGGACGGCTCCGACCGCCCCGAACGGCACATCCCGATGATCAACGCCGAGCGTTCGCCCACGTTCTACCGTTTCGACTCGGGTGAGCAACTGAAGGTGTGGCGGGCGATGGACGACGCCGACGAGGTGCCGGTCGTGATCTACCACTCGCACACCGCCACCGAGGCGTACCCGAGCCGGACCGACATCTCCTTCGCATCCGAACCGGACGCCCACTACGTGCTGATCTCCACCCGCGACCCCGAAGTCCACGAACTGCGCAGCTACCGCATCGTCGACGGTGTCGTCACCGAGGAACCCGTCGACGTGGTCCAGAGCTACAAGTTTGCCCACACGTCCGTGGCAGACATCCCCGACAAGTGACGGTGCCGTCCCTCGCGACGGGCCCGCGGCAGGTAAGACACCCACATCTCGAGGAGCCGACCATGGCTGTCACAGTTTCGATCCCCACCATCCTGCGTACCCACACCGGCGGTGAAAAGCGGGTGGAGGCAACAGGTCCCACACTCTCCGCCGTCATCGACGACCTCGACGGCAACTACGGCGGCATCAAGGACCGCCTGATCAACGACGGCCGCCTGCATCGCTTCGTCAACGTGTACGTCAACGACGAGGACGTCCGATTCTCCGGCGGACTCGACACCGAGGTGGCCGACGGGGACTCCGTGACGATCCTGCCCGCCGTCGCCGGAGGCTGATCGCGGCCGTGGCGCGGTTCGATTCGCTGATCGACACCCTCGGCGACACACCCCTCGTCGGGCTGCCCCGCCTGTCTCCCAGCTGGAACGGTGCTGCGCCGGTCCGCCTGTGGGCGAAGCTCGAGGACCGCAACCCCACCGGTTCGGTGAAGGACCGGCCCGCCCTCCGCATGATCGAGCAGGCCGAGAACGACGGCACCCTGACACCCGGCGCCACGATCCTCGAACCGACCAGCGGGAACACCGGGATCTCGCTCGCGATGGCCGCGAAACTCAAGGGCTACCACCTGATCTGCGTGATGCCCGAGAACACGTCCGTGGAACGCAGGCAACTGCTGACGATGTTCGGTGCGCAGATCATCGACTCGCCCGCGCGCGGTGGCTCGAATCAGGCTGTGGCCGTGGCCAAGGAGCTGTCCGCGGAGCATCCCGACTGGGTGATGCTGTACCAGTACGGCAATCCCGCGAATGCGCTGGCGCACTACGAGACCACCGGCCCCGAGATCCTGCGCGACCTTCCCGAGATCACCCACTTCGTCGCGGGCCTCGGCACCACCGGCACCCTGATGGGTGTGGGGCGCTACCTCCGCGAACACGTCGACGGCATCGAGATCGTGGCCGCCGAGCCCCGCTACGGCGAACTCGTCTACGGCCTCCGCAACATCGACGAGGGCTTCGTCCCCGAGTTGTACGACGAATCCGTCCTCACCTCGCGGTTCTCCGTCGGCCCCGCCGACGCCGTCCGCCGCACCCGGCAACTGATCGACAACGAAGGCATCTTCGCGGGCATCTCGACCGGCGCGATCCTCCACGCCGCGCTGGGGGTGGCGCGCAAGGCCGTCAAGGCCGAACGCGCGGCGAACATCGCGTTCATCGTCGCCGACGGCGGATGGAAATATCTGTCGACCGGCGCATACGGCGGTACGGTCGAGGAAGCAGAAGAAGCACTGGAAGGGCAGTTGTGGGCATGACGGCAGGGGTGTGTGGATCATGACGTCGTCGTTCGACTCCTCGCGATTCGACTCACCGGTGCCGAGGGGTGGCGCGAAGCCGGCGCCCGCGTCGAAGTCGAAGCCGCTGTGGCTGCAGTCCGCAATCCTCATCGGCACCTTCACGATGCTGCTGTACGTCATCGAGATCGTCGACGTGGCGTCCGACGAGCGACTCGAAGAGAACGGCGTCGGGCCGCGCTCCATCGACGGGCTGTGGGGGATTCTGTTCGCCCCGGTCCTGCACGACGACTGGGCGCACCTGTTCGCGAACACCGTCCCGCTGCTGGTCCTCGGGTTCCTCGTGCTGCTGTCGGGCATCGCCCGCGGCCTCGCCGCCACCGGGATCGTCTGGGTGGTCGGAGGTCTGGGCACCTGGTTGACCGGCGGATCCTATTCCAACCACATCGGCGCCTCCGTCCTGATCTTCGGCTGGCTCGCCTACCTGCTGGTCCGGGGAATCTTCGCCCGCAGCCTCGGCCAGATCCTCGTGGGTGTGGTGGTGTTCGTCGTCTACGGCAGCCTGCTGTGGGGTGTGCTCCCCAGCGCTCCCGGTGTGTCCTGGCAGGGCCATCTGTTCGGCGCCGTCGGCGGTGTCGTCGCAGCCTGGCTGCTCTCCGCGGACGCCAGGAAGCAGCGGGCACGGAAAGCAGTGGGGCCACAATCGTTCGGGTGATCCCCCCGGGGTGAGGCGCGTGCGATGCACCGGCGTGTACCGCGCATCCGACCGCTGCGAGTAGGGCCTGCTGGTAGGCTCCACCCGAGATTCGGGCACCCAGGTACTGCGTAGTTCAGAGCTGTCGACAGTGTCGTCACGGAGGGCCGGTGGAGGTGGTCGAACTCGCGGTTCGCGCACACGCCGTGCCGCCGAGGTCCGGGCGTCCCCAGCGGCGGATCTCCGTCGCCGCACCCCACCGCACCCTCAGGAGTTGATCATGGCTGTCACAGTTTCGACCCCCGACGTCGACGGTGAGTGTCCGTCCGTTCGCTGTGTAGTCACGGGAGGCTGATCGCTGCCGTGGCAAGGTTCGATTCGTACATCGACACTCTCGGGAACACACCTCTGGTCGGCCTGCCCCGGCTGTCGCCACGCTGGAACGGCAGCAGCCCGGTGCGGTTGTGGGCCAAACTCGAGGATCACAATCCCACCGGTTCGATCAAGGATCGCCCGGCGCTACGCATGATCGAGCAAGCAGAACGGGACGGCCGTCTCACTCCCGGTGCGACGATACTCGAATCGACCAGCGGCAACACCGGTATCTCTCTGGCGATGACCGCCAAACTGAAGGGCTACCAGCTGATCTGCGTGATGCCCGAGAACACGTCGATGGAGCGCCGCCAGCTGTTAACGATGTTCGGCGCCCGGATCATCGACTCTCCCGCCGCCGGTGGTTCCAACGAGGCCGTCGCCGTCGCGAGGCGACTGTCGGACGAGAATCCGGACTGGGTGCTGCTCTACCAGTACGGCAACCCGGCCAACGCGATGGCGCACTACGAGACCACGGGGCCGGAGATCCTGAGGGATCTTCCCGAGATCACCCACTTCGTGGCCGGGCTCGGCACCACCGGGACACTGATGGGTACGGGCCGGTTTCTCCGCGAGCACGTCGACGGCATCGAGATCGTGGCCGCGGAACCACGCTTCGGCGAAATGGTGTGTGGCCTCCGCAACATCGAAGAGGGATTCGTTCCGGAACTGTACGACGAATCGGTACTCACCCGGCGATTCCGGGTACGCCACACCGAGGCGATCCAGCGCACCCGCGAACTGATCGACGTCGAGGGAATCTTCGCCGGCACCTCCACCGGCGCCAATCTCCATGCTGCACTCGACGTGGCGCGGTACGCCGTCGAGACGGGACAGCGGGCCGACATCGCGTTCGTGGTCGCCGACGCCGGATGGAAGTACCTCTCGACCGGCACCTACGACCCACAGGTCCAAGTCCTCGAAGAGGCATGGGAACGGTAACGGCGGCGGATCCGCGGTAGATCGCCATGGTCAGGTCACAGTTCCCCATCGGTTGTGAGGTCGACGCGCCAATTCCGTCGGAAGCTTTTTCCGAAACGGGTCGTCGTGGCAGCATGGCGGGTATGCGCATTACCGTCCTGGGGTGTTCAGGGAGCGTCTCCGGACCAGACTCACCTGCATCGGGTTATCTGTTGACCGCGCCGGACACACCGCCGCTGGTACTCGACTTCGGACCCGGTGTCCTCGGTGCGCTCCAGCGGTTCGCCGATCCCGGCGAGGTCTCCGTCCTCCTCAGCCACCTGCACGCGGACCACTGCCTGGACCTCCCAGGACTGCTCGTCTGGCGTCGCTATCATCCGCACCCGCCGAAGGGGCGCGCACTCGTCTACGGCCCGTCCGACACCGCCCGCCGGATCGGCGTCGCGTCCGCGGAGTGCGGCGGCGACATCGACGACATCTCCGACACGATCGACCTGCACCACTGGACCGACGGCGAACCGGTCACGTTCGGCGACCTCACCATCACCGCGCGCAGGGTCAACCACCCGCCCGAGGCGTACGGGTTCCGCCTGACCAACGGCGCCGGGCGCACCCTCGTCTACACCGGCGACACCGGCATGTGTGACGAAGTGATCGACCTCGCCCGCGCGGCCGACGTCCTGCTCGCCGAGGCGTCGTGGACGCACAGCCCGGACCGGCCCGAAGGGATCCACCTCTCGGGGACCGAGGCCGGTCAGGTCGCACACCGCGCCGGTGTCGCCGAACTGCTGCTCACCCACATACCGCCGTGGACGTCCCGCGAAGACGTCATCGCCGAGGCCAAGGCCGAATTCTCCGGCCCCGTGCACGCGGTGTCCGCGGGCGGCGTCTACACCGTCTGAAGCCGTGTGCCCGCGCCCCGGGCGGGGGCGACTAGGCTCTCTGCCGTGACCACACGAGAAGACGGTAGGGCGGACGACGAACTCCGCGAGGTCAAGATCACCCGGGGCTTCACCACTCATCCCGCGGGATCGGTGCTGGTGGAATTCGGAAACACCAGGGTGATGTGCACAGCCAGCGTCGAGGACGGTGTTCCCCGTTGGCGTCAGGGCTCCGGACTCGGCTGGCTGACGGCCGAATACGCCATGCTGCCCGCCGCCACCCACACCCGCAGCGGCCGAGAGTCCGTCAAGGGCAAGGTCGGTGGACGAACCCAGGAGATCAGCCGGCTGGTCGGACGCTCCCTCCGTGCCTGCATCGACCTCGCCGCCATCGGTGAGAACACCATCGCCCTCGACTGCGACGTGCTGCAGGCCGACGGCGGAACCCGCACTGCCGCCATCACCGGCGCCTATGTGGCCCTCGTCGACGCGGTGACCTACCTCCGCGCCGCCGGCCGCCTCGCCGACCCCCAGCCGATCTCCTGTGGCATCGCCGCGGTGAGCGTGGGCGTCGTCGACGGCCGTGTGCGCCTCGACCTGCCGTACGAGGAGGACTCGCGCGCCGAGGTCGACATGAACGTCGTGGCCACCGACACGGGCACCCTCGTCGAGATCCAGGGCACCGGCGAAGGCGCGACGTTCCCGCGGAGCACGCTCGACAAACTGCTGGACTCCGCGCTCGCAGGGTGCGAGCAGTTGTTCGAGATCCAGAAGGCCGCACTCGAACTGCCCTACCCCGGTGCGCTTCCGGAGCCGAAGGTCCCGGAGACGTCGAAGAAGAAGTTCGGGGGCTAGATCGGTGCCGGAAACCACACGGGTGCTGGTGGCCAGCCGCAACGCGAAGAAACTCCGGGAACTGCATCGGGTGCTCGCGGCGGCCGGTGTCGACGGAATCGAACTGGTCGGGCTCGAGGCCGTACCCGAGTACCCCGAGGCCCCCGAAACGGGTGCGACGTTCGAGGAGAACGCCCTGGCGAAAGCGCGCGACGGTGCCGCCGCAACCGGAATGCCCTGTGTGGCAGACGATTCCGGAATCGAGGTGGATGCGCTGAACGGCATGCCCGGAGTCCTGTCCGCCCGGTGGTCGGGCACGCACGGAAACGATCCCGCGAACACCGCCCTGGTCTTGGCTCAGCTCGGTGACGTGCCCGACGACCGCAGGGGAGCGGCGTTCGTCTCGGCGTGCGCGCTCGTGGTGCCCGGCGGCGAGGAATCGGTGGTCCGCGGCGAATGGCGGGGAAGCATCGCCCGTGAGCCCGTCGGCGACGGCGGATTCGGTTACGACCCGGTCTTCGTGCCGGATGGAGATACCCGCTCGGCCGCCCAGCTGTCACCCGAGGAGAAGGACGCGTCCTCGCACCGAGGGCGGGCGCTCGTTCAGCTCGTCCCCGACCTGGCGGCGCTCGCCGGGCACTGACAGTCGCTACGTTTCACGGGAGGAGGTTCACATGTCGCCGATGATGGTGCCTCAGACACCGCTCGGCTGGCTGACCTACGTGATCGCGATGATCACCGGGCAGCCGGTCATCATGTGAGAGAGCCGACCGGTTCGGTCAGAGACCGAAGTCGCGGCGGACCTGCTTGGTCCGCTGGTGCTCCACGTAGAACGACAGGAACGGAATGGTGCCCGCGAGTAGCGTTCCGACCGTCCGGCCCGCGGGCCAGCGCACCTTGACCGCCAGGTCGAGCGTCACCAGCAGGTAGACGAAGTACACCCAGCCGTGGACCACGGCGATCCAGCTGGGCAGGTCGTCGACCTTGAAGATGTACTTGGCCACCATCTCTGCGGTGAGGACCAGCAGCCACACACCGGTGGCGTAGGCGAGGACGCGGTAGCGCAGGAGCGCGGGGGCGATCTTCTTCTGCTTCGCGGTGTCTGCGACCGAACCGGCAGTCGTTTCGTCTTGGCCCGTGCTCACGTGGTGCTCCTATCGGTCTCGCGAGCAGACAGCTCGGCGAGGTACTGGTTGTACTGCGAAATCTGCCGGCTCTCGAGGTCGTCCGGGTCGTCGTCCTCGGCCACCGAGGGGCGAGGGGGCAAGACGTCGGCCGGGATCTCCCGCAGTTCGGTGGGAGCATCCGGGACGTCGGCGGGGTCGGCCGGTTCGGCGTCCTCGAGCTGCACGAATCGCCGATAGGCGTAGACGAGGAACGCCGCGAACAGGGGCCACTGGAATGCGTAGCCGAGATTTTGGCCGGTCCCGCCCACCGCTTCGAAACGTGTCCACTGCCACCAGCCGAGTGCGAGGCATCCGACAGCCCCGACGACCACCAACAGGATCAGCGCGGGGCGGCGTTGCTTACGGTTACCGGACACGTAACGACGGTACCTGAATCGCTGAATGCGCTGCTAGGAGAGGTTGCCGCTATGGCGGCGGTCACAGCCGCCGGAGGCGCACGACGAGCCGTCGATCCAAGCGAAACAGGGCCGCCGAATCGGCAGGGAAACCCGAGAAGTGCGCGAGGGGGGACTTGAACCCCCACGTCCGTTGGACACCACATCCTAAGTGTGGCGCGTCTGCCATTCCGCCACTCGCGCGCGAGGACAGACTACGCCACACCTCGACAGGAGCCCATCCTCGGATCAGCCTGTGTGCTCACCACCCTGTGTCCAGCGATTTCGGCCGGCCCACGTCGGTGTCTGACTGTGACAATTGGGGCAGAGGAACCGGATCTGATGCAAACGTGAGTCGAGGGGATCACCGTCAATGTGGTCGACGTGCAGAGTCAAGGGGCTTCCGCACCAGTCGTCGCCGAGGCCGCAGAGAACACATTTGTATTCGACCCCGGCCTCGATCAGGGCCCGGCGCAACAGATGTGGTTTCACTCGTGCGCTACCTGGTGGTCGTTCCACGAGAATCTCCTCCCACGACATGCGATTGCGAGCCGGCTTGCCCTTGGTGTGTGCGCTCCCGGTGAAGTGCGTCGTATCGATTCCGAACCTCTTGATCTGTCGACTCAGGTGAGCGTGTGTCCCACCCGCGGGTTTCAGGCCGAGGTAGCGCATGACGCCGGCCACGCTCGTCGATTCCGCGACCGCCTGCTCGAGCGCTTCTCGCGTGTACTTCATCTCGCACTTGCCACCCGCCGCTGCGCGCGCTGGTGCCGCCAGACGGCGTGGGTGAAGGTGGCGGGCGTGATCTCGAGCCGCACTGCTGCGGAGGCGACGAGGTGTTCGGCGTCTGCCGTCGATGGGGGTGCTTCGAGATCGAGCGCCTCGCGGAGGAACTCGCACACCAGGCGGTGAGATTCGGCGGTGCGGATGCCGAGTTGCATGGCGAGGCACTCCCAGGTGGCGGCACCGAACCCGGGCACCCCGACGATCGCGTTCCGCTGGGCCTCGTCGTCGCGGAGATCCGCCGAGGTGGTGCAGCCCAGCTCGGTGAGCGAGCGTGCCGCCGAGGCGACGGCCTCGGCCTTGGTGGTGTAGTTCCCCGGTACTCGCTGCCGGTTGTTCAGGACGGCCAGGAGGCCTTCGGGTTCGTCGGCGTGCGCGGCGAGCGCCGTGAGGTCGTCGAGAGGTGCGGCCCGGTGATCGCGCCAGCGGGTGATGACGGCGCGGACCCCCGTGGTGGGCGTGCCGTACGTGGCGCGGGCGGAGAACGCGGCATCGAGCAGACCGGCTTCGATCTCGTGCGGCCAGCCCTCCGTCCAGTGCGGCCACGACTCTCGTGGCAGCTTCGCGTCGACATGATCGAGTAGGGCGCGGACGTGGGCTGTGCTCATTTCTTCCCCCCGGAGAATGGCTGTCGGCTGTTCCTGGATTCGAACATTAGTGCGAGGGTCCGACAGGTTCGGTTTCGCTGGTCGCGGACCCGGGTTCGGGGGCGCGGACCTGCATGAACCTGGGACTTCGTCAAGGTGGTAACAGATTGATAACGATTAATATGAGGCTTTCCTCAGGTTCTTGGACGTCCTCGCACCGCCCTCGTCCAGCACGGACGCGATCTACTCACCGGTCACTTCACGGGAGGGCTGTGAGAGACATCACGCGATATTTCTCCGATGCACGCCTGTGACACCCCGGCGGTATTTGAACGTGAGGAAATCCTCATGATTCTGTGTCAACCTTGAACAGCCCGGAAGAGCTGATCAGAGCCGATACAGCTGGCACACGATGCCGAGGGCGGCAGACACTATCCCCACCTCCCCCTAGAGGGGACCAGGAGAGGACATACGCGTGACGATTGACGACACGACACCCGCAGGAAACGGAAAAAACTCGAAGGGTTCGCGGCGCATCGGCGTAGACCGGGACGACACTCGGTCGTCGAGCAAGGGCACCCTCGTGGATCGTCTGCTCGGAGGTGAGCCGTACGCGCTCGCCTTCGGTGGTCAGGGCGCGCCCTGGCTGAGCTCGCTGGAGGAACTGAGCCGCGACAACGGACTCGAGCCGGCACTCACCACCATCGTCAACGACGCGGCCGACCACCTGGCCCCCGTGGCGCAGGAACTCCTCGTCGTGCGCCCGGTCGGATTCGACCCCATCGCCTGGATCCTCGAGCAGGAACTCGCCGACGAAGAGGACGGCGCCCAGGCGGCCGGACCCTCCGCGGCAGCGCTCACCTCGGCGGCGGTGTCTCTCCCCGGCGTCTTCCTCACCCAGATCGCAGCGCTGCGTGCGCTGGCAGCTCAGGGCCTCGATCCCGCGGTTACGGCTCCCGTGTCGGTGATCGGCCACTCCCAGGGACTCCTCGCCGCGGAGGCCGTTGCCTCCTCGGGTCAGAAGGACGGCGAACTCCTCGCCCTCGCTCAGCTCATCGGTGCGGCTGCCGGCCTCGTCGGCCGTCGTCGCGGAGTGATCGCCGCCGCCGACTCCACCCCGATGCTCGCTGTCTCCAACGTCGACCCGGAACGACTCCGTCAGATCGTCGAGGAGCTCGCCGAAGGCCTCGAGCCCGAGCGCGCAGCCGTCCTCGGCATCCGTAACGCCCGTCGCCGCGTCGTACTGTCCGGCCCGCCCGCCCAGCTGGCACGCGTTCAGCAGCGGTGCGAGCAGATCGAGGCCGACGAGGCCCGTGAGCGCGACGCCAAGAAGCGTGGCGGCTCCATCTTCGCGCCCGTCTTCGAGCCCCTCGCGGTCGAGATCGGCTTCCACCACCCCGCACTCGCGGAGACGATCGACATCGTCGGCCAGTGGGCCGTGCGCTGCGGTCTCGACGAGGAGAAGGCCCGCGCTCTCACGAGCGCCTGCCTCGTCGATCCCGTCGACTGGGTCGCCGCCGTCGACAGCACCCTCGAAGCCGGTGCCGCGTGGATCCTCGACCTCGGACCCGGTGACCTCCTCACCCGCATGACGTCGGCCAGTGTCCGCGGCCAGGGCGTCGGCATCGTTGCCGCCGCGACCCGTGGCGGTCACCGCAACCTCCTCACCCCCGGCGCAACCCCCGAGGTTCCCGCCGCGTGGACCGAATTCCTCCCGAAGCCGGTGTCGCTGCCGGGCGGCCGCATCGGCGTCGAGACCGCGTTCACGAAGCTGACCGGTCGTTCGCCGATCCTGCTCGCCGGCATGACCCCGACCACGGTCGACCCGAAGATCGTCGCCGCAGCAGCCAACGCAGGCCACTGGGCCGAGCTCGCCGGCGGTGGCCAGGTCACCGAGCAGATCTTCGCCGACAACGTCGAGAAGCTCACCGGGCTGCTCGAGCCGGGCCGCGCCGTGCAGTTCAACTCGATGTTCCTCGACCCCTACCTGTGGAAGCTCCACGTCGGTGGCAAGCGCCTCGTGCCGAAGGCCCGTGCCGCGGGTGCCCCGTTCGACGGTGTCGTCGTCACCGCCGGTATCCCCGAGCTCGAGGACGCCGTCTCGATCATCGGAGACCTCACCGACGCCGGCTTCAGCTACGTCGCGTTCAAGCCGGGCACGGTCGCGCAGATCCGCTCGGTCATCCGCATCGCCAACGAGGTTCCCTCGTTCCCCGTCATCGCCCACATCGAGGGCGGCCGCGCCGGTGGCCACCACTCGTGGGAAGACCTGGACGACCTCCTCCTCGACACCTACGCCGAGCTGCGCACCCGGCCGAACCTGGTCCTGTGCGTCGGTGGCGGCATCGGCACGCCCGAGCGGGCTGCCGACTACCTGACCGGCCGCTGGTCCGTTGCACACGGCTTCCCGGCCATGCCGCTGGACGGCATCCTGGTCGGCACCGCCGCCATGGCCACCCTCGAGGCGACCACCTCTGCCGAGGTGAAGCAGCTCCTCGTCGACACCCCCGGTACTCCGGACTGGGTCGGAGCAGGCACCGCCGAGGGCGGCATGGCCTCCGGCCGCAGCCAGCTCGGCGCCGACATCCATGAGATCGACAACGCAGCGTCCCGCACCGGCCGTCTGCTCGACGAGGTCGCCGGTGACGCTGACGCCGTCGCCGAGCGTCGCGACGAGATCATCGAGGCACTGAACATCACGGCGAAGCCGTACTTCGGCGACGTCGCGACCATGACGTACGAGCAGTGGCTGCGCCGCTACCTCGAGCTGGCCGTCGGCATCGACGCGGCGAAGGCATTCGACTGCGGCACCGACCTCCAGGACGCCATCACCGAGGCCACCGCGAGCCCGTGGCTCGACATCACCTGGCGTGCGCGCTTCGGTGAGATGCTGCAGCGCACCGAGTCGCGTCTGCACCCGGTCGACCGTGGCCCCATCCCCACCCTGTTCGCCGACGACGCGATTCTCGAGCGTCCCGAGGCGGCCGTCTGCGCCCTGCAGGCGCAGTACCCCGACTACGCCACCACGGTTCTGCACCCCGCGGACGTCTCCTTCTTCGTCTCGCTGTGCAAGACCCCCGGCAAGCCGGTCAACTTCGTGCCCGTCGTCGACGGTGACGTCCGCCGCTGGTGGCGTTCCGACTCGCTGTGGCAGGCACACGATCCTCGCTACACGGCCGACCAGGTTTGCGTCATCCCCGGCACCGTCGCCGTCGCCGGCATCACGCGCGTCGACGAGCCTGTCGGCGAGCTGCTGGACCGCTTCGAGAAGGCCACGTACGACGAGCTGGTCACCGCCGGTGTCGCGCCGCTGTCGCTGCCCGCACGCCGTCACGCGGACATTGCCCGCGGCCTCCTCGACACCGTGCTGTCGGCTCCCGACATCCAGTGGGCCTCGCGCCTGACGCTGAACCCGGTTCGCCGGCTCGGTGACCTCGACAAGTGGTCGATCGAGTCCGACACCCTCGCGGTGCACGAGACCACCGGTGCCGAGCTGTCCGTCATCGACGACCAGCAGGTGCTCCTCACCGTCCCGCTGGTGGCAGCCAAGTCCGTCCAGATCACCATCACCGTCCCCGCGTCCGTCGCGGACGGTGGCGCTCCCGTGGTCACCGAGGCCGACGCCGAGAAGTCGATGACCGCACTCCTCGCGGTCGCGGCCGGTCAGGAACTGCCCGCCGTCAAGAACGGTGTCGCACGCCTCAACCTCGCCTGGACGCCCGACCTGGTCGCCGACCACGCCGGTGTCACCGGCTCGGGTCTGCCCACGACGCTGAGCGTCAGCGGCAAGGCCGTCCCGGACGTGGTCGTCGGCGCTTGCTGGCCGGCCGTGTTCGCCGTGCTCGGTGCTGCCAAGACCGAAGACTCGCTGTCCGTCATCGAAGGCATGCTCGACCTGGTCCACCTGGACCACAGCGTCGATTTCGTCGGCGAACTGCCGTCGGAGACCAGCATTCTCGTCGTCAAGGCCGAGGTCGCCTCGGTTCTCGACACCGACCTGGGCCGCGTCGTCGAGGTCAAGGTCGAGGTCGGCGCCATGCTCGGCGAGGGCCTGGACGCGCCTGCCGTCGTCACCCTGTCGGAGCGCTTCGCGATCCGCGGCCGCACCGGCAAGGGCGAACTGTCCGACCCGGCCCGCGCCGGTGGCTCGCTGAGTGACGAGGCCGTCGACACCCCGCGTCGTCGTCGCCGCGACACCACGATCGTCGCTCCCCGCAATATGGGCTCCTTCGCCCAGGTGTCGGGCGACCACAACCCGATCCACACCTCCGACAACGCGGCACTGCTCGCCGGCCTCGGCAGCCCGATCGTGCACGGCATGTGGCTCTCCGCCGCCGCCCAGCAGGTCGTCACCGCCGTGGATCCGGCCGAGACCAAGACGCCGCCGCGTCGTCTCACCGCCTGGACCGCACGCTTCCTGGGCATGGTTCGCCCGGGCGCCGAGATCGACGTCCGCGTCGACCGCATCGCCGTGGACCGGGGCGCCGAGATCGTCGAGGTCGGCTGCCGCATCGACGGTGAACTGGTGATGGTCGCAACGGGTCGCACCGCCGCCCCGAAGACCGTCTACGCGTTCCCCGGACAGGGCATCCAGCGTCCCGGCATGGGCCTCGACGCCCGCGCCCGCTCCAAGGCCGCCCGTGAGATCTGGGACCGCGCCGACAAGCACACCCGCAAGGCCCTCGGCTTCTCGATCCTCGCCGTGGTCCGCGACAACCCGACGGTCGTCAAGGCCCGTGGTGTCGAGCACAAGCACCCGGACGGTGTCCTGCACCTGACCCAGTTCACCCAGGTCGCGATGGCGACGCTCGGTGTGGCTCAGGTCGCCGAGCTCCGCGAATCCGGTGCCTTCGTCGAGGGCGCCCTGCTCGCAGGCCACTCGGTCGGTGAGTACAACGCTCTCGCCGCCGTCGCCGGTGTGCTGCCTCTCGAAGCTGTTCTCGAGGTGGTCTTCCAGCGTGGCTCCGCGATGCACGCACTCGTTCCCCGCGACGAGGCCGGCCGTTCCGACTACCGGATGGCTGCCATCCGCCCGTCGCAGATCGGTCTGGCCGACGACGACGTCGAGGCGTTCGTCGCCGGTGTCGCCGAGGCGACCGGTGAGTTCCTGCAGATCGTGAACCTGAACCTGCGTGGCTCGCAGTACGCCATCGCCGGTACGGTCGCCGGACTCAACGCGCTGGAGGTCGAAATCGACATCCGCCGTGAGGCTTTCGGTGGCAAGCGCGCGTACATCATGGTCCCGGGCATCGACGTCCCGTTCCACTCGACGGTGCTGCGTGGCGGCGTCGACGACTTCCGTGGACGTCTCGAGGAACTGCTTCCGCAGGACATCGACCCGGCCATCCTGATCGGGCGCTACATCCCGAACCTGGTCCCCAAGCCGTTCTCCCTGAAGAAGGAGTTCGTGCAGGAGATCGCCGACCTGGTGCCGTCGAAGCCCCTCGACAAGGTGCTGAAGGACTTCGACTCCTGGGCGAAGAGGCCGGTTCAGCTCACCCGCGTGGTCCTCACCGAGCTCCTGGCCTGGCAGTTCGCCAGCCCGGTGCGCTGGATCGAGACGCAGGACCTGCTGTTCGCCGACGAGTCCGAGGGTGGACTGGGTGTCGAGCGGTTCGTGGAGATCGGTCTGGGCTCCGTCCCGACCGTCGCGAACCTCGCATCGCAGACCCTGAAGCTGCCCGGCCGCTTCGGCTACCCGGTCGAGGTCCTCAACATCGAGCGTGAAGCGTCCATCGTGTACTCCACCGACGTCGATCCGGCGCCGGTCGAGGACGACGAGCCCGCAGCACCCGCAGCCGAGGCGCCCGCCGCATCGGCCGCACCCGCCGCGGCTCCGGCCCCGGCCGCTGCACCGTCCGGTGGACCGCGTCCCGACGACATCGCGTTCAAGGCCGCAGACGCCACCAAGGTCCTGATCAGCCTGTGGACCAAGCTCCGTCCCGATCAGGTCGGCCCCGTCGACACGATCGAGGCGCTGTGCGACGGCGTGTCCTCACGGCGTAACCAGCTGCTCGTCGACCTCGGCTCCGAGCTCTCGCTCGGCGCGATCGACGGTGCGGCGGACGCCGACATGGGTTCGCTCGCCGGCACGGTCGACTCCCTGGCCCGTACGTACAAGCCGTTCGGCCCGGTGCTGTCCGACTCGATCAACGATCACCTCCGCAAGGTCTTCGGCCCCTCGGGTCGTCGGCCGGCGGCCATCGCAGACCGCGTGAAGAAGGTCTGGGAACTCGGCGACGGCTGGGCGTACCACGTCACCGCCGAGGTGGCGCTCGGAACCCGCGACGGTTCCAGCATCCGTGGTGGTGACCTCGGTGGCCTGGCCGGCGGCGGTCTCGCCGACGGCGCCGCAGTGGACGCCGTCATCGACAGCGCAGTGGCCGCAGTGGCCTCGCGCCGTGGGATCAGCGTCTCCCTCCCGTCCTCGGGTGGCGGAGCCGGTGGCACCGTCGACGCCGCGGCGCTGGGCGAGTTCACCGAGCACATCACGGGCCGCGACGGCGTGCTGGCCTCGGCCGCCCGCCTCGTGCTCGAGCAGCTCGGCTTCGCAGGCGACACGGCGACGGCAGCGCAGCCGACCGACACCGAACTCGTCGACCTCGTGTCGGCGGAACTCGGTTCCGACTGGCCGCGACTGGTCGCTCCCGCGTTCGACGCCAAGCGGGCGGTGCTGCTCGACGACCGCTGGGCCAGCGCACGTGAGGATCTGGCTCGTCTGTGGATCGACGCGGCAGGCGTGGAGTCTCTCGAGATCGAAGGGTTCGCCGGTGCAGGCAAGTCCGTTGCGGCGCAGGCCGCATGGTGGCAGGCCCGCGCAACCGACGAGGGTCGCACGGCTCTGGCCGAGAAGTACGGACGCATCGCGGAGGCGGCAGTCGTCGTCACCGACGAGACCCCGGAATGGGCAGACCAGGTCGCCGTCGTCACCGGTGCCAGCAAGGGTTCCATCGCGGCCTCGGTCGCAGGCAAGCTCCTCGCCGGCGGCGCGACGGTCTTCGTGACCACCTCGCGTCTCGACGACAAGCGTCTCGGCTTCTACCGCGACCTCTACCGCCGCAATGCTCGCGCCGGTGCCGCCCTGTGGGTGGTCCCCGCGAACATGGCGTCCTACACGGACATCGACGCGCTCATCGAGTGGATCGGTGAAGCCCAGTACGAGACGGCCGGTGGATCGAAGAAGCTCGTCAAGGAAGCGGTCACCCCGACGCTGCTGTTCCCGTTCGCCGCGCCCCGCGTGGCAGGCGACCTCGCCGACGCCGGCGCCCGCGCCGAAATGGAGATGCGCGTTCTCCTGTGGTCGGTGGAGCGTCTGATCGGCGGACTGTCGAAGATCGGTTACGACCGTGACGTCGACACCCACCTGCACGTCGTCCTGCCCGGTTCCCCGAACCGCGGCCTGTTCGGTGGCGACGGTGCGTACGGCGAGGCCAAGGCCGCGCTGGACGCTGTGGTCGGCCGCTGGAAGGCCGAGCGCAACTGGGCCGAGCGCGTCACCCTGGTGCACGCTCTCATCGGCTGGGTCCGCGGAACCGGCCTCATGGGCGGCAACGACCCGCTGGTCGAGGCCGTCGAAGGTGCCGGAGTCCGTACCTGGTCCACCCAGGAAATGGCCACCGAGCTGCTGCAGTGGTGCGAGCCCGAGGCACGTCGCCTCGCCTCCACCGAGCCGCTCGCGGCCGATCTGACCGGTGGGCTCGCCCAGGCGAACCTGGACCTGCCCGCGCTGGCGAAGCAGGCTCAGGAAGCTGCGACCGCTGCTGCCGAGGCCGACGCGGATGCGGACGAGCTCGACACCATCGCGGCTCTGCCCGCCCCGCCGCGGGTCTCCGAGTCGGTGGCACCGGCTTGGGCCGGCGTCACGGCGGCTCCGGAAGACCTCGTCGTCATCGTCGGCGCCGGTGAGCTCGGACCGTTCGGTTCCTCGCGTACCCGCTTCGAGATGGAGGTCGACGAAGAGCTTTCGGCGGCAGGCGTTCTCGAACTCGCCTGGAACACCGGACTCGTCGTGTGGGAGACCACGCCGTCCGCAGGCTGGTACGACGCCGAGACCGGGGAACTGGTTCCGGAGGCCGAGATCGCGGACAAGTACCACGACGCAGTCGTCGAGCGCTGCGGCATCCGCCGCTACGCGGACGACGGCGCGATGGTCGAGAACACCGCACCGCTCCTCACGTCGGTCTTCCTCGACAAGGACCTGAGCTTCGTGGTCAGCACCGAGGCGGAAGCACTGGCCTTCGTCGAGGCCGACCCGGAGAACACGGTCGCGACGCCGGTTCCGGACAGCGGTGACTGGCAGGTCACCCGCCGTGCGGGCACCGAGATCCGCGTCCCCCGCAAGATGAAGCTCACGCGCAGCGTGGGTGGTCAGATCCCGACCGGATTCGACGTCACCAAGTGGGGCATCCCCGCCGACATGGCCGACTCCGTCGACCGCGTGGGCCTGTGGAACATCGTCGCCACGGTGGACGCGTTCCTCACCGGTGGATTCACGCCCAGCGAACTGCTGCGGTGGGTGCACCCCTCGCTGGTCGCCAACACCCAGGGCACCGGCATGGGCGGCATGACCTCCATGAGGTCGCTGTACATCGACACGCTGCTCGGCGAGAACCGGCCGAACGACATCCTGCAGGAAGCCCTGCCGAATGTGATTGCGGCGCACGTGGTCCAGTCCTACGTCGGCGGTTACGGCGCCATGGTCCACCCGGTTGCGGCGTGCGCCACGGCCGCGGTGTCCGTCGAAGAGGGCGTCGACAAGATCAAGCTCGGCAAGGCCCAGCTCGTGGTCGCCGGCGGGTTCGACGACCTCAGCGCGGAGGGCATCATCGGATTCGGTGACATGTCCGCCACGGCCAAGACCGACGACATGCGGGCCAAGGGCATCGACGACCGTCGATTCTCCCGGGCCAACGACCGTCGTCGCGGCGGGTTCGTCGAGTCGCAGGGTGGTGGCACGATCCTGCTGGCCCGCGGTGACCTGGCACTGGAGATGGGCCTGCCCGTCCTCGGTGTGGTCGCCTACGCCGGCTCGTTCGCGGACGGTGTCCACACGTCGATCCCGGCTCCCGGAATCGGTGCGCTCGGCGCGGGACGTGGGGGAGCGGATTCGCAGCTCGCCCAGTCCCTCGGCAAGCTCGGTGTCAGTGCCGACGACATCTCGGTGATCTCCAAGCACGACACGTCCACCGCGGCCAACGATCCCAACGAGGCGGAGCTGCACGAGCGCCTCGCCGGGGCCCTCGGCCGCAGCGAAGGTGCGCCGCTGTTCGTGGTCTCGCAGAAGAGCCTCACCGGACACGCCAAGGGTGGTGCCGCAGCATTCCAGCTGATCGGTCTCTGCCAGGTGCTGGACCAGGGCATCGTGCCGCCGAACCGCAGCCTCGACTGCGTCGACGAGAAGATGGCCGAGTTCGAACACCTCGTGTGGGCTCGGGAGCCGCTCCGCTTCGGCGAGCAGTTCCCGCTGAAGGCCGGTCTGCTGACCAGCCTCGGCTTCGGGCACGTGTCCGGCATGGTCGCGGTCGTGCACTCGCAGGCGTTCGTCGAGGCCATCCCGGCCGACAAGCGTGAGGCGTACCTCGAGCAGGCACGCAAGCGCACCGTCGAGGGTCAGCGTCGTCTGGCGAAGGCAATGGTCGGTGGCGGCAGCCTGTACGAGCGTCCGGCGGATCGTCGCTTCGGCGGCGACAGCGTCCCGGCCGCAGCGTCCCGTCAGCTCGAGGCGGACGTCCTGCTCACCGAGGCCGCGCGCCTCGGAGCGGACGACGTGTACAGCTCGGGTCTGCCCGGCTGCAAGTAGGAACGACGGATGGGAGTTCTGGGGATCGGCTTCGATCTCGTGACGGTGTCGGAGTTCGCCGAGCAGCTGGACCGGCCAGGGACGGCAATGCTCGACAACTTCACACCGGGCGAGCGTCGGGACGCCGTGACCCGGAGCTCCGATCCGGCTAGACATTTCGCCGCCCGGTGGGCTGCGAAGGAGGCAGTGATCAAGGCCTGGTCCACGTCTCTCTTCGCCAGCCCGCCGGTGCTGCCCGAGATGATCCACCACCTGATCGAGGTGGTGACGGATGCGTGGGGACGGCCGAGTATCCGCTTACGCGGGGACGTCGCCAAGCATCTGACCGACGTGCGGATTCACATCTCCCTCACACACGACGGAGACATGGCGGGCGCGTTCGCCGTCATCGAGTCCCTGTAGGCGCCTCCGGCGCCCGTGCGCCTTTCTGGTAGCTCCGGCAACCGGAAGGGCGCACAGGCGCGTAGCGGCTAGGTGGAGCGCGATTCCTTCTCGGCGACCAGCAGGTATGCCACCATCAGCCGTTTGAGTTCGGCGACGGCGTCCGCGTGGCTCTGATTGTCCTGCACGGAGAAGTTGAGCATCGAGTACACGACGTGGACGAGCACCTCGGCCATCATCGTCCGCCGCTCCCGCGACGTCCGCGGGGTGAGGGGCGCGAGCATCCGTGACACCTGCTCCGCGAACGCCTTCTCGTGGATGGCGCCGGTGGCGCGGGTCGAGGGCGTCGACTGCATCGCCAGCCACACCTCGCGCCTCGACGGGTCGGATGTCCACAGGCCTGCCATGTGGTCGACGAAGGAATTGAGGAACCGCAGCCAGTCGAGGGACGGGACCTCACCGTTGAACTGGGCGATCTCGTGCTGGACGCCGACGAGGTCCTGCCGGTTGAGTTCGCAGACGATCACGTACTTGTTCGCGAAGAACTGGTAGAGGGTGCCGATCGGGACGTCCGCGCGTGCGGCGACCTCCTCGCACGTGAACGATTCGAATCCCACGTCCACCAGCAACTCCCGCGATGCCGTGAGCAGCGCGTCGAACTTCCGGCGACTACGTTCCTGGGTCGGACGTCTGCGGGGCAGGAGTTCCTGCGGGTCCGACTGCAGCTCCAACGCCGGGTCCACTCGGCGCGGCGCTTGCTTGCTGACTGAAGACTCCACCGCCCCAGGCTATCCGTCTTTCGTCCGGATTCCGAAGATCCCTCCCGGTGACGCGTCGGGTTTCACCTGGGCGAGGAGACTGCTCGAGCCGTTTCGGGTGTGAACGATGTGATCGCCCACAAGTTGCCGACCGCTGCGTTACCGACCCACCACAACGCCGGTGACGGGCGGCCGACAACATGCAGCCGCCCGTCGCGTCGATCAGACGGACAGGTCCCGCCGCAGTTTCGCGACGTGGCCGGTGGCGCGGACGTTGTACTGGGCCACTTCGATCTTCCCGTCCTCGTCGACGAGGAACGTGGAGCGGATGACACCCTGCACGGTCTTGCCGTACATCTTCTTCTCGCCGAACGCGCCCCACGCCTCGAGCGTGGCCTTGTCGGGATCGGACAGCAGAGGGAACGTCAGTTCCTCGTTGTCACGGAACTTGGCCAGCTTCGCCGGCTTGTCGGGTGAGATGCCGATCACGTCGAGGCCTGCGCCGTTCAGGTCGGCGAGGTTGTCGCGGAAGTCGCAGGCCTGTTTGGTGCAGCCCGGCGTGCTCGCCGCCGGGTAGAAGTACACGACGACCTTGCGGCCGCGGTAGTCGGCGAGCGACACGTCGTTGCCGTCGGCGTCGGGCAGCGTGAAGGCGGGTGCGGTGTCTCCGGGGGCGAGTCTGTTGTTGTCGGTCACGAGAAGTCAGGCTACCGGGACGGTCTGACCCTGGGCCGCGGCGCGATCGGGGGAGACAGAGTCGCTGGTCGCGTGTTCTCGTCTACGGTTGACGCAAGTGTGGGATCGTCGCGGTAGCGTCGCTCTCGCTGATCGAACCAGTCGAACAAGTTGGAGGACACGTGCCCAGGGACACCGAGAGCATCGAGCGTGAGATCGAGAACGCGCGTAATCAGCTCGCGAGCACTCTCGACGAATTGACGGTCCGCACCAACCCGAAGCGTCTCATGGAGAACACGAAGCGGACGCTGATCGCGAAGCTGAACGAGCCGGCGGTCAAGTACGGACTGATCGCCGTGGGTGCGGTGGCAGGGCTCCTGGTGCTCCGCAAAGCGTTGCGCTGAACGACCCTCGTCACTGACGGGCCGTCGGATGTGAAGTTCGCAGTGACTTCACGTTCCGGCGGCCCGTTCGTCATCCGACCGCCCACTCGGTGCGGTGAGATCGTGACACGAGAAAGGCCCCCATCCTCGTGAGAGGATGGGGGCCTTCGTGCAAGTGCGCCCACAGGGACTCGAACCCCGGACCCAGTGATTAAGAGTCACTTGCTCTACCAACTGAGCTATAGGCGCTCGCTCTTGCGAGACAGAACATTAGCGGGTCGCTTCTCGGGAATGCAAATCGCCTGGTGGCGACTGCCCGTGGCGACCCGATTCGGACGGTAGCGCGTAACAACAGCGCCGCTGGTCACGATTGATATTCGAACGTTATTGAGCGGCTCGGCGCTTGGTTGGAACCGGTCTCCAGTGGCTGGCATCATTGGAGACCACACGGTCTCGACGTGCTGATTCGTCTTGCGAAGGCGAGGGACGTGCCGGCTTGAACGTGAATTCGGAGCGAGGACGTGAAGTGGGGTTATCCATGGGTGTGGGGCGTGGCGGGCGCGTGTGTGCGCAATCGGTGAGATCCGTCTCGAAGACGGCGACGATTGTGGCGGCATCACTCGTATTCGCAGTGTCGATCGCAGGGTGCACCGTCTCCGGTGCCGACAGCGTCACGTCGGAAGGTGAGGCGCCGATCGATTCCAATCCGGTCACCGAACTCATCAAGCCGAAGCTGACGGCGTCGGCCGTCGATGGTGCGGTGGGATTCTCGCCCGGACAGCCGGTGACGGTGACGGTGACCGACGGCACGCTGGCGGCGGTCACCATGCTCAACCCGGAGGGCGAGCCGGTCGACGGCGCCATCGCCCCCGACGGGTTGTCCTGGGTCAACACGGAGCCGCTGGGCTACGACAAGGAGTACCGGCTCGAGGTGAAGGCGAACGGACTCGGCGGCGGCACCACCTCGACGTCGGCGTTCACGACCAGCGCGCCCGGCAACGTCACCAAGCCGTACGTGATGCCGTCGGAGGGTGACGTGGTGGGCATCGGTCAGCCGATCGCGGTCCAGTTCGACGAGAACATCCCCGACCGCAAGGCCGCGGAGGCCGGCATCACCGTCACGACGAATCCACCCGTCGAGGGCGCGTTCTACTGGGTGAACAACCGTGAGGTGCGGTGGCGTCCGCAGAGCTACTGGGCCCCCGGCACCGCCGTGGACGTCAAGGTCGCCGTGTACGGCCGTGATCTCGGTGACGGACTGTTCGGCCAGGAGGACGTCCACACGGCGTTCACCATCGGCGACGCCCTGGTCGCGACGGCGGACGACAACACCAAGCAGGTGACGTTCGAGCGCAACGGCGAAGTGATCATGACGATGCCCACGTCGATGGGTAAGGACGACACGCCCACCGACAACGGCGTGTACATCATCGGCGACCGGTTCGCGAACCTCGTCATGGACTCGTCCACCTACGGTGTGCCGGTCAACTCCCCGCAGGGATACAAGACGCCCGTCGATTGGGCGACGCGAATGTCCTACAGCGGCATCTTCTTCCACTCGGCGCCGTGGTCGGTGGGGCAGCAGGGGTACTCGAACGCGAGCCACGGCTGCCTGAACCTGAGCCCGTCCAACGCGAAGTGGGTGTACGACAACACGAAGCGCGGCGACATCGTGATCGTCAAGAACACGCTGGGCGGCACGCTGTCGGGCACGGACGGCCTCGGCGACTGGAACATCCCGTGGGATGTCTGGAAGGCGGGCAACGCCAACGCCTGACGGCGGGCGTCAGACCAATCGCAAAGAGGAAAGCCCCCGGCCGAGGCCGGGGGCTTTCCGTGTGGGGTGAGTGACGGGACTCGAACCCGCGACAGCCAGGATCACAACCTGGTGCTCTACCAACTGAACTACACTCACCATGTGCTTCAGGCACCGCCCGGGGGCAGTAACTTCGGCGAGGAAGATACTAGCGCGTCCGGTGCCCGAGAAGCCAATCGGTATCTCAGGCGGGCCCGAGTTCCTCGACAACTGCGGCGATGTCGCTGGTAGACGGTCCGGGCTCGGGCACGAACGCCGTCTTCCGGTAGTACTTCAGTTCCCGGATCGACTCCTTGATGTCGGCCAGGGCGCGGTGGGCGAGACCCTTTTCGGGCTGACCGAAGTAGATCCGCGGGTACCAGCGCCGGGACAGTTCCTTGATGGAGCTGACGTCGATCATCCGGTAGTGCAGGTAGGTGTCGAGGTCCGGCATGTCGCGGGCGATGAATCCGCGGTCGGTCGCGATCGAGTTGCCTGCGAGCGGCGCCGTCCCGGCGACCGGCACGTGCTCGCGGATGTAGGCGAGCACCTGCTGCTCGGCCTCGGCGAGCGTGACCGTGGACTTCCGGACCTCGTCGGTCAGCCCCGAGTTCTCGTGCATCTTGGTCACCACGGCGGGCATGTCCGCGAGCGCGTCGTCGTCGGCGTGGATGACGATGTCGACACCCTCACCGAGCACGTTCAGCTCGCTGTCCGTGACCAGAGCTGCGATCTCGATCAGTTTGTCGGTGCCGAGTCGGAGCCCGGTCATTTCACAGTCGATCCACACAAGTTTGTCCTGCACCAGGAACACAGTAGTCACGTGAGTGACGGGATAAGGTTTGCGGTGGACACTTTCTCCCGACGTGCGTGATTCGAGGAGGGCTTGGATGACCCAGCAATCGCAGGACGGCGACGCGACCTCGACCCCGGCGGAAAGGGCGGCGGCGGCGAGGGCGGCGGCCGCCGAAGCGGCCAGGATCGCGGCAGAGGCTGCGGCAGCGGCAGAGGCGGCGGAGCAGGAAGCCCGGGACGCGGAGACCGCGGAGAACCGTGCTCCCGCAGACGTCGCCTCCTCCGGTGCCGCCGCGGACATCGCGGCCGGATACTCCTCGGAGGGTGCGGCTCTGGAGCTGGGAACGGTGGTGCTCGACGGCGCCGTGGATCCGGCGGCCCGGGTGCGTATCCCGCTCGCGACGGTCAACCGGCACGGACTCGTCGCCGGCGCCACCGGGACGGGAAAGACGAAGACGCTGCAGGGTATTGCCGAGCAGTTGTCGGCTGCAGGGGTTCCCGTGGTGATGGCCGACGTGAAGGGCGACCTGTCGGGCCTGTCGCAGCCGGGTGAGGCGGGCGACAAGATCACCGCCCGAGCGTCCGAGACGGGTGACGACGAGTGGCGGCCGGCGGGATCCCCGGTCGAATTCCTCTCGCTGGGAACGGAAGGCTTGGGGATTCCCGTCCGCGCGACCATCACGGCGTTCGGGCCGATCCTGCTCGCCAAGGTTCTCGGGCTCAACGAGACTCAGGAGTCCACGCTGGGGCTGATCTTCCATTGGGCCGACGTTCAGGGGCTTGCGCTGCTCGACCTGTTGGATCTGCGATCGGTCATCGCGCATCTCACCAGCGACGAGGGCAGGGCCGATCTGAAGGGGATCGGCGGCGTGTCCCCGGCCACGGCGGGTGTGATCCTCAGGGCCCTCGTCAATCTCGAAGCCGACGGCGGCGACACGTTCTTCGGGGAGCCCGAGCTCGAGACCGAGGACCTGCTCCGGGTGATCGACGGCAGGGGCGTGATCACGTTGTTCGAGTTGGGCGCCCAGTCCGCGCGCCCGGCATTGTTCTCCACCTTCCTGATGTGGGTGCTGGCCGATCTGTTCCAGACGTTGCCCGAGGAAGGCGATCTCGACAAACCCAAACTCGTCTTCATCTTCGACGAGGCGCACCTGCTCTTCGCGGACGCGTCGAAGGCGTTCCTGCAGCAGGTGGAACAGACCGTGAAGCTCATCCGCTCGAAGGGTGTGGGGGTCTTCTTCTGCACCCAGTTGCCGACGGACGTCCCGAATGCGGTGCTGTCGCAGCTCGGCGCGCGGATCCAGCACGCGCTGCGCGCTTTCACTCCCGACGATCAGAAGGCGCTCACGAAAACGGTACGGACGTACCCGACCACCGAGAACTACGACCTCGAGAAGGCTCTCACCTCACTGGGCATCGGTGAGGCGATCGTCACGGTCCTGTCGGAACGGGGTGCACCGACGCCGGTGGCGTGGACGAGGATTCGGCCTCCCCGCTCGCTGATGGACACCATCGGCAACGACGCGATCACCGCCGCGGCGTCGTCGAGTCCGCTGTCGGCGAAGTACCGGCAGACCGTCGACCGCGAATCGGCGTACGAGAAGCTGACGGCCAAGGTCGCCGGGGCACCGGCCACGGAACCGGGCCTCGACCTGCCCCCGCTTCCCGACCTGCCGCCCCCGCCGCCCGTACAGCGGGAGGGTCCGAACATGGCCGAACAGATTCTCGGGAACTCCGCGGTGAAGAGCTTCCTCCGCTCGGCCGCGTCGGCCGCCGGCCGCGAGATCTCCCGCAGCATCTTCGGGACGGGCAAACGTCGCAGGCGCTAGAAACGCTGGGCGAATGTACCTTTCAGCGCCTCGGCAGGGGTGACCGGTACATTCACCCGGGGGTCATCCGCCCAGCTTCTTGTAGAACGTTCCGACGATCGGGGCGACCACCGCGCGCGGGCTGTACTGCCCGGCAACGGACATCGCCTTGCTGATGATGCCGGGCACCACGCGCATCTTGTTGTCGGCCAGACCGTCGAGCGACACCTTGGCGGTGTATTCGCTGGAGATCCACAAAAAGTCGGGCACCAGCCTGTCCACGATCGACGCGTCCGCCGGATCGGGCTCCTCGGTGCGGACCGGGCCGGGTGCGAGCAGCGTGACGTTCACTCCCGTTCCCTTGAGTTCGCCGCGCAGCGACTCCGAGAAGGTGTTGACGAACGCCTTGCTGGCCGCGTAGGTGGCGTTGTGGGGGATGGGCATGTTGCCTGCCGCGGAGCCGACCATGAGGATGGCGCCGGACTTGCGTTCGAGCATCCCGGGCAACACCGCGAGGGTGAGGTCGTGCACCGCAACGGCGTTGAGTTCCACCTGGGCCCGCTCGTACGCGGGATCGAGTCCGGCGACCGGGCCGAACGTGGCGATGCCCGCGTTGTTGCACAGGATGCTGATCTCACGTCCGGACAGTTCGGTGACGAGGGTGGCCCGCGCGTCGCGATCCGACAGATCGCACGCGCGCACGTCGACCTCGACGCCGTGCTTGTCACGCAGGGCCGCAGCGAGTGAATCCATCACCTCGCCGCGGCGCGCGACGAGGATCAGGGAGTGGCCCCGGGAGGCCAGGTCGGTGGCCAGCGCCTCGCCGATTCCGGACGAGGCGCCCGTCACGACGGCGCGGGCACTGGGGGTGGGGTTCGGCAAGCTCACGGTCAGCAGCGTAGTGCGTCAGATGCGCGCGGCGAGCCGGGTGCCCTGCTCGATCGCGCGTTTGGCGTCGAGTTCGGCTGCGACGTCGGCGCCGCCGATGACGTGGGTGGTGACGCCGGCGACGGTCAGTTCGTCGACGAGGTCACGCACCGATTCCTGACCTGCGCAGATCACGACGTTGTCGACGGCGAGGGTGCGGGGCCTCTCGCGTTTGGCGCCGAACGTGATGTGCAGGCCGTCGTCGTCGATGCGCTCGTAGTTGACCCCGGACAGTTCCTGCACGCCCTTGTTCTTCAGCGCTGCCCGGTGAACCCAGCCCGTGGTCTTCGCGAGTCCGGCGCCGATCCGGCCGCTCTTGCGCTGCAGCAGGTACACCTCGCGCGGCGACGGTTCGGGAATGGGTGTGGTGAGGGCGCCCGCCGCCGCTTCGGGTTCGGTGACACCCCACTCCTGCTTCCACTCCTTCAGGTCGAGCGTCGGGGAGTGCTCGTGGGTGAGGAACTCGCTGACGTCGACGCCGATCCCACCGGCCCCGATCACCGCGACCGACTGCCCGACGGGCTTGCCGCCCCGCACGACCTCCGGATACGTGAGCACCTTCGGGTGGTCGATACCCGGAATGGACGGAACCCGCGGCGTCACCCCGGTCGCGACGATCACCTCGTCGTACTCGCCGACCAGCTCGGTCGCGGTGACGCGGCTGTCGAGCCGGACGTCGACACCGGCGAGCGGAAGCTGGCGGTTGTAGTACCGGATCGTCTCCGCGAACTCCTCCTTGCCGGGGATCTTGCGGGCGATGCCGAACTGTCCGCCGATCTCCGAATCCGCCTCGAACAGGGTCACCGAGTGGCCGCGCTGTGCCAGGCCCAGTGCTGCCGACAGGCCCGCGGGTCCGGCGCCGACGACGGCGACACGCTTCGCGGCCCGGGTGGGGGAAAGTGTCAGTTCCGTTTCCCGGCCTGCACGGGGATTCAGCAGGCACGACACGTGCTTGCGGACGAAGGCGTGGTCGAGGCAGGCCTGGTTGCACGCGATGCACGTGTTGATCTCGTCGGGGGTGCCCGCTTCGGCTTTGCGCACCCAGTCGGGATCGGCGAGCATCGGGCGCGCCATCGAGATGAGCTGCGCGTCACCGCGGGTCAGGATTTCCTCGGCGACCTCCGGCATGTTGATCCGGTTCGACGCGGCCACGGGGATGCTCACGTGCTTCTCGAGCTTGCCGGTGATGTCGGCGAACGCGGCCCGCGGCACCGACGTCACGATCGTCGGAACACGGGATTCGTGCCAGCCGATGTCGGTGTTGATGATGGTCGCGCCCGCGGCCTCCACTTCCTGTGCCAGCGCGACGATCTCGTCCCACGTCTGACCGCCCTCGACGAGGTCGGCCATCGACAGGCGGAAGATGATGATGAAGTTGGGGCCCACCGCCTTGCGAGTGCGGCGGACGATCTCGACGGCCATCCGCCTGCGGTTCTCGGGAGTGCCGCCCCACTCGTCGGTGCGCTTGTTGGTGCGCTCGCACAGGAACTGGTTGATGAAGTAGCCCTCGCCGCCCATGATCTCGACGCCGTCGTAGTTCGCCCGCTGCGCGAGCCGGGCGCAGCGGACGAAGTTGCGGATCTGCCAGCGCACGCCCCGGCCCGTGAGTTTGCGGGGCCGGAACGGGTTGATCGGGGCCTTGATCGACGAGGCGGAGACGCTGAAGGGCTGGTAGCTGTACCGGCCGGCGTGCAGGATCTGCAGGGCGATCTTGCCGCCCTCGTCGTGCACCGCCTTCGTGATCGCGCGGTGCCTGCGGGCCTCGACTCGGTTGGTGAGCTTGGCGCCGAACGGCAGCAGCCAGCCCGTCCGGTTGGGCGCGTAGCCGCCGGTGACGATCAGCGCGACACCTCCGCGGGCGCGCTCGGCGAAGTACTCGGCCAGACGGGGAACGTCCTTGGCGCGATCTTCGAGCCCGGTGTGGATGGAACCCATGATCACCCGGTTCTTCAGCGTCGTGAAACCGAGGTCGAGGGGAGCGAGGAGCTGCGGGAACTGGGTCATTGGCGGCGTGTCCTTACTGTGCGAGCGCGTCGAGTACTTCTTGGCACCAGTCGGCGAATCCCTCTTCGACGCGGATTCCGCCGCGCAGGACGAGGTACTGGTGCAGGGCTGCCCCGGAGAGCTGGTCCGGTGCGGGAAAGTCACGTTTTTCGATCATGCGGTAGACCTCGAGCCGGGCGGCGTGGCCGTCGCGGTGGCGAGCGACCTCGGCCGTGAGTGCGGCGATGTCACCGTGCTGAGCGGCGCGGATCTTCACTGCCAGCTCGTTGCGCAGGTGGTTGGGCTCGGTCGGTTCGGCGATCCAGCGCTCGAGTTCCGCGCGCCCGGCCGCGCTGACCCGGTACACCTTCTTGTCGGGTCTGCTGTCCTGCGCCACGACCTCGGCGTCGACCCATCCGGACTCGTCCATGCGTTTGAGGACGCGGTAGATCTGCTGGTGGGTGGCGCTCTGGAAGAAGCCGATGGATTTGTCGAACCGGCGCGCCAATTCGTAGCCCGAGCCGGAGTGCTCGGTGAGGGAGACGAGGAGCGCATGTTCGAGTGCCACGAACCGAAGTATGTATGCAACGAGGTGCGTATGCAACTGAGTGCACACTCAGTGGTCCGTCCGAGCGGGACGCTCGTCGCGTCGGACCGTACGAACTCCCCGTTCGCTCGCATAGGCTCGCGGGCATGAGCACCGAGGTTCGTCCGCCGGCCGGGATCGGCGAGGCCGCGACGCGCAGACAGGTTGTCGCGTGGGGGTTGTGGGACTGGGGTTCGGCCGCCTTCAACGCCGTGATCCTCACGTTCGTCTTCTCCGTGTACCTGACGGACGCCGTGGGGGAGGACCTGCCGGGGTCGATTTCCGCGAGCACGTGGCTGGGATGGTCGCTCGGCATCGCCGGTTTTCTCATCGCCGTGCTCGCCCCTGTCACCGGTCAGCGATTCGACGCCGCCGGACGACGTAAGTGGGCGCTCGGTGTCCTCACGTTCGCGACGGTCGGGTGCATGGCGGCGATGTTCTTCGTCCGCGACTCGTATCAGTACCTGTGGCTCGGGCTGGTGCTGCTGGCCGCGGGTTCGGTGATCTTCGAACTGGCCGGCGTCCCGTACAACGCGATGCTCAGGCAGGTGTCGACGCCGGCGAACATCGGCCGGGTGTCCGGGTTCGGCTGGGCGATGGGCTATTTCGGCGGGATCGTGCTGCTGCTGCTGTGCTACTTCGGATTCATCTCCGGTGACGGCGACAACCGGGGATTCCTCGGGCTCACCACCGACGGCGGACTGAACATCCGGATGGTGGCGCTGCTCGCCGCCGTCTGGTTCGCGATCTTCGCGATCCCCGTCCTGCTGAAGGTCCCCGAGCTACCCCGCCCCCACGCGGATCCGGGTGCCGACAAGGCCGGCTTCGTCGAGTCGTACCGGGTGCTGTGGCGCGATCTGCGCGACCTCTGGGTCGCCGACCGGCGCACCGTGTACTTCCTGGTGGCGAGTGCGCTGTTCCGCGACGGACTGGCCGGTGTCTTCACGTTCGGCGCCGTCCTCGCCGTCAACGTCTACGGCATCGGCGCGGGTGACGTGCTGCTGTTCGGCGTCGCGGCCAACGTCGTCTCCGCGCTCGGCGCGCTCACCGCCGGCCGGTTCGACGATCGGATCGGACCGAAGACCGTCATCATGACGTCCCTGATCGCGATGATCGTGGTCGGCGTCGTACTGACGGCCGTCTCCGGACCGGCCATGTTCTGGATCTTCGGACTGCTGCTGTGCCTGTTCGTCGGTCCCGCGCAGTCATCCGCGCGGACGTTCCTGGCCCGGATCACACCGCCGGGCCGGGAGGGGCAGATGTTCGGTCTGTACGCGACCACCGGTCGCGCGGTGTCGTTCCTCTCGCCCACCCTCTTCGGGCTGTTCGCCTGGTGGTTCGCGGCGGATCGGGCCGGGATCATCGGACTGGTGATCGTGCTCGCGATCGGGCTCGCCGCGCTGACGGTGGTGAGGGCACCCGAGCGCGACTAGCGCCGCGCGCGATCGTCATCGATCCGGAGCTTCTCCGGGAACAGCCGCCGCTGTGTCAGCCAGCCCGCCGCCGCCACGACGATCCAGATCAGCGTGGCGAAGAACTGCTGGCTGCCCTCGTTCGGATCCTCCAAGAAACCCAGCGGGGGGATGGCCAGGCCGAGCCCGGTCAGGACCATGCTGGCGCCGCCGAGCGCGGTGAGCCACAACAACGCCCGCGCCCGGTACCGGTCGGCGAGGAAACCACAGGCGACGGCGAGCGCGACGATCACGACTCCGCTGAGGAGCCAATTCGCGTCGTCGGGTTGCAGGACACGACTGAGCTTGGCCCCGATGACGGCGCCGGTGATGATCCCGAGAAAGAATGCGGCGAACTTGAAGATCAGGGTCGTGGCCACCCACGCCACGACTGCCCCGATCGCCGCGACCAGGAACGTCGTCTCGAGCGACAGCGACAGCAGATCGGCCAGGAGCCAGCCGAGGCCGAAACCCGAGGCGAGAACGGCGACGTGGAGTGAACCGACACCGGCGAAGCACAGAACGGCGCCGACCAGAAGGATTGCGATGCCACTCATGGTGCCCTCCCACGGTGCACGAGACGAGTAGTGCAATCAAACCAGAACGCACGCCCCGTCGAGGGGAAGAGCGGATTTCAATTCGGTGCGGCTGCGGTGCGGGCGAGGATAGCGTCTGCGAGGGCGTCGGGCCGCTGCTCCGGGATCCAGTGCGTGGCACCGTCCAGGACGACGAACTCGTAGGGCGCATCGACGAACTCGCCGCACCTTTCCGCTCCCGCACGCCCCAGCGCCTGGTCACCGGTGCTCCAGACGTAGGTCGTCGGAACGGTGACGGCAGGCGTCTGCTCGAAGTCGCTCGTCATCGCGCGGTACCAGTTCAGCGCGCCGGTGAGCGCTCCCGGTTCGCCGAGCAGCGCGACGTGCCGGTCGACGAGCGCCGGCGCGACGACGTCACCGAACATCGCGCGCAGCGCCCGCGCGTTCTCCTCGAGGAGGACCCGCTCGGCCTTGCCTTCCGTCCTGAGGAGACGAATGTAGGAGGAGCGTTCCTTCTGATCGGCGTCCTCGCGCAAGGCCCAGCCGAACGCGCCCGGATGTGGCACCGACACGGTGGTGAGCGAGGTGATCCGGTCGGGGTGCCGCGCCGCGACGACCCACGCCACGGCGGCTCCCCAGTCGTGCCCGACGAGATGTGCCGAGTCGAGACCGAGTGCGTCGAGCAATCCGATTACGTCCGCGACGAGGTGGTCGATCCGGTAGGAGTCGACTCCGTCGGGTCGCGCACCGGGCGAGTATCCGCGCTGGTTCGGGGCGAACGTCCGCAGACCGGACTCGTTCAGCAGGGCGCTGACCGGTTCCCAGGACGCGGCGCTCTCCGGAAACCCGTGCAGGAGAACGACGGGGACGCCGTCGGCCGGACCGCTGGTGGTGACGTCGAACGTCAGGTCGCCGAGGGTGATGTGCGCGTGTTCCGAGGTTGACAACATGCCCCCACCGTACGGCGAGAGCGCCACTACTTCGCGGGATTCCACCCGCTCATGCCGAGCATGATCAGGCGCAGTTGCCGTTCGGCACGCGCGACCACTTCGGCCTCACTTCGGCTTCCGGGACGATCGGCCTCGAGCAGATCGACGACGACGGCGAACATGGTGGACACGATCAGGTCGGCCGCCATCTCCAGGTCGTCGTGGTCCCAGGACTGCAGACCGTCGATGCGGGACAGGTCAACCGTGAGTTCGCTGACGAACAGCTTCATCTCGGTCGCGATCGCCCGGCGAATTTCCGGGACGCCCCCGTAGCGTTCGCGGCTGAGGAACCGGAACTGCGCCTCGTGGGTGCGGACCTGCCGCACGAGGATGTCGAGGGATGCGCCTGCGCTCTTGGTGCTCGGGGTGCGGCGGGCGTCGCGGAGCATCTGCCGCAGAATTCGCATGCCCTCCTCGACGAGCACCACGCCGAGCTCCTCGATGGACGCGAAGTGGCGGTAGAACGCGGTGGGCACGATTCCCGCGGTGCGGGCGATCTCGCGCAGGCTCACGCCGGCGAAACTACGGTCCGCCATGAGTTCGAGTGTGCCGTCGAGAAGGGCCTTCCTCGTGCGCTCCTTGCGGGCTGCCCTGCTCTCCGGTTCGGCGCCGGTCGACTGACTCACGGCAGTGAGTGTATTCGTGGCGGTGCCGACACCCGTCATCTCCGGGTACTCGTACTCGTCATCCGGCATGCGTATCCGATCGCTGTCTGGGGTGTGCGTGCGGTCACATTTCGATTGACAAGTTCCTGTCTCTCTCTGTCACACTATTGTCAGTGTACAACCGTGCACTCAAATGGAGGAGGCTGACGTGTCAGTTGCCCACACCAGTCGTCCGGCGGAGGGACGCAGGTTCTCGCTGCTGTCGTTGTTCGAGGCGATGGCCACTCCGCACCAGCTCGACCGCTACCTCGAACTGGTCACTCCCATGGTCACCGTGCGCGACCTGCGAGCCGAAGTGGTCGAGGTCCGGCGGTCCACCGCCGACACCGTCACCCTCACGCTGCGTCCCACCCGTCAGTGGCGGGGATTCCGTGCGGGGCAGTTCGTGCAGGTGGGCGTCGTGATCGACGGGGTTCGGCACACCCGGTGCTACTCACCGGCCAATGCACAGGCGTCCACCGACGGGTTCGTCGAGCTGACGATCAAGGCGCACCCCGAGGGTCTGGTCTCGCAGTACCTGCACGCGCACGCGCACCCCGGTCTGGTGCTCGACCTGTCTCAGGCGGCGGGCGAATTCACCCTCCCGTCTCCGCGCCCTCGCCGGCTCCTGCTGGTGAGCGGAGGCAGCGGAATCACCCCCGTTCTGTCGATGCTGCGCACGCTCGTCGACGAGCAGCACTTCGGAAGCATCACTTTTCTGCACTACGCGTACACCGAGAACGACGTCGCGTACCTCGACGAGTTGCGCGCACTCGCGGACGCGAACGCCAACGTCTCCCTCGTGTTGGCGTACACCGATCAGGAGGCCGGCGGCCATCTCCACGGGTTCTTCGGTCAGGAGCACCTCGACGCGGTGGCGCCCTGGTACGCGGACGCCGAAACCTTCCTGTGCGGCCCGCCCGGACTGATGCGTGGCGTTCGGGAGGTGTATCGCGAACTCGGCATCGAGGACCGTCTGCATACCGAGGAATTCGCTCCCGCCGCAGCCCCGGCGGAGGGCGAGGCCGGTGGCGAGGTGTCCTTCACCGCCAGCGGTGTCACCGCGGACAATTCCGGCGCCACGCTGCTCGAACAGGCGGAGGCCGCCGGGCTCCATCCCGAGTACGGGTGCCGGATGGGCATCTGCTTCTCCTGCACGACGGTGAAGAAGTCGGGGTGCACCAAGAACGTCCGCACCGGCGACACCGACACCGACCCGGACAAGGCGATCCAGCTGTGCGTCTCGGTTCCGGTGGGCGACGTCGCCCTCGACATCTGACTTTCACAAGACATTCAACGCTTGGAGACCGACATGTTTGGACTCTCACTCTCGTTCCTCCCGTTCGTCGACGGCTCCGACGGTTCCCGCAACGACGCCCCGGTGGTGCTCAGTCACGACCAGGTCGAAGAGATCGGCCGGGAACTGGACGCCCTCCGCGACCGGACAGTTGCGGACCTCGGCGCCGAGGACCGCGAATACATCTACAAGATCATCAAGGCGCAGAGGGGATTCGAGGTCGCCGGTCGCGGGCTGATGTATCTCGGTTTCTTCCCGCCGGCCTGGATCGCCGGGGTCGGTGCTCTCGGTGTGTCGAAGATCCTCGACAACATGGAGATCGGCCACAACGTCATGCACGGCCAGTACGACTGGATGCGTGAACCGGGCCTGAACTCCCGCGTGTTCGAGTGGGACACCGTCTGCCCGGCCGATCAGTGGAAACATTCCCACAACTACATGCACCACACGTACACCAACATCCTCGGCCGGGACCGGGACATCGGCTACGGCATCCTCCGGATCGACGAGGCGCAGAAGTGGAACCCCTACTATCTGGGGAACCCGGTCTACGCCTTCTTCCTGATGATGCTGTTCGAGTGGGGCGTCATGATGCACGACCTGGAAGCGGAGAACGTGATCCAGGGCAAGCGGAAGTGGCACGACGTCAAGCCGCTGCTGAAGGGCTGGTGGCGCAAGGCCGGTCGGCAGGTACTCAAGGACTACGTGATCTTCCCGGCGCTCACCGGGCCACTGTTCGTCCCCACACTGCTCGGCAACGTGACCGCCAACCTGATCCGCAACGTGTGGGCGTACTCCATCATCTTCTGCGGCCATTTCCCCACCGGCGTGCAGAGTTTCACCGAGGACGAGACCGCGGAGGAAACTCGCGGCGAGTGGTACGTCCGGCAGATGCTCGGAAGCGCGAACATCGAGGGGAGCCCGCTGTTCCACATCATGTCGGGCAACCTGTCGCACCAGATCGAGCACCACCTGTTCCCGGACCTGCCCGCCCACCGGTACCCGGAGATGGCGCCCGTCGTGAAGGCGCTGTGCGAGAAGCACGGGCTGCCCTACAACACCGGTGGCTTCTTCAAGCAGATCGGCTCCGTGTGGGGGAAGATCTTCAAGTTCGCGCTGCCGCCCGGTCTCGTCTCGTCCGACACCCCTCCCGGTGTTATCGTCGAGCGGCAGAAGACTGCAGCCTGAGAGGCGAAAAACATGGTGGGGAAGTTCGAGCGGCGCAAGGACACCGTGCAGGAACTGACGGAGTCCGCGGCAACGCACGTGGGCCAGATCGCGACGATCATCGCGGGCGCCGTCCGGGACGTCACCCGGGAGATCGGTGACTGGGTGTCCGACGGCATCGAGATGCGCGAGGCCGCGAAGAAGGCCCGTGACGACGAGGGCGAGGCCGAACCGGTCGACTGAGTAAGCCGACCGGGCGTTTCGCCCAGGGTAGAGATCCGGCCGCCGAGGGTGCGTTCATTGCACCCTCGGCGGCCTTTCTGCGGACAGGGCTCCGGTCAATGCTGGGTGCAGCACGAAACCGCCCGCCGAGAGGAACCCATGTCCCCCATCACAATCTCCACCACAGCGCGTATCGCGCTCGCCGGCTTTGCAGCCCTTGCCATTTCGCTGACCGGTGCCGCCGGCATGGCGTCGGCCAAGCCGATCTGCGAGACCGGCTGTTCGCAGCCGCTGCCCACCAAGAACCCCCGGCCCGACGTCAAGCAGATGTGCTGGGTCGAATGGGGGCAGACACAGTGTCAGGTGAGCTGACACGTTCGCGCCTCGAACGGGGCGCGGCCGGCGACGGCCGCGCCCCTGTTCGTTCTGCTAGATGACGCCGAGCGAGATCATGGCGTCGGCCACCTTCACGAAACCGGCGATGTTCGCGCCGTGCACGTAGTCGCCCGGCATGCCGTACTCGGCGGCCGTGGCCACGGTGCGTTCGTGGATGCCGCGCATGATTCCGGCCAACCGCTCGTCCGTGTATTCGAAGCCCCACGAGTCGCGGGATGCGTTCTGCTGCATCTCGAGTGCCGACGTGGCGACGCCGCCCGCGTTGGCCGCCTTGCCCGGGGCGAACGCCACCGCGGCATCGCGGAACACCTGGACGCCCTGCGGGGTCGTGGGCATGTTCGCGCCCTCGGCCACCGCCTGCACGCCGTTCGCCACCAGCGTCTTGGCGGCCGCTTCGTCGAGTTCGTTCTGGGTGGCGCAGGGGAGCGCGACGTCGCACGGCACGTCCCAGATGGATCCGTTCGGCACGAACCGGGCATGCGGCACCGTGTCCGCGTACTCACCGATCCGTCCGCGCCGTACCTCCTTGATCTCCTTCAGGAGCTCGAGGTCGATGCCCTTCTCGTCGACGACGTATCCGGAAGAATCGGAGCTCGCAATCGCGATTCCGCCGAGTTGGTGCACCTTCTCGATCGCATAGATCGCGACGTTTCCGGAACCGGAGACGACGACGGTCTTGCCGCCCAGTGAGCTGTTCGCGGCTTTCAGCATCTCGGCGACGAAGTAGGCGACGCCGTACCCGGTCGCCTCGCGACGCACCTGCGAGCCGCCCCAGGTGAGGCCCTTACCGGTGAGGACCCCCGACTCGTAGGAGTTGGTGAGGCGCTTGTACTGGCCGAACAGGTAGCCGATCTCGCGGCCGCCGACGCCGATGTCACCTGCCGGGACATCGGTGTACTCGCCGATGTGGCGATGCAGTTCGGTCATGAACGACTGGCAGAACCGCATGATCTCGGCCTCCGAGCGACCCTTGGGGTCGAAGTCGGAACCACCCTTGCCGCCGCCGATCGGAAGTCCGGTGAGGGCGTTCTTGAAGATCTGCTCGAAGCCGAGGAATTTCACGATTCCCAGGTTCACGCTGGGGTGAAACCGCAGGCCGCCTTTGTAGGGGCCGAGCACACTGTTGTACTGCACGCGGAAACCGCGGTTGACGTGCACGTTGCCGGAGTCGTCGACCCACGGCACCCGGAAGATGATCTGCCGCTCGGGCTCGCACAGCCGCTCGATCAATCCGGAGTCGGCGTAGTGGGGGTGGTGGTCGAGCACGACCTGCAGCGACTCGAAGACCTCGGCGGCTGCCTGGTGGAACTCGGGTTCGCCGGCGTTCCGCAGGCGGACCTGCTCGTAGATCTCTGCTACCTGGTCGCGCGTTGACACAGACCCACCTGCCTGACGTGTGAGGAATTCGTTACCTGACGTTTACTTTGGAAACTATAGACCTGATGTCGGGTGTCCTGTATTGGGCCGGGCGGAAAGGTTAGGGCTTCCGCAGTGGTGTGCGGGAATGCATTGCGACAGAGGTGTTCTCGACTGCCTCGCCGCAGTGCGCGCAGCGGTGTTCCAGCTCCAGTGAGTGCCCGCATTCGTGCACGAGCACCGACGGGGCCTCGTCGACGGCCCACTTGCTGCCCCATTGGAACAACGAGAGCAGCAGCGGTCGCAGGTCCTCGCCCGCCGCGGTGAGGTGGTACTCGAAGCGGGGAGGGTGCTCGGAGTACTGCCTGCGTTCGATGACGCCGACCTCCTCGAGCTTGCGCAGTCGCGCGGTGAGGATGTCGCGCGAGACGCCGATGTACCCGGCAATCCGGTCGAAGCGGTGCACCCCGTAGCTCAGTTCGCGGATCACCAGCATGGACCAGCGGTCGCCGATCAGTTCCATGGTGGCGGCGATCGCGCAGGGTCTCGGCGCCAGTGGCATGCGGTCCATGACGATCTCGGGTGTCGCTCGCTCGGTGTCGCCGTTGGTCATGCCCTCCATCATAGAGGGTTGTGTTTTCCAACTAATAGGGATTACTGTCGTGACCGTAGTTAGTTGGAAAAGCAGACTTACTCATTCGAAGGGGTCGTCATGACCACGATTCAAGATCGAACGGTGCTGGTCACCGGAGCCGGCCGCGGACTCGGGCGTGCCTTCGTCGCCGAGGCGCTCGCGCGAGGAGCGCGCACGGTCTATGCGTCGGCGCGTGACACGTCGACGATCGAGGAGCATCCGCGGGTCGTGCCCGTCGAGCTGGACGTCACGAACCCCGAATCGGTCTACGCCGCCGCGGAGCACGTGGGGGACCTCGGCGTCCTGATCAACAACGCCGGCATCCTCATCGGCGAGTCGCCGCTCACGGGTGATCTCGACGGAATGCGCCGCGAACTCGAAACCAACCTCTACGGGCCGCTCAACGTCACTCGCGTGCTCGCACCGATCATCGCCGCCAATGGGGGCGGCGCGATCCTCAACGTGCACTCCGTCCTGTCCTGGCTGGCCGTCGGCGGCTCGTACAGCGTCTCGAAAGCCGCCCTGTGGAGTGCCACCAACGCGATGCGTGCCGAACTCGCGGCGCAGAACATCCAGGTGGTCGGGCTGCACCTCGGGTACATGGACACCGATATGACGAGCGGACTGGACGTGCCGAAGATCTCCGCGGCCGAGGTCGCGCGACTGGCCTTCGACGGCATCGAGTCCGGCGCCAACGAAGTCCTCGCGGACGACACCTCCCGCACCGTCAAGGCGGCACTGTCGGGTGACCTCGACGTCCTCTATCCGCAACCGGCGCGGCAGGGGGCGGCATAGTGAGCGAGTCCGGAAACGGCGCGGTGTCGACCGTCGAGGGCGTGGCGGACGCGGAGTGGGGAGAGGTGCGATCGAGGACCGTCGAATGGCGCGACCCGGCGGGTCCGGCGCGGAAAGCGCGAGAACTCGACGGCCTCGGCTACCTGCGGGCGATCCTCGGTGGCGAGATTCCCGCACCCCCGATCGCGAGCCTGATGAACCTGCGGTTCCTCGAGGCCGAACCCGGAAGGGTCGTCTTCGCGCTGGACCCCGACGAGTCGCAGTACAACCCGATCGGCGCCATCCACGGGGGCGCCGTGTGCACCCTGCTCGATTCGGTCGCCGGATGCGCCGTGCACACCACGTTGCCCGCGGGGTGGGGCTACACGTCGGTCGAGATCAAGGTCAACTACATCCGCGGGGCGACCCGGGACTCGGGGGCCCTCACGGCCACCGGCGTCGTGAAGAAGTCGGGTCGCCGCATCGCGTTCGCGGAAGGGGAGGTCACGGACTCGCAGGGCCGCCTCGTCGCCACCGCGAGCAGCACCCTGCTGGTGTTCGAGGTTCCGCCGGAGAGCTGACACCGGATGCGCGAGTAACGGCAGCTGAACGCGGGAAACCCGCCACTCGCGGAGGATGGTGGCGGGTCCCGGTGCACCCTTGCCCCGTCGGGTTGGGGCGATGCGCGAACAAGACTAATTGGTCGGTTTGTTACGCGCGAGTACGGAACTCCGGGTACGGACGACGGGCGCAATACCTATCGGACGGTCGTACAGGATGCTGCGGTCGAAGCCGCCCTGCGACGTACCGAAGTTTGATGTACTGAAATTGCGTCCACATCGGCGTCATCCCCAGAGCGGTCAAGGAAGGCAACCACATGGGCACGATCACTACCCAGGATGGCACGGAGATCTTCTACAAGGACTGGGGAACCGGTCAACCCATCGTGTTCAGCCACGGCTGGCCGCTGTCGGCCGACGACTGGGACACACAGATGCTGTTCTTCCTCCAGCACGGCTATCGCGTCATCGCCCACGATCGGCGCGGTCACGGACGCTCGACACAGACCGGCGACGGCCACGACATGGACCACTACGCCGACGACCTCGCGGAGCTGACCGCGCATCTCGACCTGCAGGACGCCATCCACGTCGGCCATTCGACGGGCGGCGGCGAGGTGGTGCACTATCTCGCGCGGCACGGCGAGAGCCGGGTGTCGAAGGCCGCACTGATCAGCGCGGTACCGCCGCTGATGGTGAAGACGGAGGCGAACCCGGGCGGCCTTCCCAAGGATGTGTTCGACGACCTGCAGGCACAGCTCGCCGCCAATCGTTCGAAGTTCTATCGCGACCTGCCGTCGGGCCCGTTCTACGGATTCAACCGACCGGGCGTGGAATCCTCGGAGGCGATAATCGAGAACTGGTGGCGCCAGGGGATGATGGGCGGGGCCAAAGCTCACTACGACGGTATCGTCGCCTTCTCGCAGACCGATTTCACCGAGGACCTGAAGAAGATCACGGTGCCGGTGCTGGTGATGCACAGCGAAGACGACCAGATCGTCCCCTACGCCGACGCGGGACCACTGTCCGCGAAGCTTCTCGCGAACGGCACGCTGAAGACGTACAAGGACTTCCCGCACGGCATGCCCACCACGCAGGCGGAGACGATCAACGCCGACCTGCTGGCGTTCCTGAAGGACTGACGCGAAACCCCCGATCCCTGTTCGTCCAGGTGGTCGGGGGTTTTCGTCTGTCGGTGCTCCGTCGGATGAGTGCCCCCGGCAGGATTCGAACCTGCGACCAAGAGATTAGAAGGCTCTTGCTCTATCCCCTGAGCTACGGAGGCGCGCAGCAAATATTACCTGCCGTCCCGAGCGCTCCGACCGGGGCTGGGGTGTCCGGGTCACGAGCCCACGGCGGCCGCGGAGAGCAGAAGTCCCGACAGAACGAGCTCGACCACGAAGTAGAACCACACGGGGTAGAAGCGGGTCGGCCGGTCGGCGACGGCCGACACTATCCGGCCGAAGGCCATCCCCAGCAGGGCGACGGCCACGGTCACCGAGGCGACGGATCGGATGCCGTACGCGTCGAAAGCCGCGAAGAACAGCAGGGCCGCCACCGCGACACCGAAGCCGCCGTAGACCGCGCGCACCTCGGCGCGGGAGATCGCCGAATCCGCGGACAGGGCGAACGGGGCGACCAGCCGGGCAGGCGCGGCGAGCCCGTACACACCCATGCCCGCGAAGAACAGCGCCACCGCGATGATCAGAAACTCAGCCATCTCATACTCTCGCTCCCTCGGGACACGTCCCTGTCGACGGTAACCGGAGCGGCGACGGAACCCTCGCGTCTCCGACGGCCTGTCGTAGGTCCTACCCTTGATGTATGGCTACACCCCAGCTCGCGGCGTCCGACCCGGCATCGAAACCCCCGAATCGCGCCGATTCGACCGCCCTGTTCGTCGTCGGCGGACTCATCGCCGGTCTGGTAGCGGCAATCGTCGTCGGACTTTCCGCTGCTCAGGCGCTCGTGCTGCTGGGAATTCCGGATCCCGGCCCGATCACCACCTACGGACTGCCCGCGATGCGGGCTGTGTCGGAGATCGCTGCCGTCATCGCCATCGGATCGCTGCTGCTCGCGGCGTTCTTCGTGCCGCCGCAGAAGTCCGGTGTCCTGGACGTGGACGGCTACCGTGCGGTCCGGACGGCGTCGTACGCCGCGATCGTGTGGGCCGCGACCGCCCTCGTCCTGGTCCCGCTGACGTTGTCGGACACCTCCGGGCAACCCTTCGCCGAGGCGGTCGAACCGGCCAACATCTTCAATTCGATCGATCAGGTCGAACTCGCCGGCGCCTGGCGCTGGACCGCGATCATCGCGATCGTCCTCGCGATCGCATCCCGGCTCGTGCTGCGCTGGTGGTGGACGCCGATCCTTCTGGTCGTCGGCATCCTCGGGCTGATGCCGCTCGCGTTGACGGGGCACTCGTCGTCGGGCGGTTCGCACGACATGGCGACGAACAGTCTGATCCTGCACCTCGTCGCGGCCTCGCTGTGGGCGGGTGGCCTGTTCGCTCTCCTCGCCCATGCCCGCAGGCGCGGCGCCTACACCGACGTGGCGGCGCGCCGGTTCTCTGCGGTCGCGACGGTCTGCTTCGTCGTCATGGCGGTCAGTGGTGTGGTGAACGCGCTCGTACGCGTCCAGATCGGTGACCTCGTCGACACGACATACGGACGCCTGGTGGTCGCGAAGATCGTGGCGCTCGTCATCCTGGGGGTCTTCGGTTGGGCGCAGCGTCGACGCGCCCTGCCCGCGCTTCAGAAGGATCCGGCCAGCCGCGGCAATCTGATCCGGTTCGCCGGCGCGGAGGTCATGGTGTTCGCCGCCACGATCGGTCTCGCCGTCGGGCTCGGCCGCACGCCCCCGCCCCCTCCGACCGCGGCGCCCACCCTCACGGAGGTGGAACTCGGTTACAACCTGGCGGGGCCGCCGACGTTCGCCAGGCTGATGCTGGACTGGCGATTCGACCTCCTCTACGGCACCGCTGCGATCGTGCTGGCCGTCGTCTACGCGCTCGGATTGCGCAAACTCCGGCGTCGCGGCGACAGCTGGCCCGTCGGCCGGACCGTCGCGTGGATGTGCGGATGCGTGGTGCTCCTCGTGGCGACGTCGTCGGGTGTCGGGCGTTATTCACCGGCCGTGTTCAGCGTGCACATGGGCGCGCACATGGCGCTGTCGATGCTGACCCCGGTCCTGCTGGTGCTCGGTGCGCCGATCACCCTCGCCCTGCGTGCCCTCGATCCGGCGGGCAAGAACGGTGTGCCGGGCCTGCGCGAGTGGATCCTGACGGCGCTGCACAGCCCGTTCTCCCGGTTCATCACCCATCCCGTCGTCGCGGCGGTGCTGTTCGTGGGCGGGTTCTACGCCCTGTACCTCGGCGGGATCTTCGAGGCCGCCGTCGACTCGCACTCCGCGCACGTCCTGATGAACCTGCACTTCCTGCTGAGCGGCTACCTCTTCTACTGGGTCGCCATCGGCGTCGACCCGTCGCCGCGCAAACTGCAGCCGGTGACGAAGCTCGCGATGGTGTTCGGCTCGCTGCCGTTCCACGCGTTCTTCGGTGTGGCGCTGATGAGCATGGGTGCGGTGATGGGCGAGTGGTACTACCGGTCGCTCGGACTGGGCTGGAACGCCGACCTGGTGGGTGACCAGCAACTGGGTGGCAGCATCGCGTGGGCGACCGGCGAGATCCCGCTGGTGCTGGTGATGATGGCGCTGCTCATCCAGTGGTCCCGCAGCGACGGCCGCACCGCACGGCGGGTCGACCGGGCTGCCGACCGCGACGACGACGCCGACCTGGCAGCGCACAATGCGATGTTCGCGGAACTGGCGCGACGGGACCGAGAAGCCGGGCACTGACCGCTAGCACGGGGTGCCGACACGTTCGGAGGCTCGGCGGCCGTGCCGGCCGTTCTCTCCACAAGCGCTCTATTTCTCCACAGATTTCGGATGCCGTCCGGCAATCTCCCATCCGGACGGCACGCTGTGAGTGACGGCACCTTGCCGCACTCACAGGGGGTAGAGCGAAATGTACGAAACACACGGCACCGTGGTCGGAACGGTCATCACCAGCCCGGTCACCCGGTCGAACGCGGCCGGTGACGAGTTCCTCAATTTCCGGATGGCGAGCACGGTCCGGCGCCGCGATCACACGACGGGCGAGTGGCGCGACGGGAGCACGCTCTACCTCACGGTGACCTGCAGGCGGCGACTGATGGCCGGCGTCGTCCAATCGATCGCGAAGGGGGATCCGGTCATCGTGACCGGCGAGTTGCGCACCACGGAGTACACGACGCGGGACGGCATCGCCCGCTCCGACCTGGAGCTGAGCGCGACCGCGATCGGACCGGATCTCGCCCGCTGCACGGTCGTCCTCGAGCGCGCGCCCAGAACCGCGGACGGGGGTGCGGCGACCCCGGCGACGGAACAGGTCGCCACTCGGTCCCTCGTCGCGTAGCGCACCAGCGGGTATCGGCGCCGACCCCGTGCCCGCGGCGCCGGTGCCCGCGGCTTCTTCCTGCGAAGCCCCCGATCACGTCCCCGACCCTCCGCGATGTGGGTTCATCGCACTTCACCATTAGGCTGGCCCCATGGCTGAGTTCATTTACACGATGAAGAAGGTGCGCAAGGCGCACGGTGACAAGGTCATCCTCGATGACGTCACGATGAGCTTCTACCCCGGCGCCAAGATCGGTGTGGTCGGCCCGAACGGCGCGGGTAAGTCCAGCATCCTCAAGATCATGGCGGGGCTGGATCAGCCGGGCAACGGTGAAGCGTTCATCGCTCCGGGTGCCACCGTCGGGATCCTCATGCAGGAACCGCACTTGGACGAGACCAAGACCGTTCGCGAGAACGTCGAAGAGGGCCTCGGTGAAACCATGGTCCAGCTCAAGCGGTACAACGAGATCGCCGAGCTGATGGCCACCGACTACTCCGACGAGCTGATGGAGGAGATGGGCGAGCTCCAGGAGAAGCTCGACCATGCCGACGCGTGGGAGATCGATTCCCAGCTCGAGCAGGCGATGGACGCTCTGCGCTGTCCGCCGCCGGAGGAGATGGTCACTCACCTCTCCGGTGGTGAGAAGCGCCGCGTCGCCCTCTGCAAGCTCCTGCTCAGCAAGCCCGACCTGCTGCTGCTCGACGAGCCGACCAACCACCTCGACGCGGAGAGCGTCCTGTGGCTGGAGCAGCACCTGGCCGCCTACCCGGGCGCGATCCTGGCCGTCACCCACGACCGGTACTTCCTCGACCACGTCGCCCAGTGGATCTGTGAGGTCGACCGCGGCCGCCTGTACCCCTACGAGGGCAACTACTCCACCTACCTGGAGCAGAAGGCCGCCAGGCTCGAGGTCGCGGGCAAGAAGGACCAGAAGCTGCAGAAGCGCCTCAAGGAGGAGCTGGCCTGGGTCCGCTCGGGAGCGAAGGCCCGTCAGGCCAAGAACAAGGCCCGCCTCGACCGCTACGAGGAGATGGCCAACGAAGCCGAGAAGACCCGCAAGCTGGACTTCGACGAGATCCAGATCCCGGCGCCGCCGCGTCTCGGCGACGTCGTGGTCGAGGTTTCGAGCCTCGACAAGGGCTTCGACGGCCGGGTTCTGATCAAGGACCTGTCGTTCACCCTGCCGCGTAACGGCATCGTCGGCGTGATCGGCCCCAACGGTGTCGGTAAGACGACGCTGTTCAAGACCATCGTCGGGCTCGAGGAGCCGGACGCCGGTGAGGTGAAGATCGGTCAGACCGTCAAGCTCAGCTACGTCGACCAGAACCGTACGGGCATCAACCCCGACAAGACGGTGTGGGAGGTCGTGTCCGACGGTCTCGATCACATCGTGGTCGGCCAGACGGAGATGCCGTCGCGCGCGTACATCAGCTCGTTCGGGTTCAAGGGCCACGATCAGCAGAAGCCGGCGGGCGTTCTCTCCGGTGGTGAGCGCAACCGCCTGAACCTCGCGATGACTCTCAAGCAGGGCGGAAACCTGATCCTGCTCGACGAACCGACCAACGACCTCGACGTCGAGACCCTCGGTTCGCTGGAGAACGCCCTCGAGCAGTTCCCCGGCTGCGCCGTCGTGATCTCCCACGACCGCTGGTTCCTCGACCGCACCTGCACGCACATCCTCGCGTGGGAGGGCGGCTTCGGCGACAACGAAGCCGCCTGGTACTGGTACGAGGGCAACTTCGAGGGTTACGAGGCCAACAAGGTCGAGCGGCTCGGACCGGACGCGGCGCGTCCGCACCGGGTGACGCACCGCAAGCTCACGAGGGACTGACCCTTGGTGGAGTCGAAGGTCTTCACGTACGAGATCCAGGTCCGGTGGGGTGACTCCGACCGGCTGGGTCACGTCAACAACACCCGCTTCGTCGAGTACATGCAGGAAGCACGTGTGCATTTCCTGTCGTCGGAGCTGGAGTCGGTGGGTGCCCGGGCGGGCGCCACGGTGGTGCGCAAGATGGACGTGGAATTCCTGCGTCCCGTCACCGATGCCTCCGGTCCGCTGACGATCGACGTGTCGGTGCTCCATGTCGGCACTTCGTCGTACACGATCCGGCACGTCGTCACGAACCGCGACGGGGTTCGCTGCGCGACGGGCGACGCCCTGATGGTGGCGTTCGACGCGAAGGCCGAACGTTCGCGTCCGCTCTCCGAGGCGGAACGGGACGCGCTCGAGCGGTACCTCGCGCCGGTGACCACCGGCTGACGGATCCGGCGCGCGCGGTGCCCGAAGTTCACCCTCTGTTCCCATCGCCGCGGGCTAGTCTCGAGAGAGTTGCCCGCGGCGATCGGAACGAAGAGGAAGTGAGCCCCGATGACGGAATCGGCAGCACTGAAAGATGCGGAGTGGGCGCGGAATCTGCCCGAAGGTCTCCGGTCTCAGGTGCCGACTCTCGCAGCCGTGTATTTCCGTCACGTCGATCGCGGTGACAGCGAGAGCGCCGTCAACGGCGCCTCCGGGGCCGTGCTCGGCGCACATCTGACACTTGCCCTGCATCGTCCGCCGGAGCGCGCGGTCACCCGGGTCTACCGCCCGGGTGACGGGCGCGAACTCGGTGCGTCCCTGCAGATCGTGACGGACGACATGCCGCTGCTCGTCGAATCGATCACCGCGCTGCTGAACCGCCTGGGCATCGGGATCAGCGAATTCGTGCATCCCATCGTCTCGGTCCGGCGCGATCCGATCGGTGCGCTGCGCGGAATCCTCATGGGAGACAAGGCCAAGGATGCCGACGAGGGCAGCCTCGCCGAGTCGTGGATTCACGTCCAACTCGATCCACGTGCCGACTCCGCGGTTCTCGACACACTCGAGAAGGAAGTGGGCACCGTCCTCGCCGACGTGCGCCAGGTGGTCCGGGACACCGACATCATGCGCAAGCTCGAGCGGACACTCGCCGACGAACTCGAGACGTCCACACCGTGTCCCGGCGTGTCGAAGGACGACCTGGAGGACTGTGCCGATCTGCTGCGGTGGATGTCGCAGGGCAACTATGCGGCCCTCGGCTACCGCCGCTTCGAACTGGGGGAGCCGGACAGTTCCGGCGCCCGCAGCCTGCAGGTGGTGCCGGGCAGCGGTCTCGGACTGCTGCGCTCCGACACGGTCACCGAAGGCCCGCTGAGTCTGCCGCCGGCCGCCGAGATCCCCGACCGTCCCCTGCTCGTGCTCACGCAGGGCTCGTTCCCCGCGACCGTGCACCGCTCGGTCTACCCGTTCTTCGTCGGCGTGAGCATTCTCGATGAGAACGGCAACATCACCGGTGAGCACCGGTTCCTCGGGGTCTTCACGGTCACGGCGCTGCACGAGAACGTCCTCGACATTCCCGTGATCGCTCGCCGGGTGCGCAAGGTGATCGACCGTGCGGGGTTCCAGTTGAACTCGTATTCGGGGCAGGCGATGCTGGAGGTCATCCAGTCGTTCCCGCGTACCGAGCTGTTCTCGAGCGACGCCGACACACTGTTCGACACGGTGACCGCCGTGCACAGCATCGGGCTCCGGCGTCAGGTGCGTCTGTTCGTGCGCGAGGATTTCCTCGGGCGATTCGTCTCCTGCCTGATCTATCTGCCCCGCGACCGGTACACCACCCGGGTCCGGCTCGCGATGCAGGACATCCTGCTGCGGGAATTCGGCGGCGGCACTTTGGAATACACCGCGCGCGTCACCGAGTCCGACCTGGCGTTGCTGCACGTGACGATCCGCAAGAGCGCCGAACAGATGGGGTCGCGGCTCGACCTCTCGGACGCCGACCGCGAACGGGTCCAGGCCATGCTGGCCGAGGCGAGCCGCAGCTGGGACGACCATCTCGGCGACCTCCTCCCGGTGACCACAGGTGTGGATCCCGTTCTGGCGCAGCGTTATGCCGCCGTCCTGCCCGAGGGGTACAAGGAGGATTTCGACGCCACACGCGCGTTGTCGGATCTCGCGAGGCTGGAGGAGCTCGAAGACGGTTCCATCGATCTGCTGCTCTACCGCGATCCCGGGGCGGAGGTCGGGCACTGGCGATTCACCCTGTACGTGGGCGGGGACGGTATTTCGCTGAGCCAGGTGCTTCCGGTGCTGCAGAGCCTGGGTGTGGAGGTGCTCGACGAACGGCCCTATCTGATTCCGCGGCCGGATGGGTTGACCTGCTGGATCTACGATTTCGGGTTGTCGGTGCCCGCGGAGTTGCTCCGCTCCTCGGTGGAGGACGACCTGGATGCCGAACTCGCGGCCGAGGAGGCGTCCGCTGCCGCACCGAAGCTTCAGGAACGGTTCACGGATGCCTTCACCGCGGTCTGGTTCGGTAGGGCCGAGGCCGACCGGTTCAACGAGCTGATCCTGCGGGCGGGAGTGTCGTGGCGGCAGGCCGTGATCCTGCGGGCGTACGCAAAGTACCTGCGTCAGGCGGGTTTTCCGTACAGTCAGTTCCACATCGAGGGGGTTGCGCTGGCGAATCCCCGTTCGGCGTACACACTCGTCGAGTTGTTCGAGGCGATGTTCGATCCGGAGACGCCCTCACCCGATCTGGTGTCCGAACTCGACACCCGTCTGCGGGAGTACATCGACGCCGTGGTCAGCCTCGACGCGGACCGCATCCTGCGCGGTTTGTTCGGGCTGATCAAGTCGACGCTGCGCACCAACTATTTCGTCGTCGGCGAGACCGGGGAGCCGCCCACGTACCTGTCGATCAAGCTCGATCCGACGTCGATCCAGGAACTGCCGAAGCCCCGCCCGAAGTACGAGATCTTCGTGTACTCACCCGACGTCGAGGGTGTGCACCTGCGGTTCGGGTCCGTCGCCCGCGGCGGGCTGCGCTGGTCGGACCGGCGTGAGGATTTCCGCACCGAGATCCTGGGGTTGGCGAAGGCCCAGGCCGTGAAGAACGCGGTGATCGTCCCGGTCGGTGCAAAGGGCGGCTTCGTCGTCAAGAATCCGCCGACACCCTCGGGGGACGCGGCGACCGACCGCGCCGCCGCTCTCGAGGCGGGCCAGGACTGCTACCGCACCTTCATCTGCGGGCTCCTGGACCTCACCGACAACGTTGATCAGGTGTCGGGGGAGATCGTGCCCCCGGCCCGGGTGGTGCGGCGCGACGGCGACGACCGGTATCTCGTCGTGGCCGCGGACAAGGGCACCGCAAAATTCTCCGACCTCGCCAATTCTGTTGCGGAGCAGTACAAATTCTGGCTCGGCGACGCGTTCGCGTCGGGCGGGTCGGCCGGGTACGACCACAAGGGGATGGGCATCACCGCGCGCGGTGCCTGGGAGAGCGTGAAACGGCACTTCCGGGAAATGGGGGTCGACACCCAGACCCAGGACTTCGCCGCGGTCGGTGTCGGCGACATGAGCGGCGACGTGTTCGGAAACGGCATGCTTCTGAGCCGGCACATCCGGCTGGTGGCGGCGTTCGACCACCGGCACATCTTCCTCGACCCCGATCCGGACCCCGCCAGGTCCTTCGCGGAGCGGTCCCGGATGTTCGCGCTGCCCCGGTCGTCGTGGGCCGACTACGACACCAGCATCATCAGCGAGGGCGGGGGAGTGTGGGACCGGACCCGCAAATCGGTCCCGATCAGTGCCGCCGCGCGTGCCGCGCTCGGACTCGACGACGCCGTTACCGAACTCTCCCCGCCGGAACTGGTCCGGGCGATCCTGCGTGCCCCGGTGGATCTGCTGTGGAACGGCGGCATCGGCACGTACGTCAAGGCGTCCACCGAGACCAATGCGATGGTGGGCGACAAGAGCAACGACTCCGTGCGCGTCGACGGCAACGAGGTGCGGGCGAAGGTGGTCGGCGAGGGCGGCAACCTCGGGGTGACGGCGCTCGGCCGGATCGAGTACAGCCAGAACGGCGGCCGGATCAACACCGACGCCATCGACAACTCCGCGGGCGTCGACTGCTCCGATCACGAGGTGAACATCAAGATCCTGCTGGACTCGCTGGTGAGCAGCGGCGGACTGCCGCGGGAGGAACGCAATCCGCTGCTGGCGTCGATGACCGACGAGGTCGCCCAACTCGTGCTCGCGAACAACATCGCGCAGAACAATCTCCTCGGTGTCTCCCGGACCAGCGCGGCACCGATGCTGAGCGTGCATCGCCGGCAGATCGAGCACCTGGCGTCGCGTCGCGGACTCGACCGGAAGCTCGAGGCCCTGCCCACCGACGAGGAGATCGCCCGACGCAGGCAGGCCGGACAGGGACTGACGTCTCCGGAACTCGCGACCCTCACCGCGCACGTGAAGCTCACGCTCAAGGACGACCTCCTCGCGACGGACCTGCCCGACAGCGAGACGTTCGCGCCGCGGCTGCCGCGGTACTTCCCGACGGTGTTGCGCAAGCGGTTCCGCACGGCGATCAAGGCGCATCCTCTGCGCAGGCAGATCGTGGCGACGATGCTCGCGAACGAGACCATTGACAACGGCGGCATCACGTTCGCGTACCGGTTGGCGGACGAGGCGGGTGCGAGCAGCACCGACGCCATCCGCGCCTACGCGGCGGTCACCGAGATCTTTGCCCTGCCCGAGCTGTGGTCGAGGATCCGGTCGGCGGACATCGCGGCGGACATCGAGGACGACCTGATTCTCGAGTCCGGCCGGGTTCTCGACCGCGCGTCCCGCTGGTTCCTGACCAATCGGCCTCAGCCCCTCGCCGTGGGCGCCGAGATCGCCCGGTACTCGGCCGACTTCCGTGCACTCTCGCCGAGGGTGCCGCAGCTCGTGCGGGGGCATCAGCTCGCCGACGTGGAGACGCGGGCGCGGCCGCTCGTCGTCCGCGGCGCGCCCGAGGACCTCGCGTTCGAGGTGTTCCGGCTTCTGGACAAGTTCTGTCTGCTCGACATCAGCGATATCGCCGACATCGCCGAACGCGACATCGACGAGGTCGCCGAGCTGTACTACGAGCTTGACGCGCACCTCGGCATCGACTGGCTGCTGAGCGCCGTGTCCACTCTCGCGCGGGGTGACCGCTGGCATTCGCTGGCCCGCCTCGCGTTGCGCGACGACCTCTACAGTTCGCTGCGTCAGCTCACGATGGAAGTGCTCCTGGGTGGTGAACCTCACGAGACGCCGCAGGAGAAGATCGACGACTGGGAGTCGACGAACGCGTCCCGGCTGGCCAGGGCGAGGTCCGCTCTCACCGAAATATTCGAGTCTGGGACCCTTGACCTCGCGACGCTCTCGGTGGCGGCGCGTCAGGTACGCAGCATGGTGCGAGGTATGGGCACCCGATCGGAGGTATGACGTTGAGCGAGGGTTTTCACGCGGAGGTCGAAGTTCGATGGTCGGACATGGACGTCTTCCAGCACATCAACCACGCACGGATGGTGACGTTGCTGGAGGAGGCGCGGATTCCCTGGCTGTTCGAGGACGACCGTCCGACCGTCACGTTGCGTGACGGCGCGGTCATCGCGGATCTCCATGTGCGCTACCGCGGGCAACTCCGGCACAGCGATTCACCGCTCGACGTCCTGATGTGGGTGGAAAAGGTGCGCGCCGTCGATTTCACGATCAACTACGAGGTCCGGCCGAAGGGCGTCGACGTTTCGGTCGCGCCGTCCATCATCGCGTCGACGCAGATCGCGGCGTTCGACATCGACACCCAGCGCCTGCGCAGAATCACCGACGTCGAGCGGGCGTACCTGGAGAGCTGGCAGCGTGTATGAGCGCGTCCTGTCGATCCCGGACGCCACGGAGCGCGGTGATCTCGCCACGTTCCTCACCCGGGTGGTCCGGTTGGACGAGTCGACGGTGGTGCGTCTGCGTCAACGCGGACCCGGCCGACTGACGATCTGGGCGGCGACCGGTTTCGACGCGCTGGCGGTGCGCACGGTCGCGGGGACCATCACCCCCGACGACACGTCGGCTGCCGGCGACCAACTGCTCGCCGCTCTCGAAGCGGCGACCGCAGCCGACATCGATCCGGGGTTCTCGATGGATTCGGCGTGGCGGGGCGCGCTGCCTCCGACGGAGGGCTTCGTTCACGTCGACGACGTCCCGGCGCGTGTTCTCGTCGACCTCGCGCAGCGCGGTGCGGCCCTGGCGCAGGAGCACGGCAGCGGCCACGGCCCGCCCGCATCGCTCCTCGACCAGGAAGTCCTGCAGGTGGCGGGCGCGGAGCACACGGTCGGCATCCCGATGCGGGTGGTGTTCGCTCTCACCGCGATGGGGTTCGTTCCGCACGCGGGCTCGGATCGGCTGACCGCCGACATCGACCTCGAGCGCATCGACGCCTCCGAACTGGTCCGGGTGCGTGCCACCGCGTCGTGGCTGCGGGTGGACGCCCGGTTCGGGTCGATCTACCGGCACCGCGGTGGGGGGATTCCGTTGTCGGTCGCGCGGTAGCGCGCCGTCAGCCGGACCGCAGCGTGCTGGTGGCCAGCACGGCGAGCGACGCGACGACGGCCGCCATGCCCAGCCCCGCGACCAGGGTCAGCTGTTCGCCGAGCACCGCGGTCCCGAGCAGTGCCGCGACCACCGGTTCGGTGAGGGTCAGCGTCGCGACCGTCGCGGGTGGCAGCCGCCGCAGACCGGCGGCGAACAGGAGATACGCCAGCACGGTCGGGACGATCGCCAGATACACGGCGGCCGCAGCGCCCGCTCCGGTGTCGAGGCCGCCGGGCCAGGTCGCGACGAGCACGGGGATCAGGAACAGTCCACCGAGACCGAACATCTGCCCCATCGCCGCCTCGGGGCTCGCACCCGCCGCGAGCAGAGAAGACCCGGCAACTGTGTAGGCGGCGTATCCGAGACCGGCGATCAGCGCAGGCAGTGCACCCGCGAGGATCCCGGACGAGTCGGAGCCGCCGGTCGTGCCCGCCACGATCAACGCCATGCCGGCGACGGCGATGACGGTGGACACGGCCCACACCGGGCCGGGGCGGTGCCGGTGCACCGCCCATTGCAGCGCGCCGGTGAACGCGGGCCCCGATCCCAGCGCGATCATGGTTCCTGCGGCCACCCCGGCACTTTGCACGCCACTGAAGAATCCGAGTTGGTACGCCGCGACCCCGATCCCGCCCCACACGGCGGGCGCGTAGCGGCGAATCCCGGAGCCGTCACCGAACCCGAGTCCGCCGCGCAGCGCCGCGAATGCCGCGAGGAGCGCGCCCGCGGCCACGACCCGGGCCGAGCCGACGGCCAGCGGGTCGAGGTCGTATCCGAGGGAGCGGGACGCGAGGGCCTGCGCGGTTCCCGTGGTGGCGAACAGGATCGATGCGGCGACGACCGCCGCAACTGCGGGAGTGCGGGTCAGATGAGCCACGCAGCCGCGTTCGGTGGGAGCTGCCCCTCGACGAGCGGCGCGCTGCTGAGCAGCACCTCACCGGGTGGCAGCGAGATCGGCGCGTCGGTGGCGTTGAGGGCGCAGATCAGCCCGCCGCGCCTGCGGAAGGCGAAGCAGCCCGCGGGGCTCCCGTACCAGTCGACCCCGGGACCGGAGAACTCCGGACGCAGCGAGCGCAGTTCGAGTGCGGCCCGGTACAGCGACAGCGTCGACGTGACGTCCTCGAGTTGCGCCTCGACGGTGAGGTCCGCCCACTCGGGGGGCATCGGCAGCCAGGGCTCGCCGGTGCTGAACCCGAACGGTGGTTCGGTGCCCTCCCACGGCACGGGCACCCGGCAGCCGTCGCGGCCGCGTTCGGTGTGACCGGACCGTTCCCACACCGGATCCTGCAACGCCGAATCGGGGAGGTCGACATTGGGCAGGCCGAGTTCGGCACCGTTGTACAGGAACGCCGCACCCGGCAACGCCAGTTCGACGAGGATCATGGCCCGGGCGCGTGCCGTGCCGATCTCGCCGCCGCCGTACCGGGTGACTTCCCGTTCGACGTCGTGGTTCGACAGGGTCCAGGTGGGTGTCCCGCCCACCTGGTCGACGGCGGTCAGGGAGTTCTCGATCGCCTCCCGCACCGTCTCCGCCGAGAACTCGGCCTCGGCCAGCCGGAAGTTGAACCCGAGGTGCAGTTCGTCGGGCCGGATGTACTCGCCGAAGCGTTCGTTGTCGCGAACCCAGATCTCCCCGACGGCCATCGTGCCCGGGTACTCGTCGAGCACCTTGCGGATGCCGCGGTGGATGTCGTGGACCGCGGGGTTGTCGAACCGCGGATCGTCATCCGAGTTCTGCAGCAGTTCGTTGGCGGACCAGTCGTGGTCCGGCAGACCTTCCGGCTTGGCCATGCCGTGCGCGACGTCGATGCGGAATCCGTCGACGCCGCGGTCCAGCCAGAACCGGAGCGTCTTCGTGAGATCGTCGACGACCTCCGGGTTGTCCCAGTTCAGGTCGGGCTGCTCCGCCGCGAAGATGTGCAGATACCACTGGCCGGGCTTGCCGTCGGCCTCGGTGATCCGCGTCCACGCCGGCCCGCCGAAGATGCTCGGCCAGTTGTTGGGCGGCTCCGCGCCGTCCTCACCGCGACCGTCGCGGAAGATGTACCGGTCCCGTTCGGGACTGCCGGGCGGCGACGCCAGGGCGGCGCGGAACCATTCGTGCTCGACGCTGGTGTGATTGGGCACCAGATCCATCGTCACCTTGATCTGCCGCGCGTGCGCGGCCTCGATCAACTCGTCCATGGTCGCGAGGTCACCGAACAGCGGGTCGATGTCACGGGGATCGGACACGTCGTAACCGTGATCGGCCATGGGGGAGCGCATGACCGGGCTCAGCCAGAGGGCGTCGACACCGAGCAGTTCGAGGTATCCCAGCTTGTCCCGCACTCCGTGGAGGTCGCCGACACCGTCACCGTTCGCGTCGGCGAACGAGCGGGGATAGATCTGGTAGAAGACGGCGTCGGACCACCAGGGTGCCGACTGCGTGTCGTCGGCGGACGTTTCGGCGGGAGTGCTCACAAACGCCCATCGTGCCAAACGATCGCCCGCACCACGACTCGACCGGCGTAATCGGCGCGGGGCGGTTTCAGAAGGCGGAGTTCACCATCGACGCGGCGGCCATGTCCATGTACTCGGTGAGAGCCTTGCGGTGGGCGTCGTCGAGGGTGCCGGAGTCGATCGACGCGATGGCCGTGTGCATGCACCGCAGCCAGGCGTCCCGCTCGATCGGGCCGATCTTGAACGGCTGGTGACGCAGCCGCAGTCGTGGGTGGCCGCGCTCGTCCGAATAGGTGTGCGGTCCGCCCCAGTACTGCTCGAGGAACATCCGCATCCGGCGCTCGGCCGGACCCAGATCTTCCTCGGGGTAGAGGGGCCGCACGATGTCGTCCTTGGCGACTTCCTCGTAGAAGCGCGCGGTGAGTTTGCGGAACGTCTCCGCTCCGCCCACCGCCTCGTAGAAGGTCTGCTGCACGTCAGTCATGGCGCCTTCCATTGTGCACGTGCGGGCGCGAACGGTCCTCGTCACCGTCTGTTCACCGAATGTCCTGCATTTTTGTCGGAAATGGACGTGCACGAGCTGGCAATTCATGGTGCACTTGGTGGCAATCTCCCGGAGGTCGCATGAAGAATCGACACAGCGCCCGCGCGCACCGACAACTCGTGCCCACTGATGCCCGGAGTGCCGGGGTTTCAGGGGCGTTTGCTTTACAAGTGATCACCGAAGGCTCCGCGCACAGCGCAGAGCCTTCTTTCCCGGGCGAGAATGCGGTTCCGCTCTGGATCAAGCGCCGGGTGCTTCTTCTGAATGTCACCTACGAGCCGCTCACCGCCCTTCCTGCCCGCCGCGCCGTGGTGTTGATGACCTGCGGTAAGGCCGATACCGTCCACGAGGATCCCCAGGCCCCGGTCGTCCACTCCGAACAGTGGGCCGTGCAGGTGCCGTCCGTGATCCGCCTCCGGAACTACGTGCGCGTGCCGTATCGCGCCCGCGTTCCGATGACCCGCGCAGCCCTCATGCACCGGGACCGGTTCCGATGCGCCTATTGCGGCGCCAAGGCCGAGACCGTCGATCACGTGGTTCCCCGCAGTCGCGGAGGCGAGCATTCGTGGGAGAACTGCGTGGCCTGCTGCGCACCCTGCAACCACCGCAAAGCGGACAAGTTGCTGAGCGAACTCGGCTGGACGCTCCGGGCGTCCCTGGTGCCTCCGTCGGGGCCGCACTGGCGACTGCTGGCGTCCACCAAGGACCTGCACCCGTCGTGGATGCCCTACCTCGGTGAAGGTGCCGCCTGAGCGTTTCGCGCGTCCCCTTCGCGAAGTTCGGCCCTGACGCTTCCCCTCGCACGGTTCTGGGCTACCGTTTGCGTTGTGAGCATTCTCGAGACAGTGCTGATATTCGTAGGAATTCCGGCGTTGATCACCGCCTTCTTCGCGGGGATGTCGTTCGTCGGCAAGAAGACGCCGGGCCCCGTGCCGCCCGCGTTCCACCTCGGTGAGGAATGGACGCACGCGCCGGTGCTGTGGAGCGCCGTCGACGAGGTGACCACGCACGGTCATCACGGCGGACACCACGGCGCGCACGCCGGTTCGGCAGACCTGATTGGAGGCTCGGCAAGTGGCAAGTGGTGACCTGATTCCCGCGTCCGCGGTATCCGCGGACAATCTGCCTGTCGGCAGCGTCGTGACCTCCAGTGGTCGCATCTCGGGCGTGCACCGTGTCGGTGAGCCGTTCACCGACGACCTGCCGTTCACGACGGACGAACTCGTCCGCCTCGACGATGCCCTCACCGAAGGCACCCGCAAGACGAAGGTGCGCTTCAACGCGTACATCGGTGACCTCGGCGCCGACACCGCAGCCGGCGCCGACGCGCTGTTCCCGACGACGCCTGAGGCGGAACGGTCCGTGCTCATCGCGGTCTCGCCCAACCAGCGGACGGTCGAGATCCGCAGCGGCCGGGCCGTGGCCAACCGGGTCACCGACCGGGTCGCCCAGCTCGGTGCCACCGCCGCCGTGTCCTCGTTCGGCGACGGCGACCTCATCGACGGTCTCGTGAGTGCCATCCGCGTGATGAGCGCGGCAATCGCCTCGCCGTAAACCTGCACAGATCAGCGTCCGCGCGGCCCGATCCGCCTCAGTCCTCCTGAACCGGATCGGGCCGTCGGTGTCTCACCGGGTGCCGACGACGCGGTCGGCGCTCTCGAGTGTCCGCCGGACGGCGTCGATGCCGAGTTCCATCATCCGCGCGGTCCGGTCCGCGAGACTCGCGGGCAGGATGTCCGCGATCCAGACGAACACGGTCGCGCCGTTGCCGTCGTCGCTCACCTGGGCGGACGCATGGTGATGCCGGTAGGGGCCGTCGACGATCGACCAGGCCAGTCGGCGCGCGTCTTCGTCGCACGAGACGAGACGCTCCCGGACTGTCGGTGGTCGATGCGAACATATGTTCGTGTCCGATTCGCCGCGCCCGCGCATCTCGAGTGGCGCCGAGGCGACCATCCTGCACGCCGACCTCGATGCGTTCTACGCCTCGGTGGAGCAGCGGGACGACCCCGGCCTGCGGGGTCGTCCGGTGATCGTCGGCGGCGGCGTCGTGCTGGCAGCGAGCTACGAGGCGAAGGCGTACGGGGTGCGCACGGCCAGCAGCGGTGCGCAGGCGCTGCGCCTGTGCCCGCACGCCGTCGTGGTGCGGCCACGGATGTCGGCGTACGCGGCCGCGAGCAAGGCGGTGTTCGAGGTCTTCGGCCGGACGACGCCCCTGGTCGAGGGACTGTCGATCGACGAGGCCTTCCTCGACGTCGCCGGTCTCCGCAAGATCGCGGGCGCACCGGTCGACATCGCGGCGCGTCTGCGGCGGGACGTACGCGAGCAGGTGGGTCTGCCGATCACGGTCGGGATCGCGAGAACGAAGTTTCTCGCGAAGGTCGCCAGCGCGGTGGGCAAACCCGACGGCCTGTTGCACGTGCCGCCGGACCGCGAGATCGGGTTCCTCCATCCGCTGCCGGTCGAACGGCTGTGGGGTGTCGGGGCGGTGACGTCGGTCAAGCTCCGCGACGCCGGGATCGGCACCGTCGGCCAGCTCGCCCACTATCCCGAAGAGCTGCTCGTGTCCATCGTCGGACCCGCGGCGGGCCACCACCTCCACGCGCTCGCCTGGGCACGCGACCCGCGGCCCGTGCAGGTGGGGCGCAGGCGGAGATCCGTCGGCGCGCAGCACGCCCTGGGGCGCAGACCGAAGTCGAGGGAGGACGTGGACGCCGCTCTGGTGACGTTGGTCGACCGGGTGGCGGGCAGGCTGCGCCGCGGCAAGCGGGTGGGGCGCACGGTGGTGCTCCGGCTGCGGTTCGACGACTTCACCCGGGTCGCGCGTTCGCACACTCTCGCGCAGCCGTCGGCTCAGACGCAGACGATCCTCACCACGGCCCGGGGCCTGCTGAGCACCGCGTGGCCGATGATCGAATCCGAGGGCATCACCATGGTGGGGATCGCGGTCGCCAACCTCGAGGACGACTGCCCGCAACAGCTCGCCCTGCCCTTCGACCCGTACACGAGCAGTTCCCTCGACAGCACACTCGACAGCCTCCGCGACCGCTTCGGCTCCTCGGCGGTCACCCGCGCGGTGCTGCTGGGCCGGGATCAGGGTGTGAGTGTGCCGATCCTGCCGGACTAGGCCGGCAGGATCGGCCACCGATCAGCTCGCGTCGAACTTCCGGGCCGCGAGCGACCGGACGATGCCGGCCCGGCCCTCGACCACCAGGCGGCGCAGTGCCGGGGGATGGTCGCCGGCCAGGAACTCGTCGGCTGCCGCCACGGACTCCTCGCTGATCGACCACGACGGGTACAGGCCCACGACGACGGTCTGCGCGACCTCGCTCGAACGCCGCTCCCACACCGCGGGGATGTCCGCGAAGTAGCGGGTCACGTACGGTGCGAGGATCTCGGACTGCCCGTGACCGGCGAAAGCGCCGATGATCGAGCGGGCGGTGATGTTCGGCACGGAGTCGTCGCCGACCACCCGGTTCCAGGCCTGTTCCTTCACCGCGGCCTGCGGGCGGACGGTGGCCGCCGCGGCGGCGTTGCGAGCGCCTGCCGCGGTGGGATCGCGTTCGGCTTCGGCGTCGATGAACGGCGTCTCGATGCCCTCGGCGTCGATCTCACCGGCCCCGGCGAGCGCGGTGACGAGACGCCAGCGCAGGTCCGTGTCGACGACGAGGCCCGGCAGCCCGACCGTTTCGGGTGCGGCGTCGAGCAGTTCTTGCAGGACCTCGGTGTGCCATGCCGACAGCTGCGCGCCCGCCAGCGCGTTGACGAACGCCAGCTGGTGATCCGAACCCGACTCGGCTTCCCGTGCCAGTTCGAGGAGCCGGTTCGCGAAGTCCGGCCAGCCGTGTTCCTTGGCCCACTCGGGTTCGGCGTAGCTGTGCAGCGCGGTCTGGGCCTGCATCAGCAGTCGCTGGACGACGCCGACCTCGGTTTCGGCACCGATGCCGCGCTGCACGAGGGCGACGAAGTCTCGCGCCTTGAGTTCGGCCTGACGCGTCATCTCCCAGGCCGCCGACCACACCAGGGTGCGGGGGAGGGGCTCGTCGATGTCGCCGATGCGGTCGATGGCGGTGGCGAGCGAGTCGGGATCGAGCCGCAGCGAGCAGTACGTGAGGTCGTCGTCGTTGACGAGGATCAGCTGCCCGCGTTCGACACCGACGAGGTCGGTGACGTCGGTGCGTTCGGTGGCGTCGAGGTCGAGTTCCACCCGCTTCGTGCGCACGAGCTTGCCGCCCCGGTCGTCGTACACGCCGACGGCGATGCGGTGCACCCGTCGCTCACCGGCACCGGGTGCGGCGCCGGACTGCAGAACGGCGAACCGGGTGAACTTGCCGTCCGCGTCGACGTCGAATTCGGGACGCAGGATGTTGAGCCCGGTGGTCTTGAGCCACTGGGCTCCCCAGTCGGACAGGTCGCGGCCCGAGGACTTCTCGAGTGCACCGAGGAGGTCGTCGAACGTGGCGTTGTCGAAGGCGTGGTCGCGGAAGTAGTCCCGCAGGCCGGACAGGAAGGGGTCGAGCCCGACGTACGCGACGAGCTGTTTGAGGACGGAGGCGCCCTTCGCGTACGTGATGCCGTCGAAGTTCACCTCGACCGCGGCGAGGTCCGGGATGTCGGCGGCGATGGGGTGGGTCGACGGCAGCTGATCCTGCCGGTACGCCCAGGACTTCTCGACGTTGGCGAACGTGGTCCAGGCGTTGGTGTATTCGGTGGCCTCGCTCTGGCAGAGCACGGAGGCGAACGTCGCGAAGGACTCGTTGAGCCACAGGTCGTCCCACCAGCGCATGGTGACGAGGTCGCCGAACCACATGTGCGCCATCTCGTGCAGCACGGTCTCGGCGCGCCGCTCGTACGACGCCCGGGTCACCTTGGACCGGAAGACGTAGTCCTCGAGGAACGTCACGGCGCCGGCGTTCTCCATTGCGCCCGCATTGAATTCGGGAACGAACAGCTGGTCGTACTTCCCGAACGCGTAGGGGGTGCCGAAATTGCGGTGGTAGAACGCGAAGCCCTGCTTGGTTTCCGTGAACAGGCGCTCGGAATCCATGTGTTTCCCGAGCGAGGCGCGGCAGTAGATCGCGAGGGGAATGTCGCCGTGCTCGTCGGAGTAGTTGTCGGTCCACTCCGCGTACGGGCCGGCGATGAGCGCGACGAGGTAGGTGCTCATCTTCGGTGTGGTGCGGAAGATGTGACGGCCGGGTTCCGGCGCCACCGTCTCGACGGTCGCGGAGTTGGAGATCACCTTCCAGTCGGCGGGGGACGTGACGTGCACGTCGAACGTCGCCTTCAGGTCGGGCTGGTCGAAGCAGGCGAACATGCGCTTGGCGTCGGCGGTCTCGAACTGCGAGTACAGGTACACCGCGTCGTCGGTCGGGTCCACGAAGCGGTGTAGCCCTTCACCGGTGTGCGAGTACGCGCAGTCCGCCTCGACCACCAGTTCGTTGCGTTCCGCGAGATCGGTGAGTGTGATGCCGGTGGACTCGTCGTAATCCGAGACGTCGACGGGGGAGCCGTTCAGCGTGGCCGAATGCACACGGGCCGCGACGATGTCGACGAACGTGGACGCGCCGGGGGTGGCCCCGAACGTGACGGTGGTGCGAGAGGAGAACGTCTCGACTCCGGGCTGAATTGTCGTCTCGACTCCGGGCTGACCTGTCCCGTCGGTGAGGTCGAGTTCGATCAGGTAGTTGTCGACGGTCAGCAGTCCGGCTCGTTCGGCTGCCTGTTCGCGGGTCAGGTTCGGTGGGGCCACAGAGGTCTCCTCGTGATCGGCGGCGGTGCTCGTACTCGATGCTGCCATCCCATCACGAGTGGGAGCGGGGTGTTAACCGGACAGGTCGGTCAACGGCACCCCGGGGTCGGCCAAGCGGTCGGGATCGACCGGGGCGGACGACGACACCAGTTGCTTGATCTGATCGGTGACATCCCAGATGTTGACGTTCATGCCGGCGAGGACGTGGTTGTCCGCGTCGAGCCAGAAGGCCAGGAACTCGCGTGCGGCGAAATCGCCGCGCACGACCACCCGGTCGTACGAATCGTGCGGGGCGTACCCCACGTACTCCATGCCCAGATCGAACTGGTCGGTGAAGAAGTAGGGCAGGTTCCCGTATTCGGCCGCGTGCCCGAGCATGGTGGCGGCGGCCACGGACGGCTGGTTGAGCGCATTGGCCCAGTGCTCGACCCGGATTCGGGTGCCGAGCTGCGGATGCCATTGCGCGGCGATATCGCCCACCGCGACGACGTCGGGGTCGCTGGTCTGCAACCCGGCGTCGACGAGAACGCCGCCGTCGACGTCGAGTCCGGCCCGTTCCGCGATCTCGATATTGGGTGCCGCGCCGACGGCGACGAGGACGGCGTCGGCGGGAAGGACGGTGCCGTCGCCCAGCCGAACCCCGGTGGCCTTGCCGTCGTCGACGACGATTTCCTCGACCGTGGCGCCGAGGTGCAGTTGAACGCCGTGCTCGCGGTGGAGTTCGGCGAAGACCGAGCCGATCTCGGGGCCGAGGGAGCCGAGCAGCGGAACTTCGGCGGCTTCCACCACCGTCACGTCGGCGCCCTTCTCCCGTGCGGAGGCCCCCACCTCGAGGCCGATCCAGCCGGCGCCGATCACCACGAGTCGTCGGCCACCGGCGACCGCCTCGATGAGCTTGTCCGATTCGTCGATGGTGCGGAGGTAGTGGACGCCCTCGGCGTCGGACCCGGAGATCGGTGGGCGGCGGGAGCGCGAACCGGTCGCGAGGGCGAGCTTGTCGTAGCCCAGGGTGGAACCGTCCGGCAGCGTCACGGTGTGGGCGGCGAGGTCGAGGGCGGTGGCGGTGGTGCCGAGCCGCAGATCCACGTGATGGTCGCGGTACCAGTCGCCGTGATGGACGGTGAAGTCGCCGAGAGCCTTCTTGCCTGCGAAGTGTTCCTTCGACAGCGGAGGTCGCTCGTAGGGAAGATGTTCCTCCTCCGACAGGAGGATGATCGAACCGTCGAAATCCTTGTCACGCAATGCTTCTGCCGTTTTTGCTCCGGCGAGGCCGCCGCCGACGACGACGAACGTGCGAGTGGAGGACATGTGAGGATGCTCCCTTCCGGTCGACCACTCTCGACCCTACTGCCGCGAGCCGGGTCTCCGGGAAGGATTCCCGGCAGGGAGGTGTTGACTGGACGGGAATGTGTACATCACCGAGAAGGAGCATCACGTGAGTGCTGGGACGAACGCCGGGACCGCCAAGGACGTCGCTGATTTCTGGTTCGACCCACTGTGCCCGTGGTGCTGGATCACGTCGCGATGGATCCTCGAGGCCACGCAGGTGCGCGACCTGCAGGCGAACTTCCATGTGATGAGCCTGGCCGTTCTCAACGAGGGCCGGGATCTGCCGGAGGAATACCGCGAGCTCATGACCAAGGCGTGGGGGCCGGTGCGGGTGCTGATCGCGGCCGCGCAGAAGCACGGTGACGAGATCCTGCTGCCGTTGTACACGGCGATGGGCACGCTCATCCACAACGAGGGCAACAAGGACTTCGGCGACGTGATCGTCAAGTCGCTCGCCGAGGTCGGGCTGCCGGCCGAACTGGCCGAGGCCGCCGAATCGGAGGAGTACGACGCCGCACTGCGCGAGAGTCACGCCGCAGGCATGGATGCCGTCGGACCGGACGTCGGAACCCCGACGATCCACGTCAACGGTGTCGCGTTCTTCGGCCCGGTCCTGTCGCGCATTCCCCGCGGCGAGGACGCGGGGAAGGTGTGGGACGGTGCGGTCGCGCTGGCCGGCTACCCGCACTTCTTCGAGCTCAAGCGCACCCGGACCGAGGACCCCCAGTTCGACTGAGCCCCGCCCCGATCCTGGGCACGGTCACCGAGTGACGGGCCCGGCCGGATCGGCCGCGTACTGCAGTTGCTGCGGATCGCGGTAGATCTGGCCGGGTTTCACGAACAGGTGACCGTGCCGGGTCCTGTTCCGCAGGGCGGCGGCACGCCAGGTGAGCACCGGATGTCCCGACAGCAGATTCACGAACCACGGGAAGAACCCGCGTTCGGTGGTGGCCCGGTCGGCGAGTTCGTCGAATCCGACGATGCTCACGAGATATTTGCCGGCGCCGAGCACGCCCATCGCGCCGCGGGCGCCCTGGGGCCGGACGCAGTAGCCGTGGTTGTCCGCGGTGTATTCCATCGAACGGAACAGCGCCGACCCGACGACGGGAATGTAGTTGGCGGCGAACTGTCCCAGTTGCCGCCAGTAGGAGGCGTGACCGGCCGCGATGTGACCGACCTCGTGGCCGATGATGAAGGCGAGGGCGTCGGGCTCGCGGGCCTCGCCGCCGATCTCGAACAGATCGCTGTACACCACGACGAAGCGGCGGAAGCCGTGTCCGGACGCGAACGCGTTGATCCGGCCGTTCCCGAGCACGACGTACGCGTCGGGTGGTTCGGTCATCCCGAACCGTGCGGCCGCCTCGGCCACCATCCGGTACCCGTCGGGGAACTGGGTGGGTGTCATCTTGATCCCGTTCACCTGCTGCGAGCCGTAGAGCTGGCCGCGGCCGACGGCGATGAGGATCGGCGCGACCAGCACGATGAGCACCCACGTGGACACCACGCCGAGGAAGAGCGCCACGATCGCCGCCACGTAGGCGACGACGGTGAGAACGATGGCCACCACGAGCAGCGGGATCTCCCACGAGTGCCGGGCGGGCCGGTCGTTCGGCATGAGGCCCGGCAACGGGACCGGAGGATTCCATCCCGTCCCGACGCCCCACTGGTGCTGCGCGGAGACCGGCCGATGTCCCGGATACGACTGTCCCCAGTTCTGTCCGTTGTCGGGATACATGCTGATCACGATAAGCGTCCCGGGCCCCTGACACGATTCGCGACGACGCCTGACAGAATCACCAGTCATGCGCGTATACCTGGGTGCCGACCATGCCGGATTCGAACGTAAGAACGAGATCATCGAACACCTGAAGGCCGCGGGCCACGAGACCGTCGACTGCGGCGCTCACGTCTACGACGCCCTCGACGACTACCCCGCCTTCTGCATCGAGACGGCCCGTCGTGTCGTCGCCGACGAGGGCAGCCTCGGCATCGTGCTGGGCGGCAGCGGCAACGGTGAGCAGATCGCCGCGAACAAGGTGAAGGGTGCGCGGTGTGCCCTGGCGTGGAGCGTCGAGACCGCGCAGTTGGCCCGCCAGCACAACAACGCTCAGCTGATCGGCCTCGGCGGGCGCATGCACTCCCTCGAGGAGTCCCTCGCGATCGTGGACGCGTTCCTCGCCGCCGAGTGGTCGAACGAGGAGCGCCACCAGCGCCGCATCGACATCCTGTCCGAGTTCGAGAAGACCGGCGTCGCCCCCGCCCTGCCCGAGGCCTGATCGCCCTTGCCCGAAGGTCACACCCTGCACCGGCTGGCCCGGCTACACCAACGCCGGTTCGCCGGTGCGCCGGTGCGGGTGCTGAGCCCGCAGGGCAGATTTTCCGAGGACGCGGCGCTCGTCGACGGCCGCGTTCTCGTCAAGTCCGAGGCCTGGGGTAAACACCTGTGGCATCACTACGAGTCGGGACTGGTCGTGCACGTCCACCTGGGACTGTACGGAGCGTTCACGGAATCGGCCGTTCCGATGGAACCGCCGGTCGGGCAGGTCAGGATGCGGATGGTCGGCGCCGAATTCGGCACCGACCTCCGCGGTCCGACGGCCTGCGAGGTTCTCCATCCGCCTCAGGTCGCCGCCATCGAGGCGCGGCTGGGGCCGGACCCGCTCCGCACGGACGCCGACCCCGACAAGGCGTGGAAGCGCATCTCGGCGTCGAAGACCCCGATCGGGGCACTGCTGATGGATCAGGCCGTGATCGCCGGCATCGGCAACGTGTACCGGGCGGAGGTCCTGTTCCGGCACGGCATCAACCCCGACAGGCCCGGTCGTGCGCTGTCCCGTGCCGAGTGGGACGTGCTGTGGGCCGACCTCGTCGCCCTGATGAAGGTCGGGGTCCGCCGCGGCAAGATGCACGTCGTCCGTCCCGAGGACGATCACGGCGATCCGGCGTATGCCAAGGACCGTCCCCGGACGTACGTCTACCGGCGGGCGGGATCACCGTGCCGGATCTGCGGCACCCCAGTCACCCACTCGGTCATGAAGGGCCGCAACCTCTTCTGGTGCCCGAGCTGCCAGCCCTCCTGACGGCCGGCTAGAAGTCGAACCCGCCACCGAAGTCGAACCCGCCGCCGTCTCCGCCGCCGCCGAAGTCGAATCCGCCGCCGTCGCCACCGGCGTCCCCGCCCATGTCGCCGCCGCCGTCTGCGCCTGCGTCACCGCCGTCGCCACCGCCGTCCGCACCCGCGTCACCGGTGTCCTGGGACGCGTCGCCCGCTCCGCTCTCGAAGCCCTGCGCGTCGTACCCCACTCCGGCCATCCCCGAGAACATCGCCGAGAACAGGAACATCGAGCCCAGGCCCCACGCGCCTGCGACGAGAGCGGGCTTCCACCACGGCTCCGAGTACCAGCCGGCGGGAACCGGGCGTCCCGCGACACGGCCACCGGGGTAGTAGTTCGGGGTCTTCGACGACGGGTTCGGCGACGCCGCGACCTGCCGCCCCTCGAACTCGACCTCACGGTCCTCGGTGACCGCTCCCGCGGACTTCTGGCCGTCGATCGACGGAATCTCCGGGCCGGGGTCCATGCCCATGGCCGTCCGGGCGGCGCGGATGTAGTAGAGACCCTCGAGCGCCGTCTGCTTGGCGAGACGCGCCTGGACGGGCGTCGTGGCCTGATCGATCTGGGAGCCCGCCGCGGTGTACCGCTCGGACGCGTCGGCGAGTGCCTGCTGCGAGGCGGTGTCGGACCCGGTGAGGCTGTACACCTGTCCGCCGAGCCGTTCGATGGCCTGGCGAGCGTCCGCCTTGGCGTCCTCGAGCTGGTTCGCGGTCTGCCCGGCGCGGTTGTTGCGGCTCCTCACCACCAGGAAGGCGACCGCCGCCACGATCACGAGAATGAGTAGCAGTTCCACGGTGGGCCTCCGGAGTTCTCGCGGACCGCCGGCTGCGGGGCTGCAACATCCACGAGTAGGGGACAAATCAGACATCTCCCAGAGTACTGACCGAAATCGTGCTTACGCGCTCGGCGAACGGGGGAGCGGTCCGCAGAAGAGAGGCGCGGGCGCGTCTCGTGCGCCTGTGACGCATGTCATAGCAGCCGAGGCGTCCGCGACCGCCCGTGCGCGACAAAAAAGGAGCGTTCCCTGGGGTGGGAACGCTCCTGTGTGGAGGGGATGACGGGAATCGAACCCGCGTAATCAGTTTGGAAGACTGAGGCTCTACCATTGAGCTACATCCCCGTGCATTCGACAACCTGGGATCGCCATGCATGTCGTCTGCGATGAGTGACTGTACCCAACCTCGCTTTGGATTTCATAATCGGGGGGCCGTAGGATTCTTCCTCGGGTCCTCGCGAGGTTGGCGAGAGCCGGCTTCGACCGGGGTGTAGCGCAGCTTGGTAGCGCATCCGCTTTGGGAGCGGAGGGTCGCAGGTTCAAATCCTGTCACCCCGACCAGAACCACAGGGCAGGCAACTGCCGCACCGAAAAAGCACGACCACACGAAGGAGCCAGTCCGTGAAGAGCACCGTCGAGCAGCTCAGCCCGACGCGAGTCCGTATCAACGTTGAGGTGCCCTTCGAGGAGCTCAAGCCTGATTTCGACAAGGCCTACAAGGCCCTCGCGCAACAGATCCGTCTCCCCGGCTTCCGTCCGGGCAAGGCACCGGCCAAGTTGCTCGAAGCCCGTGTCGGTCGTGGCGCAGTCCTGGAGCAGGTCGTCAACGACGCACTCCCGTCCCGCTACTCCGAGGCCGTCACCAGCGCCTCGGTGAAGGCGATCGGTCAGCCCGAGATCGAGATCACGAAGATCGAGGACGGCGAGCTCCTCGAGTTCACCGCCGAGGTCGACGTCCGTCCCGAGATCACGCTGCCCGACTACAGCGAGCTGAGCGTCACCGTCGATCCGATCGAGATCACCGACGAGGCCGTCGAGGAGCAGCTGCTGTCGCTGCGTCAGCGCTTCGGCACCCTCACCGGTGTCGAGCGTGCGGTCGAGGACGGAGACTTCATCTCCATCGACCTGTCGGCCACCGTCGACGGTGAGGCCGTTCCCGAGGCCACCGCGAGCGGTCTGTCGCACGAGGTCGGTTCGGGTCAGCTCATCGAGGGCCTCGACGAGGCCGTCGTCGGCGTCAAGGCCGGCGAGTCCAAGGAGTTCACCTCGACGCTCGTCGCCGGTGACCACGCGGGCAAGGAAGCTGTCGTCACCGTCACCGTCGGCACCGTCAAGGAGCGCGAGCTGCCCGCCGAGGACGACGAGTTCGCTCAGCTGGCAAGCGAGTTCGACACCCTCGACGAGCTGAAGGCCGACCTGCGTGAGCGCGTCGGACGCGTTCGCAAGGTCGAGCAGGCCGGTCAGATCCGCGACAAGGTCCTCGAGACCCTCCTGGAGACCGTCGAGGTCCCGCTGCCCGAGGCTGTCGTCAAGGCCGAGGTCGACGCTGCACTCCACGACGCCGTGCACGGTCTCGATCACGACGAGGAAGCGCTGAACAAGCTCCTCGAGGAGCAGGGCACGAGCCGCGAAGAGTTCGACAAGGACGCCAAGGAGAGCGCCGAGCGCTCGGTGAAGACCCAGCTGCTGCTGGACGCCATCGCCGACGCCTCCGACGTCACCGTCGGCCAGGACGAGCTCACCGAGCGCATCCTGTTCCAGGCGCAGCGCTACGGCATGGCGCCCGAGCAGTTCATCCAGCAGATTCAGCAGGCCGGTCAGCTCGGCGCCGTCTTCGCGGACGTGCGTCGCGGCAAGGCTCTCGCCGGTGTCGTCGAGCAGGCCACCGTCACCGACACCTCGGGTGCCGCTGTCGACACCGCCGAACTGTTCGGCAACGGTGAGGCCGAGGCCGAGGAGGCTGCGTCCACGGACGAGGCTTCGTCGGATTCCACCGAGAGCGAAGACCAGAAGTAATGCTGGTCGCGGGATGTTTTTCTCGCGTTCGGCTGTGAGTTGTTTTCCGCTTTGAGCGAAGTAGGGCGGCACCGGGACTCCGGTGCCGCCCTCCTTCGTTAGTGTCTGTGTCAGCAATCAACGATTTACGGAGAAGGCAGGTACCGTGACTTCCAATCACCTGGAGACTTTGCAGAGTCCCGCCATGACTTCAGCCACCGCTGGGTTGAACCTCAGCGACTCGGTGTACGAACGCCTGCTGCGCGAGCGCATCATCTTCCTCGGTACCCAGGTCGACGACGACATCGCGAACAAGCTGTGCGCTCAGATCCTGCTGCTGTCGGCAGAGGATCCCAGCCGGGACATCTCCCTCTACATCAACTCGCCCGGCGGGTCGGTCAGCGCCGGTATGGCGATCTTCGACACGATGCAGTTCGCCGAGTGCGACGTCGCGACGTTCGGAATGGGTCTGGCCGCGTCGATGGGCCAGTTCCTGCTCTCCGCCGGGGCCAAGGGCAAGCGCTACGCCCTCCCGCACGCGCGGATCATGATGCACCAGCCGTCCGCCGGAATCGGTGGTACCGCCAGTGACATCGCGATCATGGCCGAACAGTTCGCGCACACCAAGCGCGAAATGGCCGAGCTGATCGCCGAGCACACCGGTCAGACGGTCGAGCAGATCACCGCCGATTCGGATCGTGACCGCTGGTTCACCGCGAAGCAGGCACTCGAATACGGTTTCGTCGACCACGTCGTCTCCCGCGCGGCGCAGGCGGGCGGGACCGGGCAGTAGCAGCCCGGCTTCCTCACTGACCGCTCCCACACATCCCTTGGAGAACTGATGACCAACCTGTTCGATCCCCGCAGCCTGGGAGGCCAGGCGCCCGCAGGCCCCCAGTCGCGTTACATCCTGCCGTCCTTCATCGAGCACTCGAGCTACGGCGTCAAGGAGTCCAACCCGTACAACAAGCTGTTCGAGGAGCGCATCATCTTCCTCGGCGTGCAGGTGGACGATGCGTCGGCCAACGACGTGATGGCTCAGCTTCTCGTTCTCGAGTCGCTGGACCCCGATCGCGACATCACCATGTACATCAACTCGCCGGGTGGCTCGTTCACCTCGCTGATGGCGATCTACGACACCATGCAGTACGTGCGCGCCGACATCACGACGGTGTGCCTCGGCCAGGCGGCCTCGGCTGCCGCGGTGCTGCTGGCGGCCGGTAGCCCCGGCAAGCGTCTCGCCCTGCCGAACGCTCGTGTCCTCATCCACCAGCCCGCCACCGGCGGCATCCAGGGTCAGGTCTCCGACCTCGAGATCCAGGCCGCCGAGATCGAGCGGATGCGTCGCCTGATGGAGACCACCCTCGCGAAGCACACCGGCAAGGACGCCGACGTGATCCGCAAGGACACCGACCGCGACAAGATCCTCACGGCCGCCGAGGCCAAGGAATACGGGATCATCGACGACGTGCTCGAGTACCGCAAACTCAGCGCCCAGAAGTGATTTCCTGCCGCCCCGGCTCGGGCGACACGCCGTGACGGCGCGGTTGCCGCGAGCCGGGTGCGGGATCGGCAAGGCTGGCTTTCCCGGAAGATCGGTGCGCGAATCACCGACAACCAGTCGACCTCGCTCGCGATCTGCGGGTACGGTCACATAACGGGCTTTCGTTTTCGGTCGGTGCGCGCACGGCGTGGGATCGGTTCGATGGTTGCACGTAGACGAAGGAAGTAGGGACCTGACGAGATGGCACGCATCGGTGACGGCGGGGATCTGCTCAAGTGCTCTTTCTGCGGTAAGAGCCAGAAGCAGGTCAAGAAGCTCATTGCTGGGCCTGGGGTGTACATCTGCGACGAGTGCATCGACCTGTGCAACGAGATCATCGAAGAGGAGCTGGCCGAGTCCAGCGAGGTGAAGCTCGACGAGCTGCCGAAGCCGGCCGAGATCCGCGACTTCCTCGAGAACTACGTGATCGGCCAGGATGCCGCCAAGCGGACTCTCGCCGTTGCGGTCTACAACCACTACAAGCGCATCCAGGCCGGCGACAAGGGTCGTGATGCGCGCGGCGAGACGGTCGAGCTGGCGAAATCGAACATTCTCATGCTCGGTCCCACGGGCTGCGGCAAGACGTATCTGGCTCAGACGCTGGCGAAGATGCTCAACGTCCCGTTCGCGATCGCCGATGCGACGGCGCTCACCGAAGCCGGCTACGTCGGTGAGGACGTCGAGAACATTCTCCTCAAGCTGATCCAGGCCGCCGACTACGACGTCAAGCGCGCCGAGACCGGCATCATCTACATCGACGAGGTCGACAAGATCGCCCGCAAGAGCGAGAACCCGTCGATCACGCGGGACGTGTCCGGCGAGGGTGTGCAGCAGGCTTTGCTGAAGATCCTCGAGGGCACGCAGGCCAGCGTGCCGCCGCAGGGCGGTCGCAAGCACCCGCATCAGGAGTTCATCCAGATCGACACGACGAACGTCCTGTTCATCGTGGCGGGGGCGTTCGCCGGCCTCGAGCGGATCGTGTCCGATCGCGTGGGCAAGCGCGGCATCGGTTTCGGTGCGGAGGTGCGGTCCAAGGCGGAGATCGACACCCAGGACCACTTCGCGGAGGTCATGCCGGAAGACCTGATCAAGTTCGGGCTCATCCCCGAGTTCATCGGTCGTCTTCCCGTGGTGGCGTCGGTGACGAACCTCGACAAGGAATCGCTCGTCCAGATCCTGTCCGAGCCGAAGAACGCGCTGGTCAAGCAGTACAACCGGTTGTTCGACATGGACGGCGTGGAGTTGGAGTTCACCACGGACGCGCTCGAGGCCATCGCCGACCAGGCGATCCTCCGCGGAACCGGTGCTCGTGGACTGCGCGCGATCATGGAGGAAGTCCTGCTGCCGGTCATGTACGACATCCCGAGCCGTGACGACGTCGAGAAGGTCGTGGTCAGCGCCGAGACGGTCAACGACAACGTGCTTCCGACCATCGTTCCGCGCAAGCCGGAGCGGGGAGAACGCCGAGACAAGTCCGCCTAGGCGGGAGTGCGCTGTATCCTGGGTGCGAACTAACTCACTAGTTCGTACAAATGGAGGTAAAGCGCGCGATGACCGCTCCCGGACCGATCTTTGTTCTCAACGGCCCCAACCTGAACCTGCTGGGGCAACGGCAACCCGAGGTGTACGGGCGGGAGACGCTCGACGACGTGGTCGAGTTGTGCCGCACGGCTGCTGCGAAAGCCGGACGTGAGATCGTCGCGCGGCAGTCCAACCACGAGGGCCATCTGATCGACTGGGTGCACGAGGCCCGGACCACGGCGTCGGGCGTCGTGATCAACCCCGGCGGTTTCACGCACACGTCGGTGGCGTTGCGCGACGCCCTGGTGACGCTCGAGGTGCCGCTCGTCGAGGTGCACATCAGCAACGTGCACGCCCGCGAGGAATTCCGGCACCACTCGTACGTGTCCGGAGTCGCGACCGGTGTGATCGCCGGACTCGGCATTCTCGGCTATGCGCTGGCCGTCGACTTCATCTGCAACAAGGGCTGACGCCACATGGGACGACAGGTTCGTACGAGCGTTGCCACGGTATCCCTGAGCGGATCGCTGGAGGAGAAGGTCACCGCGATCGCGGCAGCCGGGTTCGACGGATTCGAGGTGTTCGAACCCGATTTCGTGAGCTCGCCGTGGTCGCCGCGTGAGCTGGCTTCCCGCGCAGCGGATCTCGGACTCACCCTCGATCTGTATCAGCCGTTCCGCGATCTGGACTCCGTGGACGACACGACGTTCGCTCGCAACCTGATCCGAGCCGAGCGCAAGTTCGACATCATGGAGCAGCTCGGCTGCGACACCCTGCTGGTGTGCTCCTCGCCGTTGCCCGAGGCGGTGCGGGACGACGCCCGCCTGACCGAGCAACTCCACACCCTCGCCGAGCGCGCACACAGCCGGGGACTCCGCATCGCCTACGAGGCGCTGGCCTGGGGCACGCACGTCAATACGTACCGGCACGCGTGGAAGATCGTGCAGGACGCGGATCATCCGGCCCTCGGCACCTGCCTCGACAGCTTCCACATCCTCTCCCGCGGCGACGACCCGTCCGGCATCCGTGACATCCCGGGGGAGAAGATCTTCTTCCTCCAGCTCGCCGACGCGCCCCGCATGTCGATGGACATCCTGCAGTGGAGCCGGCACCACCGGAACTTCCCGGGGCAGGGCAACTTCGATCTCGCGACGTTCGGCGCGCACGTCCAGGCCGCCGGATACACCGGACCGTGGTCGCTCGAGATCTTCAACGACACGTTCCGGCAGTCGTCCACGGGCCGCACGGCAGCCGACGCTCACCGCTCGCTGCTGTACCTCCAGGAGGAGGTCGCACGCGTGCAGGCCGAGCACGGTGAGGACACCGGGCGCGGTCTGGCCCTGTTCGAGCCGCCGCCGCGCGCACCCCTCGAAGGCATCGTGTCGCTCCGGCTCGCGGCCGGTCCCGGCAAGGATTCCGACCTTCGGCAGGCGCTGCAGCACATCGGATTCCGTCTGGTGGGCCGCCACCGCAGCCACGACCTCCAGCTGTGGCGGCACGGCCGGATGACCATCGTGGTGGACGCGACCGCGGGCACCGTGTGGACCGCTCCGGGCCTGCCTGCGCACCTGCCGGTGCTCACCCAGATCGGTATCCGGTCGAGCGATCCCGATGCGTGGGGTGAGCGCGCCGCGGCGCTCGAGGTCCCGGTGCACGAGGTCCTATTGCCCGGTGTGGACACGGCCCCCGAATCGGATGTGGTGCGTCTGAAGATCACCGATGCGACGTCGCTGGATCTGCGCGGCCCGGGCAGTGCCGCCTCGTGGCAGTCGGCGTTCGATCTGTATCCGACGGAGTCGCGCTGGCAGGACGAGGTGCCCGTGTTCACCGGGGTCGATCACGTGGCGCTCGCCGTGCCGTCCGACAACTGGGACGGCATCATGCTGCTGCTCCGTTCGGTGTTCGCGATGGCGCCGCACGAGGGCCTCGACGTCACCGACGCGGTCGGCATGATGCGCAGTCAGGCCCTGACGATGGATCAGACGGGTGCCGACGGCATCGACCGTCCGCTGCGCATCTCCTTGAACATGGTTCCGGGTGCGGTGTCGGGCAACTCCCACATCGCCGCGGCCCGGCGCGGCGGCATCAGCCACGTCGCGTTCTCGTGCACGGACATTTTCACCGCCGCCGCGACCATGCAGTCCAACGGGTTCGAGGCCCTCGTGATCTCGCCGAACTACTACGACGATCTCGAGGCCCGCTTCGGACTCTCCCGCGAGCTCCTGGACCGGATGAGTGGGTCGGGCATCATGTACGACGCCGATGCCCATGGCGAGTTCTTCCACCTGTTCACCCAGACGGTGGGCGCCGATCTGTTCTTCGAGGTGGTGCAACGCGTCGGCGGCTACGAGGGTTACGGGGACGCGAACTCCGCGATGCGTTTGGCGGCGCAGCTGCGGGCCGCCGGCTGAGCGGTTGATTCGAAGGTCACGGAGCCCGCGGTCACGACCGCGGGCTCCGTGACTTCTGACACTTCTTGTGCGTGACCACTGTCGTCGATGTGCGCTCACGGGGTGCATGTGACTGATGAGACCGGAAAATCCGGTTCGGGACGCGAGATCGCAGCACATTCGTCAATGCGACGCGCAGGATTTAGCCCGATCCGTACTAACCTGTGTCGAAACCGTGACCGTTTCGTTATCGATCACGAACTCGACAGAGGAATGTGGTTTTGGCTCTACACCCGAACACCGTCCCGCACGCCCGGCGCACCCGGCGCCTCCGTTCGACAACGACCTCCCGTAGACGGCTGGTCGCGACCTCGCTGGCGGCCGCTGCACTGCTCGCATCCGGGGGGATCGCCTCCGCGGCCACCGGTGAGGTAGCGCAGGCGTCGACCGAGACAGGCGTGTCTCTCTCGACACCGCCCCAGTTCCTACAGGTCACGCGCCCAGTGCCCGTCGACTACGCCGAGCAACTCCAGCGCGCCGCCCAGCGTGAGGTCGAGCGGCTCGCGTTCGAGAAGGCCGAGGTCGAGCGGCTGGCTCGCGAGGCCGCAGAACAGGCTGCACGCGCGGCTGCGGCCGCGGAAGCGGCACGCCGACCCGCTGTGCTGGTCCCGGCCGACGGCACCTTCACCTCGGGCTTCGGTCCGCGGTGGGGCACCAACCACAACGGCATCGACATCGCCAACTCCATCGGCACCCCGATCAAGGCCGTCACCAACGGCACTGTGATCGAGACCGGTCCGGCGTCGGGATTCGGATTGTGGGTCCGCATCCAGCAGGACGACGGCACCACCGGCGTGTACGGCCACATCGACCAGTCATTGGTGTCGGTCGGTCAGCAGGTCCGGGCCGGCGACCAGATCGCCACCATGGGCAACCGGGGTCAGTCGACCGGCCCGCACCTGCACTACGAGGTGTGGGCGGTCAACGGAACCAAGATGGATCCGGCGGGCTGGTTCCAGTCCCGCGGCGTGCCCGTCCCCCAGGGGCAGGGCTAGGCGCTGATCCACGCCGTCAGGGCTGGTTGTACGGGGTGACCACCCGGATGGGTGAGGCGGCGGTCGCGACACCGCCGAGCGCGCCCCGGGCCTGCAGCAACATGCGGCACGCCAGATGGGCGTCGGCCCGCAGATCGTGGTGCAGCACGGCGGAGAGCGTGCCGGCCCGCAACAGCCGCGTATTGTCCTCGTCGAGGTCGTGGGCGATGAACACGCGACAGGTGCGGCCGGTGCGTTCGAATGCGCGGGCCGTGGCCACGTTGCCGCCGCCGATCGAGTAGACGGCCGCGATGTCCGGGTTCTGCTCGAGCGCCCGGAGCACCAGGCTCTCGATGGTCGCGTCGAGCCCGTCGCTCTCCGCGATGTCGATCACCGCACGGTCGGTGCCGAAACTTCGCAGTGCGGCTCGGAACCCCATCTCCCGTTCCTCCTCGCCACGGAAGGCATTGCTGCTCAGCGTGATCAGGACGGCGGACGACAGGTCGCCGAGCCACTGGTCGACGAGGTACGCGGCAGTCGCCCCCGCGGCCCGGTTGTCGATCCCGACGTAGCCGGCCCGCGAGCTGCCCGGCACGTCGGTGGCATAGGTGACCACCGGTATCCCCGCCGCGGTGAGCCGGTCGATGGCCTCGACGACCTCGACGGAGTCGGGCGCCTTCACGATCACGCCCTGTGTGCCGCGGGCCCCGATCCGATCGAGGGTCTCGACCATCGCCGGTGTCGAGCCGGTTTCCCGGAAATGGAACCGCGATCGCACGACGGCGGGGGCGAGAGCGGGCAGTTCCGCCTCCACGGCCGCGCGGAACGCGGTGGTGAAGCGTTCGGGGGACTGCATGACGACGTCGACGAGGAACTTGCGTCCACTCAGCTTCAACTGGGTGCGTTGTTTGTCGAGATCGCGGATCGCTTGCTGCACTTCCGCTCTCGTCGATTCCCGTACGCCGGGGCGTTCGTGGAGCACGCGGTCGACCGTGGCCTCGCTCAATCCCGACTGCTGGGCGATCTCACGGACCTTGTAGCGGTGCTTCACGGCCGCCTCCTGAGGTGAAAATGATGGATTTCTGCTGTTGTTTGCCACTCACATCACGGCAAGACTATCTCCATGACCATCACGACTCCTCCGCCGACCGGCCGGCGTGAGTGGATCCGCGACTCCGACTGCGACCTCGACGCGTTTCGCGTCTCCGTGGATCGCTCGACGAACCTCGCCGACTACCCGTTCGCTCACTCCGTGGAGCAGAACGTCCTGCTGTACCGCAGTGACTTGCTGAAGCCCCACCTCGACGACGCGCAGTCCCGCCGCGCCGTGCAGACCGAACTCGGGCGCGCGCTCACGGACGGTCCCGGAATCGTGTTGTTCCAGAATGCCTTCAGTGATCTCGGCGTACTGGATCGCGCCACGGAACAGTTCGACCTCCTCATCGCGCAGCAACACGCGTCGGGTGGTGTGGTGGGTGACCACTTCGGCAAGGTGGGCGCCAACGACCGCATCTGGAACGCCGCGCAGAAGCTGGCTTTCGGCGCCCCCGATGTGTTCGCCGAGTACTACGCCAACGACATCCTCGCGTTGATCTGCCAGAGCTGGCTGGGCCCGCTGTATCAGGTGACGTCGCAGGTCAACGTGGTCAACCCCGGCGGCGCCGCGCAGGTGCCGCATCGCGACTACCACCTGGGCATCGTGCCCCGGCACGAGCTGGCCGAGTATCCGGCGCACCTGCATCGGATGTCGGCCACGCTGACACTGCAAGGGGCGGTGGCGCACTGCGACATGCCCGTCGAGAGCGGTCCCACCCTGTACCTGCCGTACTCGCAACTGTTCGAGGCGGGCTACCTGGCGGTCTCCCTACCGGAGTTCGTCGAGTTCTTCCGCGCCAGTCATGTTCAGCTGCCGCTGAGGAAGGGCGACGCGGTGTTCTTCAACCCGGCGCTCTACCACGGCGCAGGCCACAACCGTTCGGACGCGATCCGGCGGATGGCCAATCTGCTCCAGGTCTCGTCGCCGTTCGGCAGGGCGATGGAGGTGCTGGACCGGGAGGGCATGGCGAACGCCGTGTACCCCGCCCTGCTGGCACTGCAGAGTGCCGGGGCGAGTGAGCGCACCCTCCGCAATGCCGTCGTCGCGACGGCCGAGTGTTACCCGTTCCCCACCAATCTCGACCACGATCAACCGGTGCACAGTCTCGCGCCGGCCACTCAGGTGGACACGGTGTGGGAAGCGTTGCGGGAGAGCGTCGATCCAGTGGTACTCGCAGAACGTCTGGTCGCGCAGACCGCCCGGCGACAGCCGTGAGCGGGATTCCCGACGCGGCCACATTGTCACTACAACAGCACCGACCGGTGCGATGGGATGAAAGAGGACAATGACGATTCGACTTGCAGGTGCGCCCATTTCGTGGGGAGTGTGTGAGGTGGAGGGCTGGGGTCACCAGCTCGGCCCCGACCGGGTGCTCACCGAGATGCGTGACGCCGGCCTGGCTGCCACCGAACTGGGTCCGGACGGATTCCTCCCCTCGGATCCGTTCGAGCTGACGGACACTCTCGCCCGGTACGACCTGACTGCGGTCGGGGGATTCGTTCCGGTGCTGCTCCACGATCCGGATCATGACGCGGTCGCTGCGGTCGGCGGGGCGATCGAGTCACTCGTCGCGTCGGGGTCGGAGGTGATGGTCCTGGCGGCGGTGACGGGAGCCGTCGGTTACGATTCGCGACCGGAACTCGACGACTCGGGATGGAAGACGTTGTTGCGCAACCTCGACCGTCTGTCGTCGGCCGCTGCCGACCGCGGGCTCCGGGCGGTCATCCACCCCCACGTGGGGACGATGATCGAGAACCGTGCCGAGGTGGACCGCATCCTGGACGGCTCGTCGATTCCGCTGTGCCTGGACACCGGGCACCTGCTGATCGGCGGCACCGACCCCCTCGACCTCGTCACCACGGCCCCCGAACGAATCGCCCACGCGCACCTGAAGGATGTCGACGCGGCGCTTCTCGCGCGGGTCCGGGTGGGCGAGCTCACCTACACCGAGGCTGTCGCGCAGGGGATGTACACGCCACTGGGCACCGGGGACGTGGATATCGCCGGGGTGGTCGAGCGGCTGCAGAATCAGGGCTACGACGGCTGGTACGTCCTCGAACAGGACACCATTCTCTCGTCGGAGCCGGAGGACGAAGGTCCCGTGCGCGACGTGGTCAGGAGCGTCGAATACCTGAGGAGCATCACGCGGTGAGGCCGTCGCCTCTGCGCTGAATCGTGCCGGCGGGGCGCGGCTACGACCGGGCCGGACCGGNGCCGCGCACCACCAGGTGGGGGTCGATCACGAAATCCTGCGGGTCGAGGTCGTCGTTCTCGAGCCGGCCGATGGCGAACTGCACGGCGTGCCGCGCCAGGCCCTCCGTGTCCTGCCGCACGGTGGTGAGGTCGATCCGGTACAACTGGGCAAGGTGGCTGTCGTCGTACCCGACGATCGAGATGTCTCCCGGCACGTCGACGTGAGCGCGGGTGAACACGTCCATGAGACCGATGGCGCAGCGGTCGTTGCCGGCGAGCACGGCGGTCGGCAGGCGGTCCTCGGCCAGCAGGGTGTTCGCGGCGGCGATGCCTGCGTCCTCGGTGTGCTGGCCGGGAATGACGCGAATGTGGTCGGAGAGGTCGTGCCTGCGCATCGCCGCGAGGTACGCGCGACGCCGTTCGGGTGAGCCCGGGTCCGCGCCGCCGTCGACGTGCACGATCTCGCGATGCCCGAGTTCGACCAGGTGGTCGACGGACTGCCGGATGCCCTTGGCGTCCGCTGTCCGCACGGTGTCGACGGCGGTGTGAGGGAGTGCGCGGCCGACGACGGTGACGACGGCACGGTCCGCGAGCGTGCGCAGATACGCCACCTCGGAGAGCGGGCCGAGCAGGATCAGGCCCTCGCACCGGTGGCTGAGGAGGGCTTCGATCGCCTTGTGTTCGTCCCGGGTGGGTGCGCTCGCGGAAAGCAGGACTTCGTATCCGGCGGCCTCCGCCTCCGCGTAGACGGTTCCGATCAGGTCGGCCTGGAACGTCTGGTGGACGTCGATGAGCACGCCGAGGGTGCGGCTGCGGCCGCGCGCGAGCATGCGGGCGGCCCGGTCGAGCCGATAACCGAGGTCGTCTGCAGCCTGGAGGACGCGGTCCCGGGTTTCGTCGGACGCTCCGGGCTTGTTGCTGAAGATCAGTGACACCAGGGTGCGCGACACCCCGGCCCGCGTCGCGACATCGGCCATCGTGGGGCGTCGGTGCAGGCCGGCCGGTAGCCGCTCCGCACCGTCGTGCGCGGCGGCTCGATCGTCGAGCATCTCGATCTCCCTCGGTTGCGTCGTCAGGGGGCATTCTCACGCAGCCCGATCTCTGCCCTTGACACCCTCTGTGATTCACATCATAGTAGATAACTGAAGCGCGTTAGTGAAGCGCTTCAGTTCAGCAAAGTACGCCCCTTCGGCTGCATCGAGCCGAGCGCACTCGGGCGGTATCGACACGTGAACTGATCTTCCGTGTCGCGATGCGTGAGCATTCCCCAGAAAGGCCAACACCTGATGTCGACAACCCACTCGGCTGCCAGTGCCCGCGGAAGCGGCGGCGCTGCGCGCAACGAGCGCAGTCACAAACGCTTCCTGACCAAGCTCACCGTCATCTCCACGCTCGGCGGCCTGTTGTTCGGCTACGACACCGGTGTGATCTCCGGTGCGCTGCTCTACATGAAGGACGAGCTGAACCTCAGCGCCGTCGGCGAAGCCACCGTCGTGAGCTCGCTGCTCTTCCCGGGGGCCGCCGTCGGTGCGCTGCTCGGAGGCCGGCTGTCGGACGCTCTCGGCCGCAAGCGCACGCTCCTCGTCTGTGCGGGTCTGTTTCTCGTCGGCGCCCTCGGGTGTGCGATGGCCCCCAACGTGGAGATCATGGTGCTGGCGCGGATCGTCCTCGGTCTCGGTGTGGGCGCCGCCGCCGTCACCTGCCCGCTCTACCTGGCCGAGATGGCGCCGGTCGAGCGTCGCGGGCGGATGGTGACCATCAACGAACTGATGATCGTCACCGGTCAGATGCTCGCCTTCTCGATCAACGCGCTACTCGATCACCTCATCGAGGATCCGACGGTGTGGCGGTACATGCTGGCCATCGCCTCGGTGCCCGCAGTTCTACTGATGCTCGGCATGCTCGTGCTCCCGGATTCACCGCGCTGGTACGCGTCGAAGGGCCGGCTCACCGAGACGCGCAGCACCCTCGAGTTGAGCCGCAGCGAGTCGGAGGCCGCAGTCGAGTACGCCAGCATCAGCCTCCATGCCGCCCGCGACCGGAACTCGAAGGTCAGTGGCGCCGTCCACTATCTGCGCGACTACCCGTGGATGCGCCGGATCCTCTGGATCGGCTGCGGTCTGGCCATCGTGCAGCAGGCGACGGGCATCAACACGGTCAACTACTACGCCCCGACGATCCTGGAACAGAGCGGGTTGGGTGTCAGCGCGTCCCTGGTGGCCACCATCGCGGTCGGTGTCACGTCGGTGGTCATGACAATTCTCGGAATCATCCTGCTGGGCTACGTGAATCGTCGCACGATGCTGCTGACCGGTTTCATTGGTGTGGCATCCTCGCAGGCCGCGTTGTCGCTGGTGTTCCTGCTGCCCTCGTCCACGGGTCGCAGCTACATCATCCTCGCCGCGATGATGGTGTTCGTCGCCTTCGTGCAGTGCTTCATCGGAACCTGCGTGTGGTTGCTGCTCTCGGAGATCTTCCCGATGGCCATCCGCGGGTTCGCGATGGGCATCGCGGTCTTCGTGCTCTGGACGACGAACGCCTTGATCTCGTTCGTCTTCCCGATCCTGAACTCCGTCCTCGGGTCCACCGGAACGTTCGGCCTGTTCGTCCTCGTCAACCTGGTATCGGTGTACTTCGTGTACCGCTTCGTCCCGGAAACCAAGGGGCGCAGCCTCGAAGAGTTGGAGGACCGCCTCGGCGCAGGCAGGCCCGACGCGTCCGCCGCGGGCACCACCGCCGCCGTCGCCGCCCACTGATCGCACGCTCTCACGCACCGGTGCCGCCGCCTTCGGGTGGTGGTGCCGGTGCGTGGTGGTGTGTGGCTCGTCTCCCGTGCAGTTCGTTCAAGTATTTCGCGTCCTGCTGGTCGTGGGAGCGCTCGGTGAGCAGTCGGAGGGTACGGGAGCGCTGTACCCCTCGGATGTGGTTGTGGGTGAGTTCGATTGCTGCCCCTTCGGGTTCGGTTCGGATGATGTCGCCGCGCGGTGTGGTCCATTCGAGGTTCCCTGCCCCGGTCTGGCGCACGGTTCAGGAGCCGTCGGTTTTCAGCCGGTGGTGGCGTCGGCACAGGCACGCGAGATTCGACTCGACGGTGAGACCACCGTTCTCGGGGTGGTCGAACGGCGTCGTGTGGTCGATGTCGCGAGCCGCGCCGGGACCTGGCAGTTGGGGAAGCGGCAGTTGCCGTCGCGGGCCCGGATCCTGCGGCCGAGAGCCGTCCCCGGTGCGTAGGTGAGTTCGGGTTTGGTTGCTGTGTTCCGGATGTAGGTCACGGGTATGCCGTGAGTCTTCTGAACGGGACTGATCCCGAGGACGTGCCCACCTGCGTCGCCTTCGGTGGCCATTGTGTGGATGCGCTGGAAGACACCGTCGGCGGCCAATGTACGCGCGGAGTCCGCTGGGGGTACCTCCCTGTACGAAGTACTTGGGGGCAGATCGGCCCGTATCCCTCGAGGTGGGCGGGAAGGTCGTCGAGTCCGAGGAGCGTCGAGGCGTTGACGACGACCTGAATGAGAGGTGCCCGCCGTGTCCCCGCGGTGGCGACACGGGCCGGGCACTGTTCCCGACCGCAGTGGCACGTGAGGTGCCCGGTGCTATCTGGGGGTACCTCCCTGCACGAAGTGCTTGGGGGACGAGGGTAGTGAGAGCGTCGGCTCGCCGCTGGGGGAGTGTACGCGGGTCGTCGGCGCATACGTCGTGGATCGACATCTCCCGCAACCGCATCGCGAGGGTGTGGGCGTCGGCTGCGGGAAGGTGTCCGTCGAGGTAGGCCATACCGTTCTCCGCGGGGCGGATCCATACGTCGCGATCGGCGACCGCGAGTGTGCTGCGGTGGGCGATGCTGTCGGGGTCGTGACGGGCGATGAGGTATGGGAGCCGGAGTGGGCCGGGTTGATGCCGCGGCGCTCGTCCTCGTCGCAGCAGAGGTCGTAGAACTCGGTAACCGCCACAACTTGGCGGGCCGATGCGGCCGCGCCCGTGAGTGCTCGAGGAGTCCAGAGACTCGTCAACCACGCACGGGGAGCGGAGCTCCGCTCAGCAGCGCGTCCCTTGCCATCGTGGCGGCCCCGATCCGCTGGGCCGATTCGCCGAGTTGGGTTTCGCGGATGCGGGCGAGGGGGCGGTGTCCGGAACCGGTTGCGAGAGAGGCGTAGACGTCGCGCGCGTGGTCGAGGAACAGCGGAGCCGAGCCACTGACGCCACCGGAGACGACGACGAGATCGGGGTCGTAGACGTCACCGACCATGGCGAGTCCGACGCCCAGCCACCGGGCGAACTCCTCCATGGTGCGGACGGCGAGGGGGTCGCCGTCCCGCGCGGCGCTCGCGATACGGCGGCCGGTGAGCGATCCCGGATCGCTCGCGACCTCGCGTGCAAGGACCGTCGAACTCGTCGGGTCGGCGGCGAGGAGTTCGATGGCCGTGTCGACGAGCGCGGTTCCGCTGCAATACCGTTCCCAGCACCCCCGTTTGCCGCACGCGCACGGTCTGCCGCCCGGGACCACCTGGAGGTGGCCCAGTTCGGGAGCGACGCCGTAACTGCCGCGGTAGAGCGTGCCGTCGATGAGCAGCGCCGCACCGATGCCGGTGCCGATCGCGACCATCACGACATTGCGACCACCGGCGGCGGCACCGAACCGGTGCTCCGCCCACGCCGCCGCGTTCGCGTCGTGTTCGAGGACCACCGGCAGTCCGAGCCGGTCGCTCAGATCGTTCGCGACCGGCACGTTCTTCCACGGCAGGTGCGGGGCGAAGCGCACCGTGGTGAGGTCGGAGCTGATGAATCCGGCCACGGCGAGACCGACGGCGGCGATCCGATGACGGGACGCGAGCTCGCGGACGGCGCGGTCGAGCGCGTCCTCGAGGGCTTTCGCCGACTGCGGTGTGGGTGCCTGGACGGAGTCGAGTACCTCGCCGGTCTCGTCGACCACGCAGGCACGGATACTGGTACCACCGACGTCGATGCCGACGGTGAGAGCGGAAGCAGGCACGGAGGGGACGGTACTCACCGTGCGGAGGCCGTCGCCGCCTCGGGTACCGCCCGGGAAGAATCCTCCCAGGCATCGAGCCGGTTGATCGCCGTCCTCGCGACCACCTGTTGCTCCGTGACCGCCAGGTGTCCCCGGGTCCTGCCCAGGAACGACCATGTCCAGGACATGGCGGTCGCGAGTCGGCTCTTGAATCCGACGATGTAGACCAGGTGGATCAGGAGCCAGAGCAGCCAGGCGAGCAGCCCGGTCAGTTGGAGGCGGCCGACCTTCGCGACCGCGTGGAATCGGGAGATCATGGCCATGCTGCCCTTGTCGGTGTAGCGGAACGGGGTGCGTTCGGGCTTGTCGCGACCTTTCCGGTGGGCCCGCACCTCCGCGGCGATCAGCTGCGCGGCGTAACGGCCGCCCTGGATCGCGACCTGCGCGACACCGGGAAGGCCGTCGCGGTTCATCATGTCCCCGACGACGAAGACGTTGCTGTGGCCGGGCAGTGTGAGGTCGGGTTCGACGAGGACACGGCCCGCGCGGTCGGTGTCGGCGCCGGTCTGTTCGGCCAGTTGCCGGCCCAACGGACTGGCTGCGACACCTGCGGACCAGATCTTGCAGGCGGCCTCGATCCGCCGCTCGACGCCGTCCTGGTCGCGGACGGTGAGTCCGTCGTCGTCGACGTCGGTCACCATCGCGCCGAGCTGGATCTCGACACCGAGATCCTCCAGCGTATCGGCGGCAGCTCGACGCAGCTTCTCGTCGAAGGGCGGGAGCACCGTGGGCGCCGCGTCGAGGAGGATGATCCGCGCCTCACGGGGATCGATGGTGCGGTAGGCGCCGGCGAGAGTGCGGTGCGCGAGCTGGGCGATCTCGCCGGCCATCTCGACTCCGGTGGGCCCGGCGCCGACCACGACGAACGTCAGGAGTCGCGCCCGCTCGGCGGGGTCGGCGCTCACCTCGGCGCTTTCGAAGGCGCCGAGGATGCGGCCGCGCAGCTCGAGGGCGTCGTCGATCGTTTTCATGCCGGGTGCGTGTTCGGCGAAATGGTCGTTGCCGAAATAGGATTGACGGGCACCTGCCGAGACGACGAGGCTGTCGTACTCGGTGACGGTGGTGCGGCCGCGGTGTGTGGACGTGACGGTCCGGTCGGCGACGTCGATCTTCTCGACTCCGCCGATCAGGACGGACGCGTTCTGCTGGTCCTCGAGGACGAGTCGCGTCGCGGGCGCGATCTCACCCTCGGACAGGATTCCCGTCGCCACCTGGTACAGCAACGGCTGGAACAGGTGGTGTGTCGTGCGATCGATCAGAGTGACATCGACGTCCGTCCGTTTCAGAGCCTTGGTGGCGAAGAGGCCGCCGAATCCCGATCCGATGACCACGACCCGATGACGGCGGGCGAGAGAGGTGTCGCTCATGAAGTTCCTTTCGATCGAACGGACTCCGCGCCGGACCGCGGACGGTCCGGCGCGGAGAACCAGTACCTATGCGTTCTGGGGGAAGCCGAGGTTGAGTCCGCCGTGGCTGGGGTCGAGCCAGCGGGTGGTGACGACCTTGCCGCGGGTGAAGAAGTGCACGCCTTCGG